>JAFXVU010000173.1 GCA_017534705.1 Bacteroidaceae bacterium
CCAGTTCTCTCCCGTACCGAGATACATCACACCGTTGGAGGCATCGAGGCGTGAGATCGACCGCCCCAACCTGTTCGTCAATCCGCTGGAGTGGACGGACGACGACACGGTGTATGTACCGCTGTCGAAACGCGAGCATGTGCTGAGAAACGTGACGGTGAGAGCCAAGCGCCGTTACTTCACCAACGACGACTGGCAGTACAAGAACGAGAAATTTGGACAGCAGTTCGCCACCCTATACTATGATGTGGACCGTGAACTGGACAACATCCGTGACAGGGGCGAGGAAGACCCGACGACGTTCGAGTTCCTGTGCAAGCGGAACCCGTTCTTCAACGATCCCGATGCGAAACATGTGCCAACATCTCCTGTGTTTCCTGTTACGAATAATGTTGGAAGTCTTGTACAGCATAACGGAGGTTATGACTGGACTGGCAGTATATCCTACGACCACCGCCCGATTTTTTGGATCATCGACAACGGGTTGACCAACATCAGCAATGCGACATCAGGTGAACATGGATTTCATGGTGACGAGTTTTTCCCCTTTGACCTGTCGGAAATTAAGTCCATCTATATCCAGCCAGGCAGCCCGAGAACAGAAATGCTGGATGGCGGGAATATAAATGTTGAAGAATATGCTGAACTTGGAGGGAAATCTGTGCGCATTTATCTGTATTTGCACAAGAAATTCACCACTGAAAGCAACAAGGGGCTGAGAAAGACCTATTTCGAGGGCTACAACACGCCCGAGACTTTTCAGATGGAGGACTACTCCAAGATTCCGCCCATGGAAGATTTCCTCCGCACCATCTACTGGCAGCCCGACGTGAAGACCGACAGCGAGGGCAAGGCCCATGTGGAGTTCTACAACAACTCCTCTTGCCGCGAGATGTTCATCAGCGTGGAGGGTATGACACCCGACGGTAAGTTCCTCACGAATGAATAAGCATCCCCATGCTTAGTTCAGTTATCGATGGCAAAAACAGGACAACACGCGGCCTCATCCCCTTGTTGAGGATGCTTGTCGCCTTGTCGTGCTACTGCCTTCCGTGCCTCAGTTTATAATGTGATTCGTGGCAGTGAGTTGATGGCTTTCTCTCTGAGTTGGTCCACCACGTGCAGATATTTCTCGGTCATGGCGATTGAGGAATGCCCCATTAGGGAAGAAACGGTCTTGATGTCTGCACCATTAGACAGCAAAGCGACAGCATAACTATGACGGGCGCAGTGCCAGGTGATGTGCTTGTCGATTCCAGCGGCCTTGCACCAACGACGAAGGAAGTATAACGCACCGTTGTGGGTAGGGAGATGGAATAGGAGAGTGGATTTCTCCCCTTTCCCCAGGAAGTCTATGAGATCCAGCCGAAGAGGTATAGTGACCACGCTTGAAGAAGAGTGGCCTTTGGTCTTCGTTTGCTCGAACCTCAGCAGTCTGTTTGTTCGGTCGATGTTGCCGTAACGTAGGTTGATGATGTCTGCCCACCGCAGCCCCGTATAACATGAGAAGATGAAGGCTTTCCGTACTTCGGGTGCGTCTGGAACGACTGGGGTTTTGATGAGGGTGGTAATTTCCTCTTGCGTAAGTATCTCTTTTGTAACTGCATCCGTGTCGGCCTTGATGGTGACGCCCTTACAAGGACTTGTCCGGAGAAACCCCTTCTCAACCATGTAGTTGATGACTTTTTTGAAGCGTTGATATACACTCCAAGCGCCCGTGGAACCCGAGCAAGTTTTCTTTAGGTAGTCCGTGAATTTAGCCATCATATCCTTGTTGATGTACGCTGGTTTGAGGTATTCTGTGAACTTCTTGTATTCCTCGTTGTCTTCAAGAAACTCTCTGAAACGTCTCAATGCCATCTCGATAACTCGGATGTCTTTTTTCTGGTATGTGCTGATGTATTCCTCAAATAAGAAGAAAAAGTTGACCTTGGTGTCACGTTGGAACATAAATCCTTCTCGTTCCTCTATGAATCTCTCTTCCTTGGCTCGCCTAATTTTCTTTGCAAGGAGGAGCGTTTCTCTGTTCTGCTCCCTCTCGACGGGCGTTTTGGGGGTAGTGATGAGGTACAGGGATAGGTACTCTTTCCTTCTGATAGATGTGCCCTTTTCAAGGTCATACCCTAATTGATACTCGACATACAGGCTTTCTTCAGCCCCATTTTTGATACTTTATCTTTAATAATCTTGGTGTACCGTCCTCTATAAGGTTCGGATTGACACCTCTTCTCTTTCCTTTATCCATGGTCGTTTCAGTTTGTTTTGCAAAGATACAAATTATTCTGAAAACAGAAAACTCTGGGGTGTTAAAAAGGATCCTGAAATGCGAAAAAGGGGGTAAATTTTGTCAAGATTTGTAAATAAAGGAAAAATACGAATTTTTGTAAATGATTGTATTACAATGATTTCTTTTAATTTCTTTTCCTTTATTTGACTCGTTTTGTACTTCCTCCGAGAATCGAACTCGGATCTAATCTTTAGGAGAGATTTGTTCTATCCATTGAACTAAGGAAGCATAACCTTTTTCATTTCGGGGGCAAAGTTACGAATAAATGAGAGAAATGCAAAAGGAAAACTTGTTTTTCTTTTCATTTCCGAATGAAAGTAACTTCAATGAAGTTGAAAAGTTAATTTTCTTGAAAAAATATTGGTGTTTAAACTTTATTTATCTAACTTTGCATCACAAATATAGGCAAAAAGGGTTCCAGTGAGAAAAACTGGAATTCTTTTTGTTTTATCTTAAACGCATTGTTTGCGCCAACAGAGGAGAGAGTAATCATAAAATAAAACTATACATACTTATTAACTAAGGAGGAAAAGACTATGGCATATATGTCACAAGAAGGCTATGACAAATTGAAAGCCGAAATAAAGGAATTAGAAGAAGTAGAACGTCCACAAGTCATTCGTCAGATTCAGGAGGCCCGTGAAAAAGGTGACCTTTCTGAGAATGCCGAGTACGACGCTGCAAAGGAAGCACAGGGCAAACTGGAATCCCTGATTGCCCGAAAGAAGATGGAGTTGGCCAACGCCAAGATCCTTGACCAGTCCAAGATTAAAACTGACGTTGTACAGATACTGTCTAAAGTAGACATCGAGGACCAGATAACAGGCAAACAGTTCACATACACTTTGGTGAGCGACAGCGAGGTGAACCTTCGTGAGGGCAAGATTTCGGTGAACACCCCTATCGCCAAAGGTTTGATTGGTAAGCGTGTGGGTGATGTAGCAGACATCATTACGCCTGTAGGTTTGAAGAAGATGAAGATACTCAACATCTCTGTAGGATAAGGAGGGCTTGATTATGGCAACTATATTCAGCAGAATCGCTTGCGGAGAAATTCCAAGCTACAAATGTGCTGAGAATGACGAATTCTACGCATTCCTCGACATCAACCCGATGGTGAAAGGACACACCCTGGTGATTCCACGTCGTGAAGTGGACTACATTTTCGACATGGAAGACGATGAGATTGGCCGTTTCCAGATTTTCGCGAAAAAAGTGGCCGTAGCCATCAAAGCCGCATTCCCTTGCATCAAGGTAGGCCAGGCTGTGCTCGGTCTGGAAGTCAATCATGCCCACATACACCTTGTGCCGATGCAGAGCGAGAAAGACATGAACTTCGCCAAAGAAAAGTTGACTCTCCAACCAGCTGAGATGCAGGAGATAGCCGACAAAATCTACGCAGAGTTTAAGAAACTATAAATTCATTTTCATATAACAAGCGGAACGGCAGGATGACAAATTCCTGCCGTTTGTCTTTTTATAATTCCGATGATAATATTTTTACGCATCATTTTAGAATTAATGTTGCAGTATTAATGGAAAAATATGTATTTTTGCAATTTGATTTATATTCAGAAAGGAAAAAAGATTGATGACCGAAGATTTTGATATCAGAGAACAGAAATACGCATCGAAAGACGATGACATCGAAAAGGCACTCCGTCCCTTGCGTTTCGATGACTTCAACGGACAGGAGAAGGTTGTCGACAACCTCCGTGTGTTTGTAGATGCAGCTAAATACCGTGGCGAGTCGCTCGACCACACGTTGCTGCATGGTCCTCCTGGACTGGGAAAAACAACGTTGTCGAATATCATCGCAAACGAGTTGGGTGTCGGTTTCAAAGTGACATCAGGACCTGTGCTCGACAAACCTGGCGACCTCGCTGGCATCCTCACCTCATTGGAAAAGAACGACGTGCTGTTCATCGACGAGATTCACCGGCTGTCGCCCGTGGTGGAGGAATACCTTTATTCAGCCATGGAAGACTACCGTATAGACATCCTAATAGACAAAGGACCTTCTGCGAGAAGCATCCAGTTGGACTTGAATCCTTTCACGCTGATTGGCGCGACGACCCGCAGTGGCTTGCTCACCGCGCCACTACGCGCCCGTTTCGGCATCAACATGCACTTGGAGTACTACGACGCATCGGTGCTGACACGGATTATCCTGCGTTCCGCCGCTCTGCTGGAGGTGCCTTGCGACCCGTCAGCAGCCAAGGAAATAGCCAGCCGTAGCCGTGGCACACCTCGAATCGCCAATGCTTTGCTCCGACGTGTTCGCGACTTCGCACAAGTGAAGGGAACAGGACGCATCGACATCAACATCGCCAAATTCGCACTTGAGGCACTCAATATCGACACCTTTGGTCTGGATGAGATAGACAACAAGATTCTCACGACCATCATCGACAAGTTCAAGGGTGGTCCTGTGGGCTTGAGTACCATCGCCACAGCTATCGGCGAGGATGCAGGCACGGTTGAAGAAGTATATGAACCATTCCTGATTATGGAAGGCTTTATCAAGCGCACTCCCCGTGGTCGTGAGGTGACCGACCTCGCTTACAACCATCTCGGCCGCAAACGCCCTGGAAGTGTATACGCACCAACTTTGTTTGATTGACATTGGCTTCGCCTAAAATGCTCACGCTCGGCATAGTTCGAACAAGTTCGGCTCTGCTCTCGCTCAATCGCATTTTTGAACATTGACTTTTGAATACATTAGAATAGACAAAAGATATGGCTAATCTGAAATCTTTGGCTAAAGATACAGCCATCTATGGTTTAAGCAGTATTGTGGGTCGTTTCATCAACTACCTGCTTGTGCCAATCTACACCTTCTCCCTACCCGCCGCATCGGGTGGATACGGAGTCATCACGAATGTATATGCTTGGACGGCTCTTGCCATGGTGCTGCTCACTTTCGGCATGGAAACCACCTTCTTCCGCTTTGCTAACAAAGACGGTGAGAGCCCCAAGAAAGTCTATAGCACCACACTCATCACTGTGGGAGGGTTGTCGGCCATGTTTGTGGCGCTGGTTTTTGCCTTCATCCATCCCATTTCATCTTTTCTGGGTTATGCTGAACATCCCTCATGGGTATGGGCAATGGCTCTGACCGTCGCTGTGGACGCTTTCTCCTGCATTCCTTTCTGCTACTTGCGTTATCAGAAACGGCCTATTAAGTTCGCCACCCTCAAACTACTCAACATTCTTATACTCATCACCCTCAATATCATCTATTTTGTGGGTTTCAAAGGCAAGGACCCAGGTTTCACCTTCTATATCAATCTTATAGCCTCCACCTTGCTGTTGTTGGCTTTGGGCAAAGAGGTCATGGGCATCCGAAGTGGGTTTGACGGCAAGTTGGTTCGGAGAATGTTCAGTTACTCCTGGCCTATTCTTGTATTAGGCATAGCCGGCATCCTGAACCAGACGGCCGACAAGATTATCTTCCCCTTTGTCTATGACGGCGCCGACGCACATGCCCAACTCGGTATCTATGGTGGAGCGAGCAAGATTGCGATGATTATGGCGATGATTACCCAAGCATTCCGTTACGCATACGAACCCATGGTGTTCTCCGGCGCCAAGGACCGCAATTCGAAAGAACTTTATGCCAAAGCGATGAAGTTCTTCCTCGTGTTCACGTTGCTGGCCTATCTTTTGGTAATAGGTTATATAGGTTTGTTCAAACACATCATCGCCCGCGACTACTGGGAGGGATTGAAAGTTGTTCCTATCGTGATGGCCGCTGAAATCATGATGGGCGTGTATTTCAACCTGAGTTTCTGGTACAAGTTGATTGACAAGACCATCTGGGGCGCCATCTTCTCGGGCATTGGCTGTCTCGCTTTGGTGTTGGTCAATATTATCTTTGTGCCCAAGTTTGGTTACATGGCCTGTGCTTGGGGTGGTTTCACTGGCTACGGAGTGGCTATGGTCCTTTCGTATTTTGTAGGTCAGAAGTACAACCCCGTGAACTACCCCCTTCGGGAGATGCTGGTATACGTTGTTCTTACCGCCGTGTTATGTGTACTGATGCACTATGTCAACCAGTCAATGGGCGTTGTGATGGCAACAATCATCAACACACTGATTATCGCCGTATTTGTGGCGTATATGGTGAAGAAAGACTTCCCTTTAAGCTCTTTGCCTTTGGTAGGCAAATATTTCAAGAAAAAGTAGATTACAAATTAAGATATTGATTATGAGAAAATTTTTGATGTCCATCGTCATGATGGCTTTTTTCGGTCTGGCAAAGGCCGATGAGGGTATGTGGATGATTTGCAACATCTCCGCTCGTACCGACAGTGTGTTGCAGTCGTTGGGTTTGGAACTCACTCCCGAGCAGATTTACAGCGACGGACAGCCCTCACTCAACAACGCCATCGTGATGTTCGGTGGCTTTTGCTCAGGAGTGGTTGTCAGCCCCAACGGTCTGGTCTTCACCAACCACCACTGTGGTTACGGCACCATCCAGACCCACTCTACGACCAAGCACGACTATCTGAAGTACGGTTTCTATGCCAAGAAGCAGAAGGATGAGATTCCTACTCCCGACTTGTACGTTTCGTTCCACTTGCGCACTGTTGAGGTGACCGATCAGGTGATGGCCGACGTGACCGACGCGATGGATGAGCAAGCCCGTTCAGCCGCCATAGAAGCTGCTGCCGACAAGTTGACTGAAGCCGTGAAAGACAGCGTCAACGGCATCTATGCCCAGGTGGTGCCTTACTACCGTGGCAGCAAGTACTACATGTCGGTTTATCAGCGCTTCGACGACGTGCGTCTGGTGTGCGCTCCTCCAGAGAGCCTTGGCAAGTTCGGTGGCGACACCGACAACTGGGTATGGCCCCGCCAGACCTGCGACTTCAGTGTTTTCCGCATCTACGCAGGTCCCAACAACCTCCCTGCCGCCTATTCAGAGGACAATGTGCCTTACAAGACCGACAGT
This sequence comes from Bacteroidaceae bacterium, assembly GCA_017534705.1. Taxonomy (GTDB): domain Bacteria; phylum Bacteroidota; class Bacteroidia; order Bacteroidales; family Bacteroidaceae; genus RUG11857. The sequence goes on from JAFXVU010000173.1 coordinate 7,245, forward strand.
TACGCCCACGTCTCCACCCAGGGCTATCAGAACGGCAGTTTCTGCATGACCTTCGGTTATCCAGGCAGCACCAGCCGCTATATGAGTTCATACGGCATCGTCAATATGATGGAGAATGAGAACAAACCCAGGGCTCAGGTGCGCGGTGTGAAGCAGGACATCTGGAAAGAGGCCATGAATGCCAGCGACGACATCCGCATCAAGTACTCATCGAAGTATGCCGAGAGTTCCAACTACTGGAAGAACGCCATCGGAATGAACGAATCCATCGAGCGTTTCGGTGTGCTCGACGAGAAAAGAGCCTTTGAGAAAGAACTCAATGAATGGATCATGAGCGACACCGTGGCCCATGCCAAGTACATCGGTGTGCTTGATTCCCTGAAAGCCGAGTATGCCTCTACGGCTGAGGGCAACCTGGTTGCCACCCTGTTCGAGGAGACACTGACTGGTTCCGACCTGCTGATGCTTTCTTTCCAAGGCCTGATGTCGATCTTCAATGGTGGCGGCGACTTCCAGAAGCAAGCCAAGGAGACCTATAAGGACATCGACTTCGACCTCGACCGCCGCACCCTCGCCGCCTTGTTGCGCAACTATGCCGAGCAGGTGCCCAGCGAAGACTATCTGATGTCGTTCTATTCCACCATCAAGGACCAGTTCGGTGGCGACTACGATGCTTATCTCAAGGATGTCTACAGCCGTTCTTCCTTCACCAAGCCCGATGTCATCTTCAAGACGGAGAAAGTGTCGGAATTGACAGAAGACCCCCTGATGCAACTCTCCTACGGCATGCTTGGCACGCTGTTCAAACTGCGTGGCTCCTTCGACAACAACATCAACCTCTACGAGCGCAACCTGGAGGATGCCATGCGCGAGATGAACAAAGACAAGGAGTATTATCCCGACGCCAACTTCACACTTCGCATGAGTTATGGTATTGTTGAAGGTTATTCACCCGATAAGGAGACTGTGTATGACTACTACACCAAATCATCTTCATTGCTGGAGAAGAACGTGAAGTTCCCCGACAACCTCGACTACACCTTGATTCCCGCCGTGAAGAAATGGCTGGCCAAGGGAAAGTTCGGCAAGCAATATATCGACAAGACCACAGGCACCATGAACCTTTGCTTCTTGACCAACAACGACATCACCGGCGGCAACTCCGGTAGTGGTATGTTTGATGGCAAGGGACGTCTTATCGGCTTGGCATTCGATGGCAACTACGAGGCCCTGAGCAGCGACATCATGTTCAATAACAGCCTTACCCGCTGCATCGGTGTGGATATCCGATATGTGCTGTCTGTGATTGAGACTTACAGCAAAGGCAAGCGTATCATGAACGAACTCACCATCGAATAGTATAGTCCTTTCCATATATGCGCATAGGATTCGATGCCAAACGGTTGTTTTGCAACTTCACAGGTTTAGGCAACTACAGCCGAAACAACATAGTCGCTCTCAGGAATGCGTTTCCTGAGAACGACTACGTTTTGTTTACGCCCCGCTTGCATGTGAATGACATCACTCGTCCGTTCATGGAAATGAAAAGCGTGGAGGTTAAGACTCCTGAGACCTTTCTGAAAGGCGGTCTCTGGCGCACTTGCCTCCTGTCGGGTGTTTTGGCGAAAGAACATATCGATGTCTTTCATGGTCTGAGTCATGAGTTGCCTTTTGGCATCGACCGTTCAGGTGTGGCATCTGTGGTGACCATCCACGATGTGGCATTCAAGACCTTTACCCAGATGTACCATTGGCACGACCGGCAAATCTATGACATCAAGATGCGCTATGCTTGCCGCCATGCCGACCGCATTGTCGCCATCAGCGAAAGCACCAAACGTGATGTGATGCGTTTTTATGAAGTGGATGAAGGTAAGGTAGATGTGGTCTATCAACCTGTTCAGGACATTTACTACACCCCTATGCGCCGTGAGACGGCTCTGGCCTCGGTGCATGCTTTCGCACCTCATCTGCCCCGTGAATTCATGCTTTATGTGGGTTCGGTGAACAGCCGTAAGAACCTGCTTGGCATCGTCAAGGCGATGGAACGGATACCTTTGGAGTCGCGCTTGCCCCTTGTGATAGTGGGCAACGGACGCGAATACAAGCTACAGGTGGAGCAATATATCGCTGAACATGGCATGGAAAAGTCTTTCTTCTGGTTAAGCAACCTGAAAGACAACCACCAACTTCAAGCACTCTACACACTGGCTTTAGTTTTTCTGTACCCTTCATTTTATGAAGGTTTCGGTCTTCCAGTGGTGGAGGCATTGCTGAGTGGCTGTCCAGTGGTGACGAGCAATGTTTCGTCATTGCCCGAAGCAGGTGGTGATGCGGCTGTGCTTGTGAATCCAAACAGTGATGAAGAAATAGCGGATGGCATCAAGAGGTTGCTTTCATTAAGTGACGAAGAACGTAAGGGCATGGTTTCAGAGGGTAGGGATTATGCAGAACGGATGTTTCGTCCTGATGCCATAGCCCGCCAGTTGATGGATGTCTATCAACGGACAAAACAATAAACCCACCCATAAACAATAAACCGACCTATAAACAATAAACCGACCTATAAACAATAAGCCCGCCCTTTTTGGGGCGGGTTTACTATCTCAACACAGTGAGACGATTATTCCTTATCGTCCTTATCTTCTTTGTCGTTTTTGGCTTGTTTCTTTCGTTCTTCCCATTCCTCTTTGGTACGCTTCCAGCGTTTGTGTGACCAAAGCCACAAATGAGGTTCACGTCGGATATCCTCTTCCAACAACTGACTGTAAATGTCGGTGAGCTGATAGTCGGGGAATTCCTTGGGATTGTGTGTGATTTTGATAAGCTCACAGTTATAGTATCCGCGTTTAGGCCTTGACATACGTCCGTAATAAACGATTCCGTTGAGTTTCTTCGCCATCTGCTCCGTCCCTATGAATGTAGCGGTATCACGCCCGAGAAACTTGGTGAAGTAGTGTATGCTGTTCCACTTGGGCAGTTGGTCGCTGATGCATCCAATCACCACTTTCTTGAATTCGGTGCGCATCTGTATGCACCGACGGAGTGTCTTTTTCATGGGAATGCTCTCCCCACCGTACTGCTCACGCAAGTGTAGGAAGATGCGGTCTGTCACCTTGTTGTATAGCGGGTGGTAGATTTGTGATATATGCCTGTCGGGCGACCAATAGGGCATGGAAGCAATCCATTCCCAGTCGCAGTAATGGGCGAGGTACAAGAACATGATGACCTTTCCCTCGGCATAACCAGGTTCGGCCTCTTCAAGATTGGTGAATGTCATCCTACGCATCATCTCCTCCTTTGACATGGAGAAAGTCTTGATGTTCTCCACAATATAATCGCAGAAGAAATGGTAGAACTTGCGCTCGATATCCTTCAGTTCCTGGTCGGATTTTTCGGGAAAAGACCCCTTGAGGTTTTCTCTCACAACCTTCTTCCTGTAGCCTATCAGATGGTATATCAGCGGATAGAGCAGGAAATCAGAGAAGAAATAGTGAACGCTCAAGGGCATGAGCGAGACAAGCCAGAAGAAACCGAAAGTGATTTTATACAGAAAGTCTTGCATGTGTTGGATGTTCGAGATAGTCTTTTTTGTGTAATGTTCAGCCTTCGACATTGAAGATTCGGTCATCGGCAACTGAGTCTGCCATCAGTTTGTCGTCCATACCGAGAATGCGGTAGACGTGTCGCAAAATCTTCTCCTTGGGCATAAAAGCCATGCATCGGTAATCGCCGTACTTGCAGTCCTTCTTTCCATAGATGGAGCAAGGTCGGCAACGCAAGTCGAGCTGCACGATGGACGATGGTTTCTGCCTCCATCCGAGGAATCCCGCCTTGGGATGTGTGGCTCCCCACACCGACACCACGGGCACATCAACCATGGAAGCCAGGTGCATGTTGGCAGAGTCCATGGAGACCATGCAGTCGAGTTCCGACATCAGCAGAATCTCGTTGTGGAATCCTCCCATCTTGCCGACTGTGTTTATCACACCGTTGCCCTCCCATTGTGAGAGGACCTCGTTTTCCTTGGCTCCAGCACCGAAGAGGAAGACTCGGCATCCACGCTCAGCCAGGATTTTGGCCACAAGACTCATCCTGTCGAGTGGGAACACCTTTCCCTCATGTGCGGCGAATGGTGCGATGCCCACCCATTGTTCCCCTTCTTTCTTCTTCCCCACAAGGTTGTCAATGACGCCGTAGTCAATGGTGTTCTTGTCGAAGGCGCTGATAAAATCAGGAATGATGTTGAGCCCAAGCTTACGGAAGACATCAAGGTAGCGCTCCGCTGTTGGTTGTAGCTGTTTTGCTGTATTTCCATGTCCAAGGAGTGCGTGCTTACTTCCCCGTCCCTTGTGGATGACACAGACCTTGACACCTGCAAGCCGAAATCTCCATTTCAAGTATTTCGTTCTCAACACATCATGAAGGTCAGCGACAGCGTCGAAACCCAACGAACGTAGTTCGCTGTAAAGCCTGTTGAGCCCGTCCATACCCTTGTAGTCACTGGTGTTGATGCCAATGACAGATACGTTGGAGGGCATCCAGTCGAAAAACGCAGTGCAACGCTTTGCAGTGAGCACCGTGATTTTCAAGTCGGTATACTGTCGTGCCATGGAGTCGACGATGGGTATCGTCGCGGCCACGTCACCAATGGAAGATAGACGGATAACAAGCAAATTGTTCATAACGGCTAAATGGGTTTGATGGGCCTGATGGGTCCTGACTTTATTTCTTTCCGTAGAGTACGGGGTTGGTGCTTGGGTCGTTGTACATTTTCATCTGTTTGTAGACCTTCATGTACTTCCGTCCGTTTGCGATGTCGTCGAGCAGTTGGTCAATAGCCGTGGAGAGATCCACTTGCTGCTCCAGCAGCACGTTGAGTTTGGCTTGGCATTTGGCTCGGTGTTCTTCTGAAGCCTCAGGTCTTTCAACCTGTTCCCTCATGTGGTAAATCTTGAGAGCGAGGATACTCAGACGGTCAATGGCCCATGCTGGGCTCTCTGTATTGATGGTAGCGTTGTCAAGAGGTTTGACATCCTTGTATTTGGTGAGGAAATAGCTATCAACCATCTCCACCAAGTCGGTTCTGTCCTGATTGCTCTTGTCAATGCGACGCTTGATGGCAAGCGCTTCCACCGGGTTTATTTCAGGGTCGCGGATGATGTCCTCAAGGTGCCACTGCACGGTGTCAATCCAGTTCTTGAGGTACAAGTAATTTTCTATACTTCCCTGAGGGTATGGGTTGTTGATAGGTGTGTCAACATCATTCACAACATGGTAGTCGTTGACCGACCTGTCGAAAATCTCTTTACATAGTGCTGTAAACTTCATCTTGATGTGGTTTTTGAAGGTTTGAAAGTTGTCTATCAGCCGCAATTCACGGTGCTGAATTTGCAAATGTAAGGAATCTTCTCCAAATCTCCAACTTTTAAGATGAAAAATGACTGAAAGATACCGCCTTTGTGAAATATTTCGTAACTTTGCACTTTAATTCAATGCGTGCTACGCCTCACAGGTTATGGTTTGAGACGAACAACACGAAAACAGCATCCTATTCAATTATGGACAATCTCCACACAATGACAGAACAAGTAACCACCCCTGAGAAGTTGGAGCGCATTGGCGTTTTCTGCTCCTCATCGGGCAGGATGGAACAAGTTTATTATGACGAGGCCCGTCGTCTTGGTCTTTGGTTGGGTTCTCATGGCAAGACCCTTGTATATGGCGGCAGTCGCTGTGGTATGATGGAAGTTTTGGCTAAAGCTGTGAAAGAATCTGGCGGAAAGGTATTCGGTGTGGTTCCGCAGAAGGTGTTGAAGAACAATATGGTGAGCGACCAGATAGACATCACTTTTTATGCCGACGGACTGAGCGACCGCAAAGACTGGCTTATTGGTGAGTCCGACATCATGGTTGTGCTTCCCGGCAGCGTAGGCACCCTTGACGAGGCTTTCTCTGCCATGGCCTCTCACACCTTTGGTGAGCATCAAAAAAACATCATCTTCTATAACGTCAATGGTTTTTGGGATGACTTGTTCGTGATGTTGGATAATCTGGAGAAGAAAGGTGTGGTGAACAAACCTTTCAATCAGTTCGTGTTGAGAGCCTCTTCTCTGGAAGAGCTGACTGCCATGATTGAAGGATAAGCACGAAACGACTTTGGACTTCACCGACGATTAGTGAAACTCGGATTATTTGGGATATACACAAACATTATATTTTTAAGGATAAAAGGATTAATATGCGCAAGATTGTAGGAATAGGTGAGACAATACTCGACATCATATTCAAGGATGGCCAGCCTCGTGCCGCTGTGCCAGGTGGCAGTGTGTTCAATGGCATAGTGTCGCTTGGGCGTATGGGCGAAGATGTGGCAATGATTACAGAGACGGGTGCAGACAAGGTAGGCGACATTATCGTTGATTTCATGCAGGCGAATCATGTGAGCACAGAGGGTGTGTGCCGCTTCAAGAACGGACGGTCAGCCTTGTCGCTGGCATGGCTCGACGACAATAACGACGCCGACTACCAATTTTATAAGGACTACCCCAAGGCCCGCCTTGAAGTGGAGTGGCCTACGATAAATGCCGACGACATCGTGATGATGGGCTCTTACTTCGTGCTCAATCCCGTTCTTCGCGACAAAGTGCTCGAGTTTCTCAACTATGCGCACGAATGTGGTGCTATCATCTATTATGACTTCAATTTCCGCAAGACGCATAAGGACGATGCCTTGAAACTCTATGCCAGCATTCTGGAGAACATGGAGTTCGCCGACATCGTGAGGGGGTCTGAGGAAGACTTCGACAACATGTTTGGCAAAACCGACCCAGAGAAGATTTACAAGTCAGAGGTGGAGTTCTATTGCAAGAACATGCTTTCCACTTCAGGCGGAGGCAAGGTGCGGTTGATTACCAAGCATATCAATAAGTCGTACGAAGTGGAGAAAATCGAGACGGTGAGCACCATCGGTGCTGGTGATAATTTCAATGCCGGTGTGGTATTTGGCTTGATGCACGAAGGTGTGTTGAAGTCCGACCTCAACGACCTTGATGAGAGCACATGGGACAAGGTTGTGCGTTGCGGTATGGATTTCGCTACTGAGGTGTGCAAAAGTTTCAACAACTCTGTCTCAACAGCATTCGCATTGAACTACGGCAAATAAGAGTTCTGAGTGTTCTGAATATCACGAATGTTCCGATTACTCATAAATAAGCATTAATCATAAAAAACAAAACCGAATTTGAAAACATTTGAAGAACTTGGCGTGTCGGCAGAGATACTCCAGGCAATTAAGGAAATGGGATATGTGGAGCCAATGCCAGTGCAAGAGGCAGTGATACCATATCTCCTTGGTAACAACAATGATGTAATAGCCCTTGCACAGACTGGAACAGGCAAGACAGCCGCCTACGGTCTTCCCCTTCTGCAGAAAATCAACATAGAGGACAATTCCGTCCAGGCCCTGGTGCTGTCGCCCACCCGTGAACTCTGCCTTCAGATTGCCGACGATTTGAAAGACTACTCCAAGTACATCGACCACCTCCACGTTCTGGCCGTCTACGGCGGCTCGTCAATCGAAACCCAGATACGCGCTTTGAAAAAAGGCGTGCATATCATTGTGGCTACACCAGGCCGTTTGGTTGATTTGATGGAGCGTGGTGTGGCCCAGCTCGACAAGGTGGAGAATGTGGTGCTCGACGAGGCCGACGAAATGCTCGACATGGGATTCTCTGAGAGCATCGATGCCATACTTGCAGGTGTTCCAGCCGAGCGCAACACTCTTCTTTTCTCCGCGACTATGAGCAAGGAGATAGAACGTATCGCCAAGAACTATCTTCGCGAATATAAGGAGATTGTTGTCGGTTCCCGTAATGAGGGTGCCGAGAACGTCAACCACATCTACTACCTGGTTTCGGCCAAAGACCGTTATCGTGCCTTGAAGCGTGTGGCCGACTACCATCCCAGCATCTACGCCATCATTTTCTGCCGCACCAAGGTGGAGACCCAGGAAGTGGCCGACAAACTGATTCAGGACGGCTACAATGCCGAAGCTTTGCATGGCGACCTGTCGCAGATGCAGCGCGACCTGACCATGCAAAAATTCCGTCAGCGCAGGGTTCAGTTCCTTGTCGCCACCGATGTGGCTGCACGTGGGCTTGACGTGGACGACCTAACCCATGTCATCAACTACGGACTTCCCGACGACATAGAAAGTTACACCCACCGCAGTGGACGTACCGGACGTGCGGGCAAGCAAGGCACCAGCATCAGCATCATCCATAGCCGTGAGAAAAATAAAGTCAAGGCCATTGAAAAGCAGATTGGCAAGGAGTTCGTGGCCTCTACCCTCCCCACCGGTGAGCAGATTTGCGAAAAGCAGCTTTACAAACTGATTGACGACATCGAGAAAGTAGAAGTCAACGAAGCAGAGATAGCTCCCTATCTGCCCACCATCTTCCGTAAGTTCGACTTGATGGAGAAAGAGGACATCATCAAGAAGATGGTGTCGATGGAGTTCAACACCTTCCTCGATTACTACCGCAATGAGCCAGAGATAGAGGTGCCCACCGAGCGTGGCAAGCGCAGGGAAGGCGAAAGTCGTCGTGACAACGAGGGGGGTCATCGCAAAGAGGGACATGGCCGTGTGGCTGAAGAAGGTTTCTCCCGCTTGTTCATCAACCTGGGCAAGATGGACGGTATGGGTCCTCGCCAGTTGATGGGATTGTTGAACCGTTGCCTACGTGGCAAGCATGTGGAAATGGGCCGTATCGACCTGATGCGCACCTTCTCGTTTTTCGAGGTTCCGGTAGGTCAGGTACAGTTGGTGCTTTCAGCCCTTAATGGCGCTGAATACGACGGCAGAAAGGTGAATGTGGAACTCTCCGATACAGAACCTGAGGGAGGACAGTCATCACAACGTCCCAACAGGGGCGACGACGGTTATTCTTCTCGACAGGGGCGTGGCGGAAGAAACCGTGTCCGAGGCGGCCGTGGTGACGACCGGAGACAGGAAGAAAGAAGTGGACGTCGCCGTCGTGAGGAGGAAAAAATCAAAGCATCCCGCAAACGTGCAGGCGGACTGCCCGAATGGGTGAAATTCTTTGAGCAGCCCATAGAAGGCAAGAAGAAAAAAGGAAAGAAATAAACATAGACAGAACATAGAATATGAGAGTTTTTCAGCATGTAGAAGACATAGGCGACCTCAGTCAGGCACTGAAAGAAGCCTTCGAGATTAAGAACGACAGGTTCAAGTATCAGAATCTTGGCAAGAACAAGACCTGTATGTTGATTTTCTTCAACAATAGCCTTCGTACCCGTTTGAGCACTCAGAAAGCAGCCATGAATCTTGGCATGAACGTCATTGTTCTCGACGTGAACCAAGGCGCTTGGAAACTGGAGACCGAGCGAGGTGTGATTATGGACGGTGACAAGAGCGAGCACCTGTTGGAGGCCATCCCAGTAATGGGATGTTACTGCGACATTATCGGTGTGAGGAGTTTCGCCCGTTTCGAAAACCGCGCCGACGACTACGAGGAAAAAATCCTGAACCAGTTCATCAAGTATTCCGGTCGTCCCGTGTTCTTCATGGAGAGCGCTACCGTACATCCTCTTCAGAGTTTCGCTGACCTCATCACCATTGAGGAGTACAAGCGTAATGAGCGCCCTAAGGTGGTACTCAGTTGGGCACCCCACCCCAAAGCCTTGCCACAAGCCGTTCCCAACTCCTTCGCACAATGGATGAATGCCGCCGATGTGGATTTCGTGGTAACCCATCCTGAGGGTTATGAACTTGACCCTAAGTTTGTGGGCAATGCACGTGTGGAATACGACCAGATGAAGGCCTTTGAGGGCGCCGACTTCATTTACGCCAAAAACTGGAGTTGTCCCGGAGTGACACGCCCCGAGGATTACGGCAAAGTCATCAGCAAGGATATGTCGTGGACTGTTGACACCAAACACATGGCAATTACCAACAATGCTTTCTTCATGCACTGCCTGCCCGTTCGCCGCAATATGATTGTCACCGACGATGTCATCGAGGCACCGACCAGCCTTGTCATCCCCGAGGCCGCCAATCGTGAAATCTCGGCTACCGTAGTGCTCAAGCGCATGCTCGAGAGCCTTTAGGCTTATTACCGCTGAATCTGTCGGCGCACACAATTGGTACATACGAGTGCATGGAGAATGTATAATTATTGACGTTTTTATAGCAAAAACGCAATTTTTATACCATTTTTCCTTATAAATTTGCATTATTTAGAAAGAATATGTAATTTTGCAGTCGTTTTGACGACAAAAGGTCATTTTGATACTTAAAGACAATTCAAGAAATGTATTCCGCATGATGTAATACAATGACTTAGAAGCGGAATTCAGGCAAATAGTAAAATCAACTAAAGTTATGGGAGAAAAATTGGAAGTGAAGGAACTAGACCAAGTTGCGGTTCGTTTCTCAGGTGACTCCGGTGACGGAATGCAGTTGGCGGGCAACATCTTCTCTACGGTATCTGCAACTGTGGGCAATAGTATCAGTACGTTTCCCGACTACCCCGCCGATATTCGCGCCCCGCAAGGTTCGTTGACAGGCGTGTCGGGTTTTCAGGTTCACATAGGTGCGAACGAGGTGTTCACACCTGGTGACAAATGTGATGTACTTGTGGCCATGAACGCCGCCGCGCTCAAGACCCAATATAAGTTTGCCAAGGCCGACGCAGCCATTATCATCGACACAGACGCATTCCAGCAGAAAGACCTTGAGAAGGCCGCTTTTCAGACCGATGACCCCATCTCTGAAATGGGCATCGATCCCGACCGTGTCATTGCCTGTCCAATTACGCAGATGGTGAAGGACTGCCTCGCAGACTCAGGTATGGATCTGAAATCGATTTTGAAATGCCGCAATATGTTTGCCTTGGGACTGGTGTGTTGGTTGTTCAGCCGCGACCTGGATGTGGCATTCAATTTCCTTCGTGAGAAATTCGCCAAGAAGCCTGGTGTGGCTGAAGCCAACATCAAGGTCATTCAGGCAGGCTACGATTACGGTCAAAACACCCATAGCAGCGTCAACAATGTTTATAGGGTTGAGACCAAGACGAAGGTTCCCGGACGGTATATGGATATCACTGGCAACAAGGCGACAGCCTACGGACTGATTGCCGCCGCCGAGAAAGCAGGCCTTCGTCTCTATCTCGGTTCCTACCCCATCACTCCAGCCACCGACATCTTGCATGAGCTGTCAAAACACAAGTCGCTGGGTGTCACTACCGTACAGTGTGAAGACGAGATAGCAGGCTGCTCATCGGCTGTAGGTGCATCGTTTGCTGGCGCTCTTGCCGCCACCTCCACCTCAGGTCCTGGCATTTGCTTGAAGTCAGAGGCAATGAACCTGGCCGTGATTCTGGAATTACCGCTTGTGGTACTCGACGTACAGCGTGGAGGACCAGCGACAGGACTTCCCACGAAGTCGGAACAGACCGACCTTCTTCAGGTTCTCTTCGGACGCAATGGCGAGTCGCCCATGCCTGTGCTTGCAGCCATCTCTCCCACCGATTGCTTCGACACCGCCTATATGGCATCAAAGATAGCCTTGGAGCACATGACACCAGTGGTGGTGCTCACCGACGCGTTTGTGGCCAATGGCTCAGCGGCTTTCCGTCTGCCTGACCTCAACGCCTACCCCGACATCAAACCACCTTACGTGACTCCCGACATGCAGGGTTCATGGACACCCTACCAGCGCAATCCTGAGACAGGAGTCCGCTACTGGGCTGTCCCAGGAACAGAGGGATTCCAACACATACTCGGTGGTCTTGAAAAGGACAACAAGACCGGTGCCATCTCCACCGACCCAGAGAACCACGACCTCATGACCCACCTACGTCAGGAGAAAATCAACAAGATACAAGTTCCCGATGTGGAAGTGCTCGGCGACAAAGATGATGCCGAGTTGCTGATTGTCGGTTTCGGTGGCACCTACGGCCATCTCCACGCCGCCATGGACGAGATGAGGGCTGCAGGAAAGAAAGTGGCGCTTGCTCATTTCAAGTATATCAACCCGCTGCCCAAGAATACCTCTGAGGTGCTGAAAAAATACCCCAAGGTGGTAGTGGCAGAGCAGAACCTCGGACAATTCGCAGCCTATCTGCGCATGAAGGTGGACGGATTTGTTCCCTATCAGTTCAATCAGGTAAAAGGCCAGCCATTCGTAGTGAACGAGTTGGTAGAGGCTTTCAACGAGATGATTAACAAGTAAAGCAGGAAAGGAAGAAAGATTATGGCATATACATCAAAAGATTTCAAGAAAGGACAACCACGTTGGTGTCCTGGATGTGGCGACCACTCCTTTTTGGCGTCTCTTCACAAGGCAATGGCAGAGATAGGCGTACCGCCCTATCAAACCGCAGTGATATCGGGTATCGGTTGCTCCAGCCGTCTGCCCCATTATATGAACACCTACGGCATGAACACCATCCATGGTCGTGCAGCCGCCATCGCCACTGGTTGCAAAGTGGTGAACCCTGACCTTACAGTTTGGCAAGTCAGTGGTGACGGCGATGGTCTGGCCATCGGAGGTAACCACTTCATCCATGCCAACCGCCGCAACGTGAACTTGAAAATGATTCTGCTTAACAACCGCATCTATGGACTGACCAAAGGACAATACTCACCCACCAGTCCTCGTGGATTTGTCAGCAAGTCAAGTCCTTACGGCACTGTAGAGGATCCTTTCCGTCCAGCCGAGCTATGCTTTGGTGCCCGTGGCCATTTCTTTGCCCGCGCAGTCGCCACCGATGTGCAAGGAACTGTGGATATTTTGAAAGCAGCCTATAACCATAAGGGTGCCGCTGTATGTGAGATTATGCAGAACTGCGTCATCTTCAACAATGGTGCGCATGAGGCTATCTATACCAACGAAGGCCGCAAGAAGAATGCCATCTATTTGCGCGATGGCGAGCCTATGGTCTTTGGCGAGAACAATGAGTATGGTCTGATGCAGGAAGGCTTTGGTATCAAGGTGGTGAAAATCGGTGAGAACGGCGTGACGATTGACGACATTCTCGTCCACGACTCCCACTGTGAAGACAACACGCTCCATCTGAAACTGGCGATGATGGAAGGTCCTGACTTCCCCGTGGCGCTTGGCGTGATACGCGATGTCGATGCACCTACCTACGATGATGCTGTCAATGCCCAGATAGCAGAAATCAAGGCCAAGAAGCCTTACCACAACTTCGCAGAGTTGCTCGAGACAAACGACATCTGGGAAGTGAAATAGGAAAAAGAATTGTTTTTTTACCATAGTAGCTGAGACCCGAGGATTTTCTTTCTTCCTTGGGTCTCTTTTCATAAAAAATATTTATATTTGCAGTCCCACTTTTAATAGTAATGGTATGAAAAAGCGTAAAAGTGTCATTAGCAGGACTTTTCGGATAATCAGGTACAAGTTAAAGCATGACCTGAAACAAAACCTCTATATCATCATCTTCGGCACCGACACCTTTTTGGGCAAAGCGTTCGATGTCTTTCTGATGATAGCCATTCTGTTGAGCATCCTTATCACCATTTTCGATTCGATGGTCAACTCCATACCATGGTTGCAGACTACATGTTATATTCTCGAGGGGTTCTTCACGCTTTTCTTCACTGCTGAATACATAGCCCGTCTGTATTGCTCACCGGAACCAAAGAAATATGCTTTCAGTTTCTTCGGCATCATAGACTTACTCGCCATACTTCCGCCCTACCTGAGTTTCTTCTTCATCAACGCCCGCTACATGATGATTATCCGTATGTTCCGACTCATCAGGGTGTTCCGTGTGTTCAAACTCTTCAACTTCATGAGCGAGGGCAACATGTTGTTGCGTTCGTTGCAGTTGAGCATGAAGAAGATTTTGGTATTCTTCCTTTTCGTGGTGATTCTGATTGTCACACTTGGCACAGTGATGTTCGTTTTCGAGAGCAATGTTCCCGGCTCGAAGTTCTCAAGCATTCCCCAAAGCATCTACTGGGCTGCTGTGACGATGACCACCGTAGGTTATGGCGATATGACTCCTGTGACCGATGCGGGTCGTTTCTTCGCCACTGTCGTGATGGTCCTTGGTTATACCATCATCGCTGTTCCCACAGGTATTGTCTCTTCTGAGATGATTAAGGAAATGCATCGATTCAATGGAAAGGATGTGGTGTGTCCACATTGCCACCGTCAAGGTCATGACGGAGATGCCAACTACTGTAAATATTGCGGACATGAACTATACAACTAAACCTGCTACCACAGATTCTCAATCACGTAAAAAGTATTGATTTTAGGTTATGACAGTGATTTACCCTTCTCCCATTTTCGGGCCTGTGCATAGTCGCCGACTCGGAGTTTCATTGGGAATCAACCTCTTGCCCGAGGATGGCAAGTGCTGCACGTTCGATTGCATCTATTGTGAGTGCGGATTCAACAAACAACATCCCTCACACCATAAACTGCCTACAGTCGATGAAGTGGTTTGTGCATTGGAGGATAGACTCAAGGACATGAAAGCCAATGGCCCTGTACCCGATGTCTTTACTTTCGCGGGTAATGGTGAACCCACCTTGCATCCCCATTTTCCCGAAATCATTGACGAAACCATCCGGCTTCGCGATGAATATTTCCCTCAAGCCAAAGTCAGTGTGTTGAGCAACAGTACCTTCATCGTTCGACCAGGGGTGTTTGAGGCATTGAAAAAAGTGGATAACAACATCCTCAAACTCGACACCATCGACCTTGACTATATCCGTCTGGTGGACCGTCCGGTAGGCCACTTCAACTTGGATGACATCATAGAGACGATGAAGGCTTTTGAAGGGCACTGCATCATCCAGACCATGTTTATGAAAGGGGAGTATGCAGGCCAAAGTGTGGACAATACTACCGACCGCTATGTCCTGCCCTGGATAGAGAAGGTGGAGTATATCGCTCCCTCATGCGTGATGATTTACACCATCGACCGAGAGACACCCGCACACCAGCTCAAGAAAGCCAAACCTGAGGAACTTGACCGAATCGCAGAGTTGCTCAGAGCAAGGGGTATCGAAACGTCTGTCTCTTATTGAAAAAAGTATATGAATAAAATAACGTCTATAGAAATGATTAAGCAAACCACAACGATGAGGACACGCTCTCTTATACTGATGTTAGTCGCTATTATTTTGCTTTTCCCAACCGACATTGTGGCGCAGACACCTAATGAACAACAAGCACGTCGTTTTTTCGACCAGACCTACAACATGGTGTTCGGCAAACAGGGTTCCTCGCTGCACTATGATGTGAACCTTATAGGTGTTTTCAAGACCAGTGGCGACATTTGGTATAAGGACAATAAGAGCAAGTTTGTCGATGAGCGTTATAATGTGTGGAACGACGGCAAAACCTACTACAGAGTGGAGCGGAAGAAGAAGACCGTCACGCTCTACGATGCCAATTCTGAAAAAAAGGACAAATATGCCAACGATTTCAAGTTCTCGCCCGAAGACTACACCTATCATATTGCCGACGACCCCAAGGGCTATCTGATTACTTTGAAACTGAAGCCGGGTCGCAAGGGAATGAAACTGGTCAAGATTTTGCTTGACAAGAAAACCCGTGCGCCCATCAACTTGCGCATCAAGGTGGCTTTCTTCTGGGCTCATGTTAACATCAGCAAGTTCAAGAGCGGAGACATCAGCGACGACATATTTGTTTTCCCGCTCAAGACCTACGCGGATTACGATTGTTTCGACAAGAGAGGGGAAGGGTAGGCTTAATAGCGCATATTATCATCAAGAGTGATAAGTGTCCATTTCCGAACACGAAAAGTGTCCGAAAATGGACACTTTTTTATTTGCCTATACTCATTATCAGCGAGTTATGAGTTTGGCATGGTTCTTGCTATTATCAAAATAACGATTAGCCAATTAAACGATTAGCCGATTAAACGAAATAACGAAATAACGCCAAAAATATGACAACCCATTTTCGACAAGCCCTCGCCTTGTTGCGCGAGGAACGACTATTCTCCGGCATCTACATCGCTGGCACGGCATTGGCCATTGCTTTCACGATGGTGATGGCCGTGGTGTATTACATCAAGCTTGCCCCCATCTACCCTGAGCCGAATCGCGCACGGACCGTCTATTTCGAAGGCATCCGAATCGAGGCCGAGAACGGTGGAATGGGGCAGACTGGTTTCAGCGTCAAAGCATACGAGGACTGGTTCAAGTCCAGCCCGAATATCGAGTACTGCTCACCCACGCTGTTGGCGGCAGGAACGGGCAAGACTATAGGCCTTTGCCACACCAGTGTGGTGCGTGGCAAGGATGACTACTTGGATGTGGTCCGCAACGAGGTCAGTACCGATTTCTTCCGCATCTATGAGTATGATTTCTTGAGCGGACATCCCTTTACCCAAAAGGAAGTGGAGGGGAAAGAAGCCGTCTGCGTCATCAGCGATGCTTTGGCCGAACGGCTGTACGGCAAAGGCGTGGATGCCGTGGGAAAGACAGTGGAGATGGAGAGTCACCTCACTCTGCGGGTGGTAGGCGTGGTACGCGGTGGCAGTCAACTGGCTCCCGACAGTTATGCCGACATCATCATGCCATACTCTATGTTGGATGTGAAATTCGGTAGCGACTATCAAGGTGTCTATTCCATTGTGGCCACCGTGCGCGATGACGAGCACCTGCAGGCCTTGAAGCAGGAACTGGACGACGTGGCTACACGCTGCTGGCAGTCTCATCGCAATCAACTGCCCCAATTCGGTTTCGGTGAGGGCGTGAAGATGAAACTGGTGCTGACCAGGAATTTGGAAACCCATCCCATGCATGTGTTGCAAACAGAGAACCGCGACGGCGTATTCCGCAGGCTGAGCAACTGGCAACTCATCAAGCATTATGCCGGCATCTTGTTCGTCCTGCTCTTTGTGCCAGCCCTCAACCTCTGCGGCATCGTGGGAGGACGTATGGAACGTCGGTCGGCAGAGATGGCCGTTCGCAAGACCTTCGGTGCAAGGCGCAGCACGCTCCTGAATCAGGTAGTGGGGGAGAACCTCGTGCTGACCACCATCGGCGGAGTCATTGGTCTTTTGCTGTCGTGGTTCGCCATCTACGGAATGCGCACGCAAATCCTCGGCATGTTCTTCGACAATAGAACCCTGTCCACGGCACCCATCGTGGAAGGTGAGATGCTCTTCGCCCCTACGCTGTTTGTCGGCGCCTTTTTCGCTATCCTGCTGCTCAACCTCCTGGCAGCCGTTCTACCGGCATGGTGGAGCCTGAGAAAACCTATTGTGGAATCAATGATGGAAAAGAGATGAAAACAAGACTGCACAATATCCTGAATGCCAATACTTGGCTGTTTATCGAACTGGTCATCATCACCGTCGTGGCATGGGCGGTATTCGACCCCGCTATTGTCAACCTGTATTACCGTAGCCTGCCTCTCGGCTACGACAGCGAACAACTGCTCTATGCTCAAACGGTGGTGGGTGGCGGTGAATGGACTGTTGACGAAAACGGCACTCCCCAAGACCCTTATCGCATGACAGAGGCACGCCGCCTCCAGATGTTACGACAACTCACATCCGTGGAGGGGGTGTCCTCGGCATATTTTTACAACGATTCATACGGTTCCATCGGATATACGAATGGTTCCTACACGGTATGTTGGAATGGTAGCGATACACTCTATTTGGCTACTGTCAACTTCGTTCCTGATTGCCATTTCTTCGAGACCTACGGCCTGCGTTCCCTTCCTGGCAGTCCGTCGGTAGAGGAACTCTCCCAAATCAAACCACAAGACTGTCAGGTCGTGCTGACTCGTTCTGGTGCTATTGCGTTGTTCGGCACAACCGATGTGGTGGGCCGTCAACTCACGATCTGCTATAATCCGCCTTTCGTGGTGACAGTGGCTGGTGTTGTGGAGGACTTCCGCAAATCGATGCCCAACAACCTGCGTTCGCTTATCTTCGTTGCCCAAGAAAATCTCCAAA
>JAFXVU010000019.1 GCA_017534705.1 Bacteroidaceae bacterium
ATTGCCGCCTTATACTGCTCCTCGTCGAACGGTATACGCGCTATCATCTCGCGCTCCTCGGCTGGCACCTCCTCCACATCATCATAGAAACCAGGCAAGGTGATACGACCGTCGGCATCTGTCAGACTGGCTATCATCTGGCAAAGCGCGTTGATGGGATTCATCACCGCTCCGCCGAAATGGCCCGAATGGAGGTCGCGGTTGGGACCCGTCACCTCTACCTGCCAATAGGACAAACCACGCAGGCCAGTGGTGAGCGAAGGCAGGGAAGCACTCAGCATCGAAGTGTCGCTCACCAGGATGATGTCGGCGCTCAACAAGTCCTTATGTTGTTCGCAGAACGACTCAAGGCTCGGGGAACCAATCTCTTCCTCACCTTCAAGAATGAATTTCACGTTATGGCACAGCAAACCATTGCTGACCAGATACTCGAATGCCTTGCACTGGATGAATGACTGTCCCTTGTCGTCGTCAGCACCACGGGCATAGATGCGCCCGTCGCGTATCTCAGGTTCAAACGGATTGGAAACCCACTGGTCCAGATGTTCCACCGGCATCACATCGTAGTGTCCATAAACCAATACGGTAGGAGCCGAAGGATTGACTATCTTCTCGGCATAAACCATTGGATTGCCAGCTGAAGGCATCACCTCCACACGGTCGGCTCCCGCAGCTTTCAGTAACTCCGCCCATCGGTTGGCACAGCACACCATATCTTCCTTGTGCTCACTTTGTGAACTCACACTCGGAATGCGAATCAAGCTATAGAGTTCCTCCAGCATCCGCGATTCGTTTTCCTCAATATATTTCTGTATCATAAACGTATGTTTTTTAATCTGATTGCGAAGATAGGAAAAAAGACGGAACTGCACAAATAATAGGCCTATACATTTTTTGTGTTGTCGTATAAATGCTTTATCTTTGCTCATGACATTGACACTAACCTTCTCAACACACACGATATTATGGAAGAGAAAAACATCAGGAAAGCGGCAGTGGCAGGACAGTTCTACCCCGCTGACCGTGAAGAGGCCATCCAGGAATTGAATCAATATTTCAGTCCGTTCGAGGACTGCGAGCAACGTGATGACATACGCGCCGTCATCGTTCCCCATGCAGGATGGGTGTTTTCTGGCGAGGTAGCCGCTTCTGCTTTCGCGCGCATTCATCCCGAGAAGGAGTATGACCGCATCTTCCTCATCGGTCCCAGCCATCAGGTCTATCTCAATGCCGCTTCAGTAGATACAGTCTCCACCCACTATTCCACCCCCTTGGGCGAGGTGGAGGTCGACACCGCATTATGCCAGCAGCTCAGCAAGGACGCCAAGCTCTTCAAGTACGACAAAAGGGCACATCTGCGAGAGCATTGCCTAGAGGTGGAACTGCCTTTCCTGCAATACCATCTCAAGACCATGCCTCCCATCGTGCCTCTCGTCATTGCCACCGACGAGCCAGACATATTAGTCGAACTCTCCACAGCCCTCCAACCTTATTTCAACGAGCGCAACCTCTGGGTCATCTCCTCCGACTTCAGTCATTATCCCGACTACGAGGAAGCCTGCAAGGTTGACCTGCGCACAGCAGAAGCCATCACAAGCGGGAACGCCCAGATGCTCGCCAATATCATTGACCGCAATGAACGGGAACACATACGCGGGCTCTCCACCAGTGCCTGCGGCCTTTCAGCCATCATCACCCTGCTGCTCAACCTGCACTTAGAATCCCAGATGAAGGTGGAGCACATCATGTACCGCAATTCGGGTGACAGCATCTATGGCGACAAAGAGCGGGTGGTGGGTTACAACTCCTTCATCGTCCATCCCGAAAAACGCGACACACAGGACTTCTCACTGACAAGGGACGAGATGAGGACGCTTCTTGAAATCGCCCGTGAGAGCATCACATCCGCTTGCAACTACGAGCCCATGCCCCACATCGACATTACCGACAACCTCACCAAAAAACTCGGGGCCTTCGTCACGCTCCACAAGAACGACCGGCTGCGCGGATGTATCGGACACTTCGGTGAGGACGTTCCATTGTGCCGGATTGTCGAGGAGATGGCCCAAGCCGCCGCCTTCGAAGACCCACGATTCCCCAAAGTCACCGCTGACGAACTTGAAGACATCACCATCGAGATATCGGTACTCACACCACTTCGGCGCATCCAAAGTGCCGACGAGTTCATCTACGGCAAACAAGGCATCTACATGCGAAAAGGCTACCATAGCGGCACCTTCCTACCACAGGTGGCCCTTGAGGTGGATTGGACCAAGGAAGAGTTCTTAGGTCATTGCTCTCGCGACAAAGCCGGCATCGGCTGGAATGGCTGGCGCGACGCAGAGCTCTACACATACGAAGCCATCATATTCGAAGAAGGATGAAAGAGTGCCTATTCTACAGCAAACAGTCCGATGGCGAGGTACGGTGCAACCTCTGCCCCCATCATTGCCTCATCAAACCAGGGACTACAGGATTGTGTCATAGCCGTAAGAACATCGACGGCAGCCTACAGTCATTGGTTTATGGCAAGCCCTGCTCCTTGGCCATCGACCCCATTGAGAAGAAACCGTTGTATCACTTCCATCCCGGCGAGGAATGCCTGTCGCTGGCCTGCACGGGATGCAACCTCAGATGCAAGGGATGCCAGAACCATGAGATTTCACAAGTAGAGCCCTCCGATGTGGAGCACTACGAATTGCGACCTGAAGAAGTGATTTCCCTGGCCATCAAATATAAGCAATCTATCATCGCCTATACCTACACTGAACCGCTGACATGGTATGAATACACCTTCGATTGTTGCAAACTCGCACATGAGAAAGGCCTGAAGAACGTGTTGGTGTCGGCAGGTTATGTCAACGAAGAACCTCTCCGGCAAATCGCTCCGTTCATCGATGCCGCCAACATCGACCTGAAGTACTTCAACGACGAGACCTACAGGCGGATGTCGGCCGCCTCCCTTGCCCCTGTGCTACAAACACTGAACATCTTACGCGATAATCATGTCTGGCTGGAAATCACCCACCTGATGATTCCCGGCACAGAGACGGAGGACGAATTTCGGTCGATGTGCGCCTGGCTCGTAGAAAACGGATTCGCAGACACTCCACTTCATCTCTCACGATTCTTCCCGCGCTACAAACTCACCGACGGCTACAGGCCCACTCCCATCGGCACCCTGCAACGCGCCCGACAAATAGCAGAGCAAGAAGGCATCAAGCATGTTTTCCTAGGAAACGTCTGAATAAAAGGGGAAGAAGCGGTCGATTATTGCGTAATAAACGTCTAAAAATGTGTATTTATACGTCCTTGGTACAGAAAAGTGCAATTATTTATATACATTTGCTCTTGTGTTATAAACGACAACGCTGATATATGAAGAAAACACAGACCATTATCTTCCGTCTTCTGCCACCCTTACTGTTCATCACCTTCTGCATGATAGTGTTGATAGGAATCAGAAAGGAGTACCTTGAAGAAGTGGCTGGGATGACCCCATTTTACTTGACATCCACCTATGGTTCACAACTGATGAGCCAGGGCCTATGGGGCATCGCCACATGGTGCTCGTCTGCCATCTGCGCCACCATGACACACCCGCTATTAGGTGCAACCCTACTCACACTGCTACTCACACTACTGGCACTGCTCCTTCAATACTGCCTCAGGCTGAAATGGTCATGGGCTCCGTTGTGCTACCTGCCATCGCTTTGGCTGCTTGGCAACTTCACTTGTCGTGGTTATGATTTATATACCTTCAAAGCATCGGGCACTGAGTTCAACTGGCTCATCATCGCCATTGCCATCACGGCAGTATTGGCCCCCTTTACCGCCTGGTGGACGAAGAGAACCAGGAGGAGTAGTGAAAATAGTAAAACCAGTAAGACTCGTCAATCCAGCAAATCCACTCAGACCAGCAAGAAATCTCCAACCAGCAAAAAATCTCCAATCAGCAAGACCTCCATCCTCTACTTCTCGGTCGCATTCTTGGGTATGGTCCTAATGGGTTGGTACACCCACCATCGCACCTTCAAAGACGAGAACTTCCGTAATATCCTCAGGATGAAACATGCAGTGGACAAAGACGACTGGCAACAAGTACTCGACATCGCACGGCAACAAAACCCAGACCTGGCACCCACACGCATACAAGTCTGCTATACCCGCTTGGCACTCTACAAACTGGGACTCTCCGGCGAAAGCACTTTTTCCTATCCCGATGGCGATGCAGAGTATGCGGCACCCACCGTCAACCAGTACTTACGGCTCATCGCCGGTCCACAACTCTACTACTTCTTGGGCAAACCCAACTATGCCTACAGATGGTGTATGGAGGATATGGTGGAATACGGTTTGAGACCACAATACCTGAGCTATATGCTCCGCTCCTCATTGTTGAACGGAGAGAAAGCCCTCGCAGAGAAATACGCCCGCCAACTCAATGCCCACCCCTTCTATCAAATAGACCTGGAGCATGACTACCAGACCGAATGCAAGGCTATAGAACCGTTGCTGGAATACAACAATATCCTCGACGGTGACGGAGGTCATGTGGAGGCTTATCTGCTACAGAACTACGCGACGATGCGTGGTGGCACCCGTCAGATGGTGACACTCTCGCTTGACTGCGCCCTCATCCTCAAGGACATCAACGACTTCTGGCCACTGTTCATCAAGATGCTGCCTGTATGGGAACACGAGAACGGCAACAAGATACCCCGCCACTACCAAGAGGCCGCCCTCCTCTTCGCCAACCTGCAAGGCAACATCGACCTAAGTCAAGTGAACATTGATACCGACATCAAAGAACGTTTCAACAACCTCATCGCGGAAGCCAACGCCAACAGCCAATACGGTGACGAGTATAACGCCACACGGCTACGCCCTCTCTACGGAAACACCTACTGGTATTACTTCTTCTTCACCACAGGACTGAAAACCAACTAAACGACATGCGGCATTATCAATATCTCATAGCCATACTCATCCTTACGGTATCCTGCACAGCTGAACTGCCCAAAGACGCCATGCAGACACAAGAGCCCGTGAATGTCTTCCCCGACAACAACGGAGCGACCCTGCCCCCCAACATCGCCCCCATGAACCTTCGCATTGACACCGAAGGAGAAGACTATATCACCCATATCTACACCAAGTCAGACACTGACGGCATCATTACCGAAGGGAAGGAAACCGACATCGACATTGACCGATGGCACAAGCTACTGCAGGGAGCAAAAGGTGACACCATCTACACCACAGTCTATGTGAGGACCAATGGAAGATGGACCCAGTATCCCGCGTTGAAAAATCCCGTAGTCGAGGAAGAGGTGGATCCATACATATCCTACCGCCTCATACAGCCCTCCTACGTAGACTATGAAGACATCTACATCTGCCAACGGCGAATGAGCGACTTCGAGGAGAAGGTCATCTACGACAACCGCAATTTCAGCGTGGATGCCGCCACAGGACAATGCGTGAACTGCCATGCCTATCAGGATTACAACCGCACTGGACGCATGCAGATGCACCTTCGGCAACACCAGGGCGGCACACTCATCATCGACGGCAAGGAACGAAGGAAGATGAACCTCAAGACCGACAGCACCCTATCAGCAGGCGTCTATCCTGCATGGCATCCCACTTTACCGCTTATCGCCTACTCCGTGAACTCCACTGGGCAGGTGTTCCACACACGCAACACACAGAAGGTGGAAGTCATCGACTACGGCAGCGACCTCATCCTCTTCGACATGAATACCAACAAAGTCTATGACATCGACTGCGACCCCGATGAATACGAGACATTCCCCGCATGGGCACCCAATGGACAGACACTCTACTTCTGCGCGGCTCACTACGAGCAAAAAACCGATAATATTGACAACGAACTCGACAACTGCTACGACTCACTCCGCTACAATATCTACAGCCGCCCATATAACCCACAAACCATGAAGTTCGGTGACAAGCGAACCGTCCTCAATGCCGTCGGAATCCAGAAAAGCGCTTCCCTACCCCGCGTCTCGCCCGATGGAAAGTACCTCCTCTTCACACTGGGTGATTACGGGCAGTTCCATATCTGGCACCATTCAGCACGTCTGTGTCTCATGCCATGCGACAGTATCGCTAACCATCCCCAGGGTAACGTGCCATTCGCCGTACTTGACGACCAACAAGCCTCATACCACTCGTGGTCATCAAACGGACGGTGGATTATGTTCACCTCGCGAAGATTCGATGGGAACTACACACGCCTCTACTTCGCCTACTTCGACCTTAACGGCAAGATGCACAAACCCTTCATGCTACCCCAAAAGCGACCCACCTACAATGATGAGCTATTCCGCTCTTATAATGTACCAGAATGGATGGTGGAGCCAGTTCAAGCCAGCAAGAACGAACTGGAACAAACAGTTCGAACCGATGCACTACCAGCCATTTATGCAGGTTCGGCATTGGAGCAACCCATCAGAAAGGAAAGAGCGACCCCAACAGTGGACGCAGTCAGTGGTGCCTCTCAAGTGAGAGGAAATAAAATCAACTACTAAACGGTGTGATTGTATGTGAGGCAGAAATGCACACGAAGGAGAACGCGCTCTTGTTTCTTTGGGCAAATTATCGTACTTTTGCACAAAAAAACAGAGCAAACTATGAGCGATGGTAATTTCAACCGCAGTCTCCTTCCCAAAGGAGAGCTTTCGGCAGGTATAAAAGTAGGCAAGGCGCAGATGAGGACAAAGGCAGAAGAAGCCTTCGACAAGATTCTCAAGAGGGAGGAACTATCTTACCTCTCCGCGGAACAGAAACAGATATTAGAAGACCTATTCCGTCAGGCCTTGCGGTAAAATTGAGAGAACAATGATGGACAGCCCTAACCCCACCACTGCAAAGAAGAAAATCTACTACGGAGTGGATTTCTTCAAACTTGTCTGTGCCTTGTTGATTGTGCTGATGCACTCCAATTGTCGGGACATACCTCAGAATGATGGAACAATCGGTAACTGGATGCTTATCCTTTTCCCACAAGTGGGAGTTCCTTTCTTCTTTGTCGTTTCAGGTTTCTTCCTTACCAAGGGGATTATGAAACATCAAGAACCAAAAGAATATGTCCGTTCCTATTTCTTGCGCATATTCAAAATGTACGTGTTCTGGTCTGTTGCCACTTTGCCCTTGTCGTGGATGTGTATCGAAGCGGGCCATCCCGATTACCCTCTTTATCTCAAATGTATCTATCTGGTACGAATGTTTCTTATCTCCGGAAGCCTGGGCATTTACTGGTATATACTTTCCATGTTGTATGTAACCGTCATTTTTTACTATTGCGAGAAATACCACAAGATTTATTGGATGTACGCCGTGGCTTTTGCCCTATGGATATTAGGACTTTTATACGACTCCAAATATAACACTGATTCAGGTATTTTCACTTTCATACATGTGGTCTTCAGCAGTTCAAGAAACTTCCTCAATGTCGGTCTGATTTATATGTCGGTTGGTCATTTCATGGCGCATCACGAGAACAAAATTCATATTCCATGGGCGCTTGTCATCTTGATTGTCATCGCCTCATGGATTTTGAAAAGATATGATTATACCCTCTTGCATGTACCCTTCGGTAACTTACTGGTCGCCATCTCATTATTCCTTTTGTCTCAGAAACTGGAGATGAATTGGCTCGCTAAGCATTCACTCCATGTCCGCAAACTGAGCACAGCCATCTACCTCGGCCAGTTCCCTTTCCTTCTGGTCTTCGATTTTTATTTGCGCAAAGGAACCATCCTCGACTTCTCACTGGCGGTCATTTTCAGCATCACCCTGTATCTGCTGGTCATCAACCTCCTCCCCAAGAAATGGTCCGACATTATCTACGGGTAATGCCCATTTAGGATACTTTATCAGACAAGGCAAATTCTCAGAAATTTCGGAATATTCAGAGCATTCGAATATTCAGAGCATTCGGAGTAATCAGAATCCTTATTAACAAGTCAGCGGCGCAAAGGAGGTTCCTTTGCGCCGCTGGTATAATTAGGCTGTTGTATCCAGTCTCTTACTTACCCTTCCAGAAGTTCTCGAGTTTCTGCTGCTTTTCGAGCTGTGCCTTGTACTCAGCGTTAGCCTTGTCGTACTCAGCAACACGGCGTTTCACATCATTGATTTGGCTGATGAGACGTGAGCTCACACCCGAGATACTAGCATCCTCCTGACCGGCACGACGTGCATAGTTGAGGGCAGCGTCCCAATTCTTGGCAGTAGCGGCACTCTGCGCGCGGAAGAGGTCGCAACGACCAGCCATTGATGGGTCGAAGCTCTCTACCTTCTGCAGGTAACCTTCAGCCTTGGAGCCTTGTCCGCTCTTAGCCAACGCGTAAACCACCTTCATGGCGATACGTGCCTTCTGCTTGTCGCTGTTGCAAAGCTCGATGGCCTTGTCGTAGTACTTGATAGACTCAGAGTGGTTTCCCTGCTTGGTGTACCACTGTGCTGTACCGATAGCTGCGTTGAAACTCGGCTCGATGTCGAAAGCATAGCGAGAAGCTGTGAAGTAGATGTCGGTGTCGTCGCAGTCGTTCTCAGCGAGGATATCGATGACAGAGCGCAAGTAGTTGAGGTCGTTCTTCTTCTCCTCCACCTTAGGAGTGAAGATTTTGATGAGTTGGTCGCGGTCTGCAGCCTTAGACTGGATGAAGTTGTTCTCCACAGCGAGCAGAGTTGGGTCGTACTGAGCCACAATCTTCTGTGCAGCCACAGAATCAGGCTCTCCGTTGGCTTTCTCCAGCATTTTCTCGCACACTTCCTTGCAAAGCAGGTAGTCCTTGAGGAACTGCTCGTGGAAGCCCACCTGATCGGCCAGGTACTTCTGGTATGACACATCGAAGTACTTGTAGAGCACGAATCCCTCCACCTCGCGCGATGGGTCGTCGTTGACCAGGTTGATACCCTCAGTAAACATGTTGTAAGCATTGTCGAGGGAATAAGCTGGGTCCACTCCAGGTGCGTAAGTGGCATAGTCGTAAGCCTTACGGCAGAGCACACCACCCTTGTTAGTCTTCATCTTCTCAGAAGCGAAGGAGTTGAGCTCATTCATATATTTCAGACGTGTGTCGTACATGCGCATGAATTCATCGAGAAACTGCTTCTTCTGAGCGGCATCAGTAGTTGCTGTAAGCAAGTTACGCAGGATGGTTGGTCCCTGTGTATAGAGGGACACCTGTGCCATAGGCGCCTTCTCAATCACCTGCTTCCAAGAATCGTAAGCCTCGGCCCAGTTCTTCAGTTTGTAAGCCTCCTGATAGAGACTGAGGTTGTTGAGGGCGTTGATACTGTCTTGTCCATGACCGATGCGGTCATAAACGGATGTTCCTTCAAGCTGAGCGAAGGAAGGAAGAGCAGTTGCAATAACTGTCAAAAGAGCAATGGTTTTCTTCAGTTTCATATTCTTCGTCGTAATTTAGTTAATGCATTGACATAGATAATCTATAGGGTAGGAATCTGTCAGCCGCCAAGCGATCGTTTGATTTTTTAAACATCTTTTTCATTCTTATTAACATTCCCTTGTCATGGCTAACCTTGCCAGTCGCAAAAGTTCCACCCGGAAGATTGGGTTGCAAAATTACATATTTTTTCTGTAGTTCAGTTAAATGTGTCACAATAATTAACTAAAAATAGTACTTATGGGATATGCATGGAGCTTTTTTTGCATTTTTTGATTGTTTTATTGCCATGTTCAAATCCGCATTCTCTTCCAGATCCATCTTGGCAACAAGCGCCATAAAGCCACCATTATTCTGTATCTCCAGTCTATCACCTTCACATCATCCTCACGCATCACAGCCTTGACGATGCTTTTGGCCACATCGTCCACACGCATCAACATTGGATAGGAAGGCTTCTCACCAAGAAGCGGAGTGTCCACAAAACCAGGGCGTATGTCTGTGAAACGGATAGGGTGTCCTTGCTGGCGTGCCAACTGTTCCAAAGCCTCGACATAATTGGCCTGGAATGCTTTAGTAGCAGAGTAGGCAGGTGCTGGACCAAGTCCTTTGGTGCCTGCGATAGAACTGATAACAACGATATGTCCGCCGCCTTGGCTGACAAAATAATGATAAGCCCAATTCATCGCCCGCATGAAACCCACAGCATTGGTGCGCACAGTTTTTTCTTCTATCGGCAAATCGAGAACGCGGTTCTGGCTGCCAATGCCTGCCGCATGAATGTAGATGTCGATGCCTCCTGTTCGTTCAGCAAGTTCCTGCAAACCAGCTGCAGCATTCTCCGCCACAACGTCCACGAGTGAATACTCCACTCTTGAAGGGTCGATAGCCTTGAGTTCTTGTAGAGGAGTTTCCCGACGGGCTGCCACGCTGACCGTGCATCCCATGTCGATGAACAGACGCGCCACCTCACGGCCTATGCCAGAGGAAGCGCCGAGAATCAACACTTTTTTCGGTTTTTGAGAGGACATACGCCAAAGTGTTTATGAGGTAAGCTAAATGGGTATTAATAATAATCCATGTGGGTGAACCTACAGTTCTCCCGCTTCTATCAGTAGGATACATCGTTCGGTCAAACGGTCGTCCACATCGGGGTCGTATTCTTTTTTCAAGCTAGCGCCAAAAAGTGATGCGAAAGTATTCCACATCGTCGCCTTAAACGACCCAATATACTGTTTAATCAGTTGGTAAGAGGTGTCACCCGTCTGTCGGTCAATCAACTTGATGAGCAGTTTTCCCTGAGCGAAGGTAAGTTTTTTCAACTGTGGTGTGTACTTCGCTTTCAGTTCTTTCTCCATCTTCTTCATGTACTCGTCTTTCGCCTTCTTGTCGGGCAGTGAATCCATGTGGGCCACTGTAGCATCGATGGTTCGCTTGATATCCACTGCTATGGGATATACTTTCTTGATATTGTTGACCAGTTTGTAGTATTTCTGCACCTGCTTCTTATTCTTGAGCACCAAGGGGTTGAAAATATATACATCGCTGAGTACAAACCATGGAATCATCTCCCCTCGATACTCCACCACACCAGCATATCCGATGCCATGACGGAAGATGGGAGGCCCTGTCAGTTCCTCCATATTGTCCACCTGAATCTGCTGCGCGCCAACTTGAAGGCTTATCGACAAGAGAAACAGTAGGAAAGCCCCTATTTTAACATTCAATTCGTTCACGGCGCAAAATTAGCAATATTTCGTCGAACTCATTCTATTACAAAAGTTAAACCTTCGGTACAAAATGTTAATTCATGCCAAAGTGTAAAAAAAAGGGATGTTAAAATACGAAAAATGAGGATATTGCTCACATATTTAAGAGAAAAATCATAACTTTGCAGCAATTTTTCTTACCTTGCTTGAGCAAGGCGATTGACAAAGGTAAAAAGAACCATTAGCGCCCATTTTGCAAGAACGATTGGCTGTCACATTGTTCGATGGGTATGCTGTCCTTACTAAGAAACAAAATAAAACAATAATCAATTATCTTAACTCAATGAAAAAGAGAGCGTTATTCATTCTCCTGTTGCTAGGCATGACAATGGAAGCATGGGCACAGACCTCAGACGAAGACGTCGACACAAAACTGTCGGTTACCACGCAGATGTTCCTTCAAGAACAAAACGGTGAGATTTCTTTCGAACGTGACACCAAAGCAGAGAAGCGTCACGGCTTGGTCCCCATCGACCCGTTATGGCAACACAAGAATACCCACAGGCTGTATGCCACACCCGACACTATTTTAGGCCAGGCTTATATCGCCGCCTATTTACGTTTGAGCAACCCTACAGACAAAAGCGATGTTGAGGCAGCCGGAGTGATTCTCCAAGAAGAATTCGACAATGGTTTGTTCACTTCACTTATCCCTGTTGACAACATCGAAAAAGTGGCCTCCATCAGCAATGTGATACGCATCGACGTCTCTCCTCTGAAGCGCATCAAAACCCATATCGCCCGTCAGGCCACCAATGTAGACGACCTGTTGACCCTCTCCGCCGACGCCCAGTCAGCAGGACTCACCACAGCTTACGACGGTAAGGGTGTAGTGCTCGGTGTGATAGACACAGGCATCGACTTCCAGCACATTGCCTTCAAGGACGTAAACGGCAACTCCCGCATGAAACGCGCCTACGTCTATGATGGTCTCTTAGGTAAAGAATATGATTCATTCAGTGACCTGACTACCGATGACGAATCAGAAGACCACGGTACCCACACCTCATCCACTGCAGGCGGTTCAAGTGTGATTGTCAACGGCAACAATGTCACTGTAACCAACGACCATGCTCAAGCCACATACGGCGGTATGGCTCCAGGCGCCGACCTCTATTTGGCAGGTGTCATGAACTTGTCGGACACTTATCTCTCAAATGCTCTTAGGAACATCGTAAAATATGCAGATGACAACGATATGCCTGTAGTCGTAAGCAATAGCTGGGGTTCGCAGATAGGGCCTCATGACGGCTCAGGAAGTACTGCCGATGTTTATAACTCTCTGTTCGGTGACAGTCACCCCAACCATATCGCCCTCTTTGCCGCCTCGAACGATGGTGGAATGTCGAAAGACGGTGAGGGCGGTGGCTACCACGTCAGCGGAACAGCATCCAGCGAGACCCCCTTACGCACCATTATCCGTGCAGCCACTCACTCCAATACCGACGCCGGCTATTTCTATCAAGGGGTCATCGCCAACGCATGGTGTCGTTCCACATCTGTCAAGGACATGGAATGCAAAATCTATGTGCTGGACAGCAGTACAGGCGAAATAAAGAAAACTGTGACGGTCACCCCAAGCCAAAGAGGTACCACAGTTCAAGGTTTGAAGGACTATTATGACGGCACACTCAAGGTATATAAAGACCGTTATATCAATTACTTTGCCAATTCCGGAAAGACTCAAGTCTTGCTCTCTTCTACAAATGGCTTAACCACAAAAGGAGAAACTCAGACGACCCAAAACGATAGAGCTTACTACAAGAGCAAATACACACTGGCCTTGGAGCTCTATCCCTCCTCTGGCAGTGGTGTCATTGATATTTGGGGAGGCAGTTATGGTTATTTCACCAATCACCTAACCACCCCAGGTTATGATTGGAAAGCAGGGAGCGACGACATGAGTGTCAGTGACGAGGCCACCATGCCTAATGTCATCTCCATCGGCGCCTACGTATCATCAAGAGAATGGACTGACTGTAACGGTGACGCTTGGTATATGCCATCCTATACCGAGGGTGACATTGCCGACTTCTCCAGTTATGCCACAGCAGATGAAAGCCCCACTGGACTGCAGTATCCTTGGATTACCGCTCCTGGGGCACGCCTTGCAGCCGGTGTGAACCACTACCACGACACATCGGTTGACGAGTACAGTTACTATCATGAGGATAACATCTACGACCTCGTGGTGAACAACTCTGACTACCCATACGCCATGATGGAAGGCACATCAATGGCCACGCCAACGGCAGCAGGAATCGTGGCGCTCTGGCTACAAGCCGCCAAAGAAGTGGGCAAGGACTTGACCGTCAACGACGTGAAGCACGTGATGAAGATGACAGCCATCAATGATGACTTCACCTCAGGAACTTACGCCACCCACTTCGGCAACGGCAAGATTGACGCCCTGGCCGGCATCCGCTACATCCTCAATACCGTCTTCCTCCACGACAATGGTGACAACAACGGCGAGAGCAACAACGATGTCATCAGCCAGATAATCAGCGACAACGCCAGCATGGGCTTGCCCGCCAACGTGACCTTGAGCAACCGTGTTTTCTATAAGGATGAGGATTGGAACACGCTTTGCCTGCCCTTCGACGTTGACGACTTTAAGGATACACCACTCGAGGGAGCCATAGTGAAAACACTCGTTAAAGCTTCCTATGACAGTAGCAGCAGCACTCTGACACTCACATTCTCTTCGGACAATATGACAGCCATTGAGGCAGGCGTGCCGTACATCGTGAGATGGGCAGGAGGAAACAACATCACCAGCCCTGAATTCAGCGATGTGACCTTCAGCAATGTCTCGCCCAACGACAAAGCCATCACGATCGACGGGATTGTCAGTTTCAAGGGCTCGTACGACCCTAAGGTTTTCAATGGTGAAGACAAAAGTACACTTTACCTCGGTGAAGGCAACAAATTATATTACCCCAATGCCGGCATGACCATCAATGCCTGCCGTGCATGGTTCGAACTGCAGGGCGAACTGACTGCAGGCGATATTGACGGCAACGGTGTCAACGTTCTCCTTGACTTCGATGGCGAAAGCACGGGCATCAAGTCAATCCAGAACCGTACAATTGCGACTGGTTGGTATATGCTTGACGGACGCCAGCTCGAAGGCAAACCATCAACTAAGGGCATTTACATCCACAACGGCAAGAAAGTAGTGGTTCAATAACCCACAGTATCAATAGAACTTGAACCTAAAACGATGGCGTGGCAAACTCATAACTTGCCACGCCATCAATTAACCTTGAACCGATGCTCAAAGGGTAGTCAAAAACATAAAGCCTATGGAACTGGATAAATTCGACAGACAACTGCGACTGATTGACTATTTAGTCCGCAACACCCGGTACACGCTTTCCGAGCTCGCCGAACGGCTGGAATTGTCGCGTCGCTCTATATATAGGTATATAGAGTTCCTCAGGCTCGCAGGATTCATCATCCACAATGATGAGGGAATCTACAGCATCGACCCAGGTTCACCCTTTATTGCCAACCTCACCAGCCGAGTGCGTTTCACTGGTGTGGAACTCGAGGCCATGGCCAACCTTCTCAACAGCGCAAACGATGACAACCTTGCCGTCAGGAGTCTCAAGAAACGTTTCACTGAAATCTATGGACTGAACCTACTCAGCGGTGCCCAAGTCAACCGCAATGAAGCCATCAATGTGGAGTGTCTTTATGATGCCATCGCCCGACGGCGTAAAGTGATTCTGCATAGTTATTCCTCCTCGCACAGCGACACCGTCAGCGACCGTCTGCTCGAACCATTCAAGTTCTTGGGCAGCAACAGGGCTGTGAGATGTTACGAGATGGCCTCCGGCTTATGCAAGACCTTCAATATAGGTCGTATCCAAGGAGAAGTAGAGGTGCTAGACGAGCCATGGGAGTTCACCACCCAACACATCAACTACTACACCGACATCTTCGGTTTCTCCAGTGAGCGGCAGAGCCGTGTGAAACTCATCATGGGACGCCTAGCCACCCGCGTGCTGATGGAAGAGTACAAGGTGGATGAACGGCAAATGGTAATTGTCGACGACCATCACTGGATGATTGCCCTCAAGGTCTGTGGTTTCAAGGGAATCGGAAGGTTTTATTTCGGTCTTTTCCACGACATAGAAGTGGTCGATAGTCCTGAGTTTATGGCCTATTTAAGGGAGAATTTACATCTTTTAACGGAAATACTGGAAAATCAATAAATATTTCTTTTCGATTGTCGTAGTTTGACACAATCATATTGTTATTTTGCATTGTCAACCAAAATAACAAAAAGAAATGAAGAAATCCATTACCTATCAGTCGAGATTCTCCATCGTGGAGTATGTTGTGTCGGTTCGCAAGAACGTGTCCATGTCAGTGATGCGTATGGCGTTAACCCTTTCCAAGTTGTTCTCCAGTGTCCTGGAGGAGCATATCAGTCCGATGCAGTCGCTACGAGTCATCCACCTTGTTGTTGCATGCCTCTTCGCGGTGATGCCAGCCAGCATGCCGTTGTTGCTGAGGTTGCTGTTCATCGGTTGGTTCGGTTTGACAGTGTTACAACTGCTCCAAGGTGATGAAACCGACTGACAGGAGCTAAACCTGATGCCATGAGAATCCGTTATGGTTGTAGGCAACCGATATTGAGGAGGGGTCAATTCCCCGACATGTTTGGGGAATTCCCTACCTCGATTAGGACTAATCCTTTGCAATAGCCTGAAAAGTGTTGTACTTTTGCATCGAAAACAAAAACAAGAGTATTAACCCGGGGAAGGTAAGGTGACAAACACCGACTGACTCCACAAAACCATAACGACTATGAGAACGATTAAGAAAACACTGCTTGTAGCAGTAATGATGCTGACAATGGCAAATGTGTTGAACGCCCAGCCCATGTCTTACGCTGTGATGCGCGACCACGCACGTTTCCTCACCGACCGCATGGTATTCACACTCGGTCTGAGGGCAGACGTCATCGACGCAGTGTATATGATTAACTTCGACTACATCTATGGTGTGAACGAGTATCTTGACGACTTGGCTTATGGCTACACCTATGCAGAGTACAACGATATGCTGTATCACCGTGACCTGGCTCTCCGTCGTTTGCTTACCGCCGCCCAGTGGGCACGTTATATGTCTTACGACTACTTCTATCGTCCAATCGTGTTTGCTAACAATGGATGGCGCTTCAGCATTTACACTTACGACACCCGTCACACTTATTACCACTACGGCATGCCACGTCATTACCACGCCTATCGTGGAGGCCATTATTTCCATCCCATGCGTCCAGCCAACAGACCTCACATTGTGCATCCCGCTCCTGGAAGGCCTCATCACAACGATGTTTACGGTGGCAGAAGAAACGACATGCCCCGTCACAATCCTGGCAACGCCCCCCGTAACCATGACAATTATCGTGGCCACCAAGGTGGTGCACCTGGACACAACAATCACGATGGTGTGAATAACAACCGCGGACGTGTGGACAACAACCGCGGAGGCATGAACAACAATCACGGAGGTGTGGACAACAACCGCGGACGTATGGACAACAACCGTGGTGGCATGAACAACAATCACGGAGGCATAAACAACAATCGCGGTGGTGTGAATAATAACCGCGGAGGTATGAACAACAACCGTGGAGGTGTGAACAACAACCGCGGAGGTCAAGGCAGAGGCGGCAATGTAGGTGGCAGTCCGAACCGCGGAGGTGGTTCAAACTCCAATCTCATCCGCACCTCATCGGGTCCCTCCCGCTCTTCTTCCGGCCAAGGTGGTGCAGGTCGTGCGCGCGGAGGCAGGCACTAAAAGACTTAAAGCAAATTATTACTTCTTTTCTTAGACAATTTTAGTATATATTCTTTAAAGCTTCTTACGGCCATCCTGTTCGTTGATGAATGGGATGGTTTTTTTAGTGGAAGAAGAAATAGCTGATG
>JAFXVU010000174.1 GCA_017534705.1 Bacteroidaceae bacterium
GCAGACTTGCAGTCGCAAGAGGAGTTGTCGCAGGCTGACAGCCTGCGTACCCTGCCTTTCAACGATTCGGAGGGAAAGCAGGTGCGGGTTTGGCACGTGATGCCTATGCCTTTCATGACGTCGGGGGGTGAGCCTCTCATCTCGGGAGGCAGGCAGTTCTTCGTGGAGAACGGCTATCACTGGTTTCTGCTGCCTTTGGAAGGCGCGAGGGTGACGGTGGAGTATGGAGGGCTCAAGAACGGCAGCAAGACCTCACGCATCATCGGCTACGAGTTCAAGCTTGACAAGCCCTACGACACACCGAAGTACATCATCGGGGAGACGGAGGCTTACTCGCGGCTGAAAGCTTTGGAAAAGCATTTAAGCCCTCTTCAACCTTCGAAATAACGTTATAACGAAAAAACGATTAAACGAGATAAACGACTTCCCAAAAAACAGAACAACAAAAACAACCGATTATGGCAAACACAACATTGGGCTATGAGAGCAGCCACACAGGCTCTCAGATTGACGCGGCAGTGGCAGCGGTGCTGGGCGGAAGCGGAAACCCTTCGCTGAATGAACGTCTCACGGATGCAGAAACGGCTATCACGTCACAAAACACCACCATCGCCTCTCTCAGCACACGCATGACGGAGGTGGAGGAAAACATCGGAACACTGGAGGAACTACCACAGGAGATGACAGACTTCGAGAGCGGAGTGAACACGCTGCTCAGGGACTGGCAGGTAAGGGACGTCCTCGCCTCGTCTTTTCTGAACGTGAATTCCGGTTCAGGCATCTCCTCACAACCCGCCAACATCTACCGCTTCCCTGTGGGCCGCGACAACACCAACAAGGCCTATAGAGGCTATAGAATCAGGTCGTTCCGCTTCAGGGGTGTGGGCGGTGGCACACTGACCGTGGTGAAAGGAACACTGCCGGTAAACGACGACGGCAAGTTGAAGACCTCGGTGGCTATCGACCTCTCCAACGACCTCGAGACGGTGGGCGAACCATTTCCGGTGACTTCGGGTAAAATCATGGATTTGATGCTGCCCGACTCCATCGACCTCACCATCACGTCGCCAAACGTGTTCTTCGGCATCATCACTTCCACATCCCGACCTTATCAGAAAAACAACAGCGGCGACGATGCGCACTATTTCTACATCAACACCTCTACGAACAAATGCGTCGATTCGTCGGCCACCCTGCATTTCTCCATGACCATCGAAGACCCCATCACAGGCCGCTTGACGAAGTTGGAGAACGAGATGGAGGCGTCCAAAGCAGTCATCGAGACACTCGACCCCGAGGCAGTGGCCCGTATACAGGGCGACATCGACGAACTGCAACAGAAGACAACCCTGACAGACTTGCCCATCCTCTCCCAACCCTACTTCTACCACTGGAAACCCGACGGCTTCATCCTATTCGGTGAGTCGAAAGGCATCCCTTCACAATCGGTGGAGGACAACTTCTTCGCCGCTCGTCTGGGCTTCGGTATGGTGGAGGCGAACGCTCACGCTACCGCAGACGGCGAGTACATCATCACCCACGGACAGACCATCAATAATGTGCCTGAATGTTTCGGCAATGAGTTCAACAACACCTACAAGGGGTTGCAAATCAGTTCGATGACCCTTGCTGAGATTCTCGACAACGTGACCTACCAGTCCGACTTCGCCTGCTACAACCACC
The DNA here is from genome assembly GCA_017534705.1 of Bacteroidaceae bacterium. GTDB lineage: Bacteria > Bacteroidota > Bacteroidia > Bacteroidales > Bacteroidaceae > RUG11857. Next base: position 1,684 of record JAFXVU010000174.1, read on the forward strand.
ACCCATCAACGGCCAGAGAGTTCTTCAAGTCGTGTGCGCAACTGGGACTTGGTGTGTGCCTTCGCTCCACGGCTGCGGAGCTGATGGCTATGGCACGTGCCTACATCCCCGACAACCGCCTGTGCATCTCCCTGCTGACACTCGTCAGTGGCACCACCGTACGCAGCCGTGGTTTCCGTGGTATGATAGGTTGGTACATCGGAGGAGGCACATCGGCCACAGTATGCGACACGGCCTACCTACGCAACATCGCCAACACCTACGGAGGCGCGCCTTTCCACATCAGTCTGCATGGGGCGCATATCCAGTACATGATGGACAACGGTTCGATTGACGACATCGTCTCAGAACTGAGGGCTGAGGGCATCTACATCGGTGGGGCTTACGCCTCACAAGCGCAAGTAGACCGCCTTATCGCATCAGGTGGATGGGGCATCGCCGCACAGATGGGCCAGTGCAACCCCTTCACGGAAGCGAACATGGGCGCGTGGAACCTCACCGACGCAGACCTGAGCGGCTGGGACATCCCCTCGGGTGTGACTGCGGCAGGAGGCAGGATTGTCAACAACGGTAGTTCCTCAGTGACCATCAAGACGCCATCCACTGGGATTGTGGCATTGGGTAAGGGTAATATACAAGCACGAGTCACAGGCAACGTGACTTTCGAAGCAGGAGGCACCACAATGCCATTCAGCGGATGCAACATCGACACTCCCATTGCCTTTGCAAGGGGTATCCTCAACAATGACCTTCGCCTGACTGTCACCGTCGGCGCCGGTTCCTCTCTCGACTGGCTGAACTATCAAGCAACAAGATGTTAAGATATGACTACACACACTAAAGAACTAATCACTTATTCAAGTGCCTTGGCGATGCTGGCAAGTGGCATCGTCCTGGCTTTTCTCTCCTTCTTCCTCAACGACTACGACATTGCCAACGGAGTGCTGGTCTATATCGCCCAAGCATTGGTCTATTCGGGCAGCATCTTCGGCGTGGCGCTCTACATCAAGAGCAAACTCGTGGAGTTCAGAAGCGAAATGAGGCAAATGATGGACCCTAAAGACCTTAAAGACCCTAAAGACCTTACCCCCCAGAGTAAAATCTAATATCACCATGAGAAACATCACAGAAATCATCGTCCATTGCTCCGCCACACGTGCGGGCATGGACTTCCATGCCGCCGACATCGACCGCTGGCATCGTGAGCGTGGCTGGAGGTGCATCGGCTACCACTATGTGGTGGACATCGACGGCACAATAGAGACAGGGCGCGCATTGACAGAACAAGGCGCACACTGTGCCGGCCACAACCGCCACTCCATCGGCATCTGCTACATCGGAGGCTTGGACGAGTACGGACAGCCCTGCGACACACGCACGGAAAACCAGAAGGCCTCCCTACTCCACCTCATCCACACGCTCAAGGAACAGTTTCCCCAGGCGCATGTCTATGGACATCGGGATTTCGCCGCCAAAGCCTGCCCCTGCTTCAACGCAAAAAAGGAATATGAATAATCTAGAGAATCTAGAATATCTAGAATATCTAGAACATCTAGAATATCTAGAAAATCTAGAGCATCTAGAGAAAATCAGCCCTATTCAAATCTCATGGCATTTGTCGGTTTGCCGACAGAAATAAGATGCGACCCGCCGAAGATGACGATAGCAGATACCACCAGGGTAAGGATGTTGACGCCGATGATGTACCACCAGTTGAACTCGATAGGCACAGCATCGATATAATAAGTCTCGGAATCAAGTTTGACGAAATGAAACTGCTTCTGCAAAAAGCAACTCAGCAAACCGACAACATTGCCGATGACCATTCCCTTTCCCACAAGCATCAAGGCGAAATAGAAGAAAATCTTGCGTATCTGGAAGTCGGATGTTCCAAGCGCTTTCAGCGTTCCGATGACATGGATTCGCTCCAGCATGATGATGAGCAGTCCGGACACCACGGTGAAAGACGCCACACAAATCATCAGCACCAGAATCATGACAACATTCATATCGAGGACCTCAAGCCAGGAGAAAGTGCCTGGTGCGAGGTCCTTGATGCTGAAGGCCCCATAGATACATCCGTTGGCATCCAACTTCTGCCCCACAACACTCATCATGTCGGCCGTGACAGCCTCAAGACGTTCGAAATCATTGACCTGTATCTCCAGTCCTGTGGCCATCTCGTTCGTCCATTTATTGAGTCGGTTGATGGTGTAAATGTCGGTGAAGGCATAAGTCTTGTCGTATTCGGTCAGGTTGGTGCAATAGGTGGCGGCCAGCGTCAACCGACGCGCACGGATATTGTCGGAGGTGATGAAATAGGTGTAGATTTTGTCGCCGACCTTGAGACCGAGTTTATTGGCCTGCGATGTGGACAGAACGATGCTATTGCTCGCCACAGTATCGGAGAACTGCGGTATCTCTCCTTCCACAATATAAGACTTTATGAACGACAAGTCGTACTCCTCTCCCACTCCCTTGAGGTTGACCCCGAGAAAGTCTTCGTCGGTCTTGAGCATGGCTGTCTTGGAAGAGAAGCGCTGGATGTGTTTCAACCCATCTACACGCTTGACCACATTGAGGAAACTGTCGGTAAGGAGAATAGGCGAGTTCTCGTACTCATCCATATAGGAGAGGTTGAAAACCTGCATGTCATTGCCAAAACCAATGACCTTTGAACTGACCTCTTTCTGGAATCCCTTGACGACAGACACACTGATGATCATCACCGCCAGTCCAATGGCGATGCCCAGCATGGCGATAGTGATGGCAGGACGGGAGAATCGTTTCTTCCCGTCGTTATCCTGATAAAACCGCTTTGCTATGAAGTAAGAGAAATTCATCAGTGTGCGGAAGATGGATTATTCAGTTCTTCCGGGATATGCCTCCAAAGCCTTGCGCAAAACGAAAATGGCTCTCTGCAAGTCTTCTTTCTTGAGCACGTAGGCGATACGTACCTCGTTGCGTCCCATACCTGGTGTGGTGTAGAAACCCGCGGCAGGTGCCATCATCACCGTCTCGTTCTCATAGTTGAATTCCTCCAAACACCAAGCGCAGAACTTCTCACTGTCGTCGACAGGCAGTTTGGCGACAGTGTAGAAAGCACCCATAGGTATGGGGGAATAGACACCAGGAATACGGTTGAGTCCGTCGATGAGGCATTTGCGTCGTTCCACATACTCGTCATAGACCTCGCGAGAGTATTCCTCAGGCGAATCCAAAGAGGCCTCAGCCGCAATCTGACCGATGAGTGGTGGACTGAGTCGTGCTTGGCAGAATTTCATCACCGCCTTGCGTACCTGCTCGTTCTTGGTGATGAGTGCACCGATACGGATACCGCATTCAGAATAGCGTTTCGACACCGAGTCGATAAGGATGACGTTGTTCTCGATACCTTCAAGATGACATGCCGAGATATAAGGAGACCCCGTGTAGATGAACTCGCGATACACCTCGTCGGAGAAAAGGTACAGGTCGTATTTCTTCACCAAATCGCGTATCTGATTCATCTCGCGACGAGTGTAGAGGTAGCCTGTAGGGTTGTTGGGGTTACAGATGAGAATGGCTCTTGTCCGCTCGTTGATGAGTTCCTCGAATTTCTCCACCTTGGGCAGTGAGAAACCTTCCTCGATGGTGGTGGAGATGGTCCGGATAACGGCTCCTGCAGAGATGGCAAAGGCCATATAGTTGGCGTATGCTGGTTCGGGGACGATGATTTCGTCACCCGGATTAAGACATGAGAGGAACGAGAAGAGCACCGCCTCAGAACCACCGGTAGTGATGATGATGTCCTCGGGTGTGAGGTTGATGTTGAACTTCTTGTAGTATCCTACCAGTTTTTGTCTGTAACTGAGGTAACCTTGGCTTGGGCTGTACTCAAGAATCTTGCGGTCGATGTTTTTGATGGCATCGAGCGCGCACTTGGGTGTAGGCAGGTCGGGCTGACCGATGTTGAGGTGATAGACCTTCACCCCTCTCCTTTTGGCTGCCTCAGCGAGTGGAGCGAGTTTGCGTATAGGCGATGATGGCATTTCCGTGCCACGCAATGAGATTTTCGGCATATTATCTTCGTGTATTTTGTGTCGGATTGTAATGTACAAAACATGGGCAACACCCTCTTTCGGGACCCGAAACCAGATGCTGCGGCCGCATTCTTTCAAATTCGTGTGCAAAATTACTAAATTACTACCAAATAAAGAAAGATAAATTGGATAAAGATGTGTATCTTTGCTTGTAGAAGCGAAAATAAATACAACAAAGACATGAAAATAGGAATCATACAGCAAAGATGCACCGACAATGTGTCAGCCAACAAGGAACGCCTGGCAGAGCATATCCGTGAGGCCGCCTCGGCTGGTGCAGAACTGGTGGTACTACAAGAACTCCACAATTCTCTCTACTTCTGCCAAACGGAAGACACCGATAAGTTCGACCTCGCAGAGCCCATTCCAGGACCTTCGACCGAATTCTACGGGGCATTGGCGAAGGAATTAGGCATCGTGATTGTGACATCGCTGTTCGAACGGCGAGCCACAGGGCTCTACCACAACACCGCAGTGGTGATGGAGCGCGACGGCAGCATTGCCGGCAAATACCGCAAGATGCACATCCCCGACGACCCTGCCTACTACGAGAAATTCTACTTCACCCCTGGCGACTTGGGCTTCCACCCCATCGACACGTCGGTGGGACGATTGGGTGTGCAGGTGTGCTGGGACCAGTGGTATCCCGAGGGTGCGCGGCTGATGGCGCTGCAAGGTGCGCAACTGCTCATCTACCCCACCGCCATCGGTTATGAGAGCAGCGATACAGAGGAGGAGAAACAACGTCAGCGCGAGGCTTGGACCACTGTTCAGCGTGGCCATGCCGTGGCCAACGGCCTGCCTGTGGTGGCAGTGAACCGCACTGGGCATGAGGATGACCCTTCAGGCCAGACCAACGGCATCGACTTCTGGGGCAGCAGTTTTGTAGCTGGACCGCAAGGTGAGATGCTTTACCGCGCTCCCGAGTCGGAAGAGGCTGTGGTTGTGGTGGATGTGGACATTCAGCGCAGCGAGAACGTGCGTCGCTGGTGGCCTTTCCTCAGAGACCGACGGATAGAGGAATTCAGCGGATTGTGCAAACGATTCATCGATTTTGTTCATTGAACATTGAACATTGGTCAATGGTCAATGGTCAATAATCAATGGTCAATAATCAATGGTCAATGGTCAATAATCAATGGTCAATGGTCACGTGAACAGGTGATAGCTGCCCATCAGGATGATGTAGCGGGTGAATTTGCCAACAACGAATGTGGTGAGGCAGGCGGGGAAGTTGACCCTGAGATACCCAAGCGCCACGGAGATGACACTTCCGAGAATGGGTACCCAAGCGAGCAGTCCGCTCCAGTAGCCATAACGATGGGCATAACCTATACCGCGTTGCAACCTTTCAGGGCTGGTGCGAAGATAACGCATCAGCCATTCTTCTTTTCCGAGGGTGCCTATCCAGTAGTTGATGACACCACCAAGGGTGTTGCCTAACGTGGCAGTAACGAGCAAGGCCACAGGACTCACTCCTGCGGCAGCCAATGCCAACATCACCACCTCAGACGAGAAAGGCAGCACCGTTCCTGCCAGTAAAGATGACAGAAACATACCCCAAAGGCCGTAATCGGAAAGGAATTGCAAAACGGTATCCATGAAAAATTAATGCGTATTGAGTGGAGTTGACCAAATAATTGTCTTTAATAAAGACCATCAATGACCATAAAAACCATCATTTCAAGACAAAATTACAATAAAAAAACACAAAGGAGATTTCCATTAAGTTTTTTTTTGTAATTTTGCCTTATCTTTTACCTACAAAAGAGAAGTGAAATAAAAAACTATCAACTTTATTCATTGTAATCAATTATGAAGTGTAAATTAACAATTTTGTTATTAACATTGTTTAGCATGGTGGCCAACGCCCAAGAAAACGACCCAACATCCACGACACAAGCACCCGTTCCTCCAAAGAAAGCAGTAAGGACGCTATCCTTGATTGGTGGTCCTGCATGGATTGCCTCCAATGTCTATACCCCAAGCGGAAAATACAATTGGAGAAGTGGTTTTGAGTGGGGAGGCGAACTCACAGTCTTGTACGCCAAAGGCTTGGGTTTCGGCTTTGCCTATATGCACAACCAGACCAAATATCCTGATGGAAAACTCA
>JAFXVU010000175.1 GCA_017534705.1 Bacteroidaceae bacterium
GCCTCGCTCACGCTTCATCTCATAGATGAGCGGTGCCATGCCGTAAATACCGGCATCACCACTGCTGATGACCACCACCGCTTTGCCATCCTCTGCGTAATCGAACGCTTGCTGGGCGCGGTCGCGCTCTTTCTTCATGCCAGTGTCGATACACTGGCAGGTGGAGGGAACGTAAGGCTCGATGAACTGGAAATAGTATTTATAGCCCACAACCACATCGGCCTGCTGCACTGCGGCGATGACTGCAGGCGTGATGTCGTCGGCACTGCCCGGTCCTATTCCTACGATGGTGATTCGTTTGTTGCTCAGGTTGGTGGTGTGTTTTCTTTTGCGAAGATACAAAAAACTCCTGAAACAGACGCGCCTGTTCTAAGGAAAAAAGTGGCAAGGCACATTCAATGATTCGCAAGGCCCTGCCACATTCATTTTTCTACTCTACAAAAAGTAGTACGTATTACTCCTCTGGATTCTTGGAGTGGTAGTAGTCGAGAGGTTCGCCGTTGATGGCGTCCTTGGTGTGGTTCATCCAAATCTGACGAACTTCCTTCACCTCGAGCAGACCCTTCACAATCTGGGTGTTGTCGTTGCACTCATAACCTAAGTGTGAGAAGTACATCTTCCAAGAGGTGTCTTCCACTTCGCCTTCCTTATTGGCCTCGAAACCATTGTCCCAAGCGTCGTCGTCGCCTGCCATGTCGTTGTGGGCGTGGTCACCTGCGATGGACATCAGCGGATGGCAATATACCTTGCCGCTAGTGAAACCTGCAGCCTGCATGCGCTCCAGAACGTTAGTCTTGAAGTTCTCTGCCATGTCAACTGTACCTACGAAATAATGTGGGTTGATGGCTTGAAGTGCTTCCTCAAGTTGAGTGTAGCGGATGTTGGCCTTGTAGGTATCGTAGGAGTCGGGGTTGCCGTGACCCATGAAAGTGAAGATGTTGTCCTTGGCATAGCTTGAGAAGTTCTTGTCGAGGGCCTTGGCTACGGCATCCACGTCCTTCTCTGCATCTTGGAGAAGAGGCACACCGAGTTTGATGGTCACCTTGGACAGATAATCATCGTCGATGTCACCGTCGGAGTTGTTGGAGAAGTCCTTGATGTAGTTGATCACGCGGGTGTATTCCTCGCCAGGTATCACTTGGAGAGACTGCACCACAATCTCGCTGTACTTCACTTTGGCGAAAGCCTTCAGCCAGTAGTAAGGAGCGTAGAAGTTGCGGGGAGCGACATTCTCACCTGCAGCGGCACGGTTGATGCAAATGGCAGAAGAGAAAGAGAGATAGACATCGTAGCCAGGGAAGCTGGTCTTGTAAGCAGCCACGGTCTCGTCGAAAGCGTCGTAAGCTTGCTGCCATGTGGAACCGAAAGCAACGAGGAGGATGACCTTGTTGTTCTTCTTGCTGTTCTGAACGGTGCTGTTCACTGCATTCTGATAACGAATCACATTGGCTTCTTCGTCATCATCGTCGCTACAGGCTGTGAAGCAAACTGTAGCCATGATTGCCATCATGGCAATCATCAAAAACTTAATTTTCTTCATAATTTGATGAATTTAATGAATGATTAAACTTGGTGCTTGTTTTCTTTCCTTGTGAGAAACGGATGCTGAAGGAGGCGAAGATGGTGGTACCTGGTGTAGTCGTGCCAAGGTGCAATCCATGATAAGTGCGGTCGACGTAGTTGAAAATATTGTCGATACCTGCCTCCAGACGATAGGTCAGTTTCTTGCTGCCTGTGAAGTCGTGTGTGGTGGTCAACTTCCAGATGTTGTAGCCTTTGCCGTTGCCGTTCAGCTGATAATAGCGTTTGGTGGACATCTTGCCGTAGATGCCTACCCCCAGACGGTAGGTAGGACTGAACTCATGGTCCCAGGTAGCGAAGATGTTGCCTTTGTGGTGAGCCATACCGTCGATAATCACTTTCTTCATCACTTCGTGGTTGGTGTCGTAGGTGTTGGCCTCGGTGTCAAGGTAACTGTAGCCCAGTCCGAAATGGAATTCTTTCAGCGTGTAACGGACGGACACATCCGCACCGTAGGTCTTGGCGGTTTCCAGGTTCTTGTACTGGCGTGTCTTGATGGGCTGGTACTGCAGGTAGAGGTCTTCAGGTGCCTGATAGTTTGGGATGGTGACGAGGGCTATCATGTCTTTCACATCGTTGAAATATCCCGTCAGACTGAACGACAAACCATGATGGGTGTATTCCAGTCCTACACTGTAGTAGTTGCTCTTCTGAGGTGTCAGGTCGGTGTTGCCTAAGTATAGGTAGGTGCCGCTCATCTGGCGCACGTAGCGGTAGTGGAGTTCTTTGGTGGTAGGAGTCTTGAAACCTTGGCTCCAAGTGGCTCTGGCTCGCCATGCCTCTCCGATGCTGTACATGGCTGACACCTTTGGGGTAAGTCTGAAGCCGAATTGCTCGTTGCGGTTGAGACGAAGGCCTGCAGTGATATTGAGGTTGCGGACACCGCTCCACTCGTCTTGCAGGTATAAGGCTCCAGTGTTGTCTGTGGCTTTTCCTCCAGCCACACGCAGAGGCGCTTTCAGCCAGTCGTAACGCCATTCCAACCCAGCACTGAGGCGGTTGGCGTATGGGAGAGCGAACATCCCTTTGAGGTGTGCCATTGTTCTCTGTTGGTCGCTTTGCAGTTGGTCCTGACCAGGGAAGTAGGGGAAATAGTTGGTGAACACACCGTTGATGTGTCCGTCGGTCAGGGTGGTGTCGGTGAAGTGGTAGTAGTAGGCATGGCGGTTCCAGTCCACATCGAGCGTCAGCACATCTGTAGTGTTCAGTTTCCATTTGCCACCCACAGCTGCCGATGCGTTCTTGTACTCAAAGTCGTAGGTGGTGACGTCGGTGGAGGCATATTTGCCGCAAGGACGGTAGATGTGCTTCCAATACCAACTGCCCTCGGCATAGAGTTCCATGTCTTTGTTGACCGTGTATGTCAGCCGTTCAGCGATTTGGTAGTTCGTGTAGCGGTTGACGGTCTTGTTCCTTGAGTCGGTAATGAGAAACTCCGTCTGGGATGGCGCTTCGACCGACGTGTTCTGCCAACCGTCGGTGTGCTGGAGTTGGAAGTTGGTGTAACTGCTCCAACGTCCCCAATTCAAACCGATGCCGTTGTGCTGGCGAAGGTCACCGTAACTGCCGCCACGCGTGGTGTTCTCCAAGAAGATGCCTTCTTGGGGGTGCTTCTTGGTGATGATGTTCACCACACCAGCTATGGCATCACTGCCATACAGCGCCGAAGACGCGCCTTTCACAATCTCTATTTTCTCGATGTTGTGGGGGTCGATGAGACCAAGGTCGTTCTCCCCTCCCACATCTCCATGAATGCGCTTGCCGTCGATGAGGATGAGGATATAGTTGTTGCCCAGACCATTCATCTGCATCTGACTGCCCATGTCGCCTTCATTGAAGTCGAAGGAACTGGTCAACATACTCAGCATTTCCTCCACGCTCTTGCCAGAGAAACTCTTCAACTGCCTGCCCGAAATAACCTCGGTCTGCACAGGGGCGTTCTTGAGCGTGTGTTCGGTGCCGGTGCCTGTCACAACCACCTCCTCCAGGCGCCGTTCTTTGTCGACGCCCTCTGTCGGAGGGTTGCCCGTCTGTGCGTGGCCAGTTTGGCTGAACATGGTGCTCATGCCGAGCAACAGCCAAAAGGTGATATGTTTGCTGATGGGTCTCATTATTCCTCTAATATGCTATTTTTAACCAAATGCTTATCGTATGGTTGTATTTTTATATATACTTATTTATATCAATCCTTAAACAACACCTTCAGACTGATGTATGCTGTGCGTCCTGGATTCAGTGTGGCGTAGTTGCTGTTGTAGGGGCGGTCGTCTGTCCAATCGAATAGGTTTTCCACACCGACGCCAGGCTCCAATATGAATTTCTTCATACTGATGGTGTGGCGGGTGTTCAGGTCCCAGATGTTGTAGTGGGGGGCATAACCGTAGGTCTCGGAATAACGGCGGCTGTAGATGCGTCCGTTGAGTGCGGCGTTGAGTGAGTATTTGCCCCAACTGCGTGCCCATTGCAGTCCAACCGTCCATGAGTTCTTGATGGTCTTGTCGAGTGGTTGGTCGGTGTCTTTGTCTTTGGCGTCAAGGTAACTGAACGCTCCTCTCAAGGTGAACCCATAGCCGATATAGGCATTGGCGTTCACGTTCACGCCGAACAGACGGGCATGGTTGATGTTCTGGCGCTGACGCACGGTCTTGTGGCCGTACTGGCTCATGGCTTCATCGTCTTTGGCGATGGTCACGTAGTCAATCATGTCGCGTACATTATTAAAGAACACATTGCTCGAGGCGGAGAACCATCTGTAGTTGTACTCTGCATTGAAACCGAAATAGTTGTTTTTCTCAGGTTTCAGATTCTTGTTGCCGATGGTCATGCGGTCGGTGGTCTTGGCGATGTCGGTGGCATAGACCTCGCTGAGCGACGGAGCTTTGTAGCCTGCGGCATAGTTGGCACGAAGAATGAGTGGACCGAAGGTGTACATGATAGAGGCGTTGGGGGTGGCATGACTGCCGAACACGTTATGATAGAGATAGCGTATGCCTACCATGGCCTGCAGTTGCTTCAGGATGGTGATTTCATCTTGGGCGAACAAGGCGATGGTGTTGTCTGTCTCCTTGTCAATATTGTCGGACACACTCTTCAAGGCATTGAAGATGAAATCTGTACCTACGCTTAACTTATTGTATGAGCCTAGATTAAAGATACCTTTTACGGTGGCGTTATGGAATCGGGTGCGCTTCCTCAGGATTTTGTCACCAGCAGCGAAATTCCCGCTTTCCTTGTAATAATCGTAGCGGCTGTTGGAGATGTCGGTGTTGAAGTCGGCAGTCAGGAAGTTGCCGTTGTTCAGGAGCCATTTCGAGCCAACGGCGTATCCGTATGTCTCATGGTCCACATCGTAGGCATAGACATCGTAAGGACGGTCTGTCTTGTTGCGGTAGTAGTTGCCTAAAGCGTAGAAGTTCAACTTGTCGTTGACATCGAAGGTCAGCCGCTCCGAGAATGTGTTGGTGTTGAAACCTGTGGAGGCGATTTTCTGTGTCTCTACCAATTCGCCTTTCTTCTCTTCGTAGGGTGATAGTTGCCAATTGTCAGCATGTTCATATTTATAAGAAGTGTAACTTCCTATCTTGCCTTTCTGGACATCAACGTTCACACTTTCTGTCACCCTGCTTTTGCTCCTCACCTTGGTGTCGTTCTGGACGGAGATGGTGTTCTTGGCATCGTCCGTGATGATGTTGATGACACCACCTAGGGCATTCGTACCATAAAGTGTACTCGATGCGCCGTTGAGCAATTCTATACGTTTGATGTTCTTCACGTTGATGCGCTGGAAAATGTCATCGCCAGCCATATAGCGGCCGTTCAGGAGGAACACGAAATAGTCGTCGCCCAGACCGTTGAAGTTCAGGAATGTACCCATGCCGTTGGTCATCGATGAGAAGGTCGGGGTAAGGAATTGTAAGGCCTCTTCCAGACTGGTGGCGTTGGTGTTGGCGATTTCCTGTTGGGTGATGACATGGACGGGGACTGGCGAGTCTTTCAACCTGTGATGTGTGCCTGTTCCCGTCACTACTACCTGACCGATATTCACATGACTCTCATTCAATGAGATGACTATCTGCGAATCACTCCCCTCAATGGTTTTGCTTTGGGGCTCGTAACTGACATGAGTGAAACTCAACACATGTTTTTCATCAGACAGACCATTGATGCTGAATTCACCAAGCGCATTGGTGACAGATTTCTGCATACTCTTATCCACACGGATGTTTACTCCCGCTACAGGTCGGTGGGTACTTGCGTCAACAACTTTACCACTGATAGACACTTGGGCCATCATACGTAAGGACATGAATGTACATAATACACTCAATAAAACAATTCTTTTCACGTTCCTCAAAATAGATGTAATACCGACTTATCCGACAACCCTGTTCCCGAGGTGCTATGGATATTCATTCACAAATGGCAGGTTTCCTGACTTTCCCCTGAAGAACGCCTTCCCAAAAGTTCTTGATGTTTTCTACTTCTTAAAAGCAATGGCTATCCTTATGATAGTCTTTACTTTTGTGATTCAGAAAACTACGAGAATCTCTCAGTGGCTCTCTTTGTTCTTTCACAAAAACCGGAGATTACAGTAGCGGGCACTGTTCAGGTTTTTCACCTGATTCCCTTTTATATCCCAGACCGAAATCCGGAATATCACCAATTGCACTGCAAAGTTACGAATAAGTGAGCGAAATGCAAAAGGAAAACTTGTTTTTCTTTTCATTTCCGAACGGGAGTAACTTCGGCGAAGCCAAAGTAAACGAATAAGTGAGCGAAATGCATCATTTCCGAACGGGAGTAACTTCGGCGCAGCCAAAGTAAGAATAAGTGAGCGAAATGCATCATTTCCGAACGGGAGTAACTAGAGTCACATTTTTTTTATACTTTTGCATCTAGATAGGATAACATCATAATAACAGATATGCAATCCAACGTCATGACAGATTCCTCATCATTTCTCATTGCCGCCACCAACTCAGGTTGTGGCAAGACCACTGTGACTATTGGACTGCTCAGGGCCTTGAAAAGAAAAGGCATTGCTGTGCGTCCCTACAAATGCGGTCCCGACTATATCGAC
>JAFXVU010000176.1 GCA_017534705.1 Bacteroidaceae bacterium
CTACGGCTACATCGGCGACGGCACGAACCTCTTCAAGATCCAGCCCACCATCCCCACCTTCCGAGGCCATTACTTCCACTTCCTCCTCGCCGAGGCAGAGACCCACCTGGGCCATTTCGACGTGGCCCGCTGTCTCCTGAACGACGGCATCGCCAACCGCTTCCCCGACAAGAAACTGCCCGACGACACGGACTATTGGTACCCGAAGTACAACGTATGGCTCGGCGGCGACACCCCGTCGTCATCCACTCCCACCTCCAACCCGCGTGGCAGTGGAAACCACGGCATCGCCGGAGCAGCCAACGGCACCCTCCACGACCTCCCCATACCGGGCGAACCCGCCGCAGAGGGTCTCACCGACTTGCAGCTCAAGCAGCTCTACGACTGGGCCATCGCCGATGAGTACCTCAAGGAGTACCTCGCCGAGGGTAAGGCCTACAGCTACCTCTGCAAGATGGCCGACCGCTGGAGCAACGCCGGGCGTGGCGACCGCACGGCAGCCTGCGACAGCGTCATCTCCCGCATCGCCCCCAAGTACCCCGCTGCCATACAAGGCAAGGTGCGCTCCAGCATCACCGCCGACGGATACTTTATCCGCTGGAACCTCAAAGAATAATCCTTCATAGAAAGAACGGCTTTTCCTCATAGAAAGAACGGCTTTTCCTCATAGAAAGAACGGCTTAAACTCCAACGGGTATAATTGCACAGATACTGCATAAATAGACATAAATCAATCTTTTTGAATATATTAACACAAAATCGTACGCCAATTTCGATTTTAATCACTATCTTTGCACCGAATTATCAACGAACCATTAGCAGAAAACTTAAAATATTGGTATGAAGAAACTATTTACCCTCATGTTTGCAGTTGCTCTGACGAGCGGTTTATACGCCCAGAAAACGACTGAGACAACTGTGAAAACCAAAGCCGAACTGCAGACAGCCCTCGAAGGTGCGGCCGCACTGAGTCCTGGAGATATTGCCTATATATATATTATAGGTAGCATCAACTTGGGTAGCCACACTTTCGCCTCTACCACACGAAACATCCATTTCGTGGGTATTAACGACGAGGAGACGGGCGACCGCGCTCAGCTGCTTACAGAGATGGTGTTCCCCACCAACGAGAGCGAGGCCGACAAGTTCGCCATTACCTTCGAGAACCTTCACCTGATGGACAACAATGGAGAATGGGGCAACTCGAAGCATTTCATCAATTTCAAGGACGCCAACAAGCACTATGTCGACTCGTTCGTGGTAAAGAACTGCGAAATCAGCAACATCTGCCGCTCTTTCCTCCGCGGTCAGATTGACGGTGCTCCCACCGACGGTACTTACACCGGCTGTGGCACGTTCAACTATTTCGAGATGTCGAACACCACGTTCCACAACGGTTCGCGCCAGGATAACGCTATGCCCCTCATCTACATGGCATGGTCCACAAACGAAATGGTATTCCGCAACAATACTTTCTACGACCTGCCCTACCTGAATGCACTCGTCACTTTCAACTACATGACCGACGAGACAGGACGACAGCCCGTGAAGTTCTATTTCGAGAACAACACCATCTGTGCATACGCAAAGAGCACGCTGTTCAATTTCGGCACATACGTCACAAGCGACTCTGAGTTCCACATCAAGAACAACATCCTCTTGTTCCCCAACTGGTCTGACGACTCCAACAACCGTATAGGCGACAATAGAGATAATCATGACATGAGTGAAGAGGCCGTCGTACGCGATGGTGGCGTCACCACGTTTGGTTATCTGACGGACGAGGAGATTGCTGCACGCATAGAGAAGGGCACAACCCTCACCAACATCCTCGGCGGACTGGTGCAGATGGAGAACAACCTCCTCCTGGGCTACAAGTATCAGAATTTCGCACACACCAAGGTAGGTGAGGAGTATGTCAACTACATCGAGACAGGCGACATCATTCCCATTGGCGACACAGAAGAGGAATTCTTCGACGACTTCGCTCCCGCCCTCACCATGGAAGACGTTCCCTTCGCATGGACAGACTTTGCAGACCCGCAGAACGACTTCTTCCAGATTAACCTCAACAATCCCGCACACTCAGCTGGTAAGAACGGTGCACCCCTCGGCGACGAGAACAACTACACCGACAAGGTCATCAAGGTGGTGACGCTGAACGTTAGCGTTGTTGGTTCTAAGAGCGCTAAAGTAACGGTAACACCTGAAAAATCTGCTTACACTTCAGGTGACGAGGTGACCCTTACTGCCGACTGTAACGGTAGTCTGAACACCTTTAAGGGATGGAGCAACGGCATGACCGAGCAGACAATCACCATCACGCTGGAGGATGACATTGACATTGCGGCAAACTTTGAAGAGATTAGCTACCTCGCCGTATGGAACCTTGATGATATAGCAACCAACAACGTAGTGAAGACTCCGCCTGTGGTTGCCAACTATGGTGGTGGACTGACCCTCGATTATGCCCGCTACATTAATGAAGACCAAGCCTACAGGTTTGGAGCCGACAACTCAGCTGAGGACTACGACGGTGCAAAGAAAGCCATACAGACACGTAACAACAAGGTGAGTGGAGGAGAAATTAAAAACTGCTTCATCATCCAGACCCCTTCCACACAGTTCTACGCTGAAGGTGAAGGAAAGGCCGACTACCTCATCATCAACGTCAACGAAGCCTTGGCCGCCAGCAAGCTGCAGTTCTTTGTAGCGTCAGACAACGTACCCTACGCGAAGTATCAGGTGAGCTACACCACCGACGGCACCACATGGACCGAAGC
Source organism: Bacteroidaceae bacterium (assembly GCA_017534705.1). Taxonomy (GTDB): domain Bacteria; phylum Bacteroidota; class Bacteroidia; order Bacteroidales; family Bacteroidaceae; genus RUG11857. The sequence goes on from JAFXVU010000176.1 coordinate 2,784, forward strand.
CGGTATATTCGACATGGAAGGCAAGACAAGGAAAAACGATGAAGAACCCGCTCAGTGGTATCCAGTGGAGATAAACCTTCCCGAATTAGCACAGGGAGCCCAGATACGCATCAAGGGCGATGAGACAAGCGGAGTGATTCTCGATGATGAGCGGTTAGCAATGCGCGACGCTGATCCCGACATGAGTTTGGAGGACATCGGCGTAACAACTGAGTTCCTCTTCATCGCCGAAATCATCCTTTCCCCCGATAGCGGAAGTATTAAGGGAGACGTGAACGGTGACGGTACAGTCGACGTAGCTGACATTTCCGCTATCATCAGCGACATGGCAGGAACTGCTGAATACGCAGCTGCTGATGTGAATGGTGATGGTACTGTTGACGTGGCTGACATCTCAAACGTTATCAGC
>JAFXVU010000177.1 GCA_017534705.1 Bacteroidaceae bacterium
ATCGTTTTAAATCAGCGTGGCTTTTCCATACTGCCGCTTTCACCTTCTCTACCCAGTTGTTGAGTGGGGCTGCGGCCTGCGCATGACTCTGTACGAAATTGTCCAGAAGTTCTTTATTCGCAATTATCATCTTTTAATTCGTTTGCAAAATTAATAATTACTTTGCAAATCTGCAAACAAATTTGCAAAAATGTAATCGAACTCACAAAAAATAGCCCTAATAGAGGGTCCTTCAACCTTAAATTTCTTTGAATTTGCCATAGTCTTACATTTAATTGTTAACACATTCGAGTGCAAAGATAGGCATTTATTCGGTGTCTTCCAACTTTTTTGTCATTTTTTTCACTTTTTCGTCCAAAAGAGCCTTTGTTTCAGCTGTGACACATGCGACAACCTTACCATCTCGCGACAAACCAATGGAATTACCTTAATTCCTGCCACATAGGGCGAATTTCTCTTGTAATAATTTGGAGGTTTTGGAAATATTCTTTATCTTTGCACCAATACTAACATAAGGCAACTGATATGAGAAATCTAAAGAATATACCAATTATTTTATTTGTTATGGCGTTTTGTGGTTGCGCTACTGTAGAGGAGAAAGCAGCCAGGGCGGCAGAACAGGCTGCAAAGGTCAATAAGGCCCTGAAGGAGAGGAAATACAAGATCGATGTCGAACGGATGTATTCCATGAGGGGAGGGTCTAAGACGCTATCGTATGGGTATTCGGTGGAAGTGCGTAACGACTCTCTGATATCATATCTGCCTTATTTCGGAAGGGCATACAGTGTGCCTTACGGAGGTGGCAAGGGACTGACTTTCTCTGAGCGTATAGGGAGTTATCAGGAGTATCAGAAGGGTAATGGCTTGCGGCATATTGAAATCAGCCTGCGTAACGATGAGGATACTTATCTATATACGATAGAGGTGTATGAAAATGGAAGCTCTTCAATCAGTGTTCAGTCCCGTCAGCGCGAGAACATCTCATACTCTGGAGAAATGAGATTTTGATGTGACACAGCAAAATAATGGATCAGACCTGTCCCCGTGAACTCCTAAAATAGCTTGAGTTAACTCGATTTGTCGCTTGAGTTAACTCGATGGATGTTTTGAGTTAACTCACGGTTTTTCATGGCTCGAGTCATCATTTGCTTATTACTGGTATCGAGAGGATGAACCGGCTTCCGTCGGTATAATCCGGATCGAGGGTGATCTCTCCACCTATCGAACTGGCGAGTCGACGACAGATGGGCAGGCCGAGACCTATACCCTCCTTGAAATTGTCTGCCGCCTTCTCAAAGAGGTCGAAGATACGTTCCCTGTCCTCTGGCTTGACACCCACGCCGGTATCCTCCACTACCAGCCTGATCTGACCAGCGGCCTTGTCATACTCGCTACGCAGTTCGATATAGCCCTTCTCCGTGAATTTCTGGGCATTTTCAAAAATATGCGTCAGGATGCGGTTCAAGGTTGCTGGATGGGTACGCACCGTGAAGTCGTCGGCCACGTTGGTGGTGAACCGGGTCTCTACCCTATCGTTGGATTCATCAGTCATTGTGTGCAGCAGTTTACGGCACAGGGCGTTAACCATGACATCCTGCATGTCCGCGTCAGGCAGCTGCCCCTTCTCGCTCTCGTATTTCGAGAGTTTCAGCACCTCATTGACGATGGTCGTGACGAGGTCCAAATTATAGGTGATGTACTCCCGCATGTCGGTTTTCTCCTGTTAGCTCAGTTCGATGTCTGGCTGGCATAGCAGACCAGAGAAGCCTCCGATGGCATTCAGAGGAGTGCGTATCTCATGACTCATGTTGTTGATGAAGGCCGACTTCATGAGGTTCGACTCCCGGGCCTGTGCGAGGGCACTCCTCAATTTCTTGTTCTTGTCCCAGATGATACGCGTCAGCCGGCGACGGCCCATGATATAGATAATCAGGAAGGACACGACAATGATCATGATCCAGTTGGTGAGTCGCTTCACGGCTTTCTTATTGGCCGCGGCCTCCTCGCGCGTCCTCATCAGTGTCCGCCCCGTAGCCAACTGGACGTAGTGAGCATCCTGGACGTCACTGAACACAGAGTCCATCTCAAACACCTTGTGCCTCATGGCCTGGATGCTGCCAGCGACATCTCCGGCCTGGCTGTAGATACTTGCTGCCACCAGCAGGCTGTCGACACCGACGCGACCCTCCTTCAGTTTGTCGATGGCTTTCTGATAGGCGCCGTCGAAGGTGAGGCGGGCGATCTCCACCAGACGGTCGTACTGGTGGTTGATGGCCGTGTCGCCTTGCTGTAACAGTTGCTCATACTCGCGATAGGTCTCCTCGAAACCTGCCTTGTTGCCGTTGAGCAACTGGATGTAAATCTTTATGGCCTTCGAGAGTGTGAGGGCACCTATGTCGTTCGTCTTCTTTGCGAGCTGTTCGGACTGGGTGACGAAGCCGATGGCCTTGGTGGAGTCCTTGATGCAAAACATCTGGGCCAGGAAGCGCTGGACGAACATCGTGAATTTCGGGTCACGGTCGTCCGCTTCGTCGAGGGCCTGGACGAAATATTGCTCAGCCCTGCGGCTGTCGTGGCTGACGCGGTAGATATTTCCCATCAGGGAGGTGGGGAGGTAATAGTAGTCCACGTCGTTGTTCCGCCTGACATCGGCGTCGAGGTACTCGGCCGTCCTGATGGCCCGGAACAGGTTCTTCTGCCTGATGTCGTAGAATCCCTCGTTGGTCTTCGTCACATAGTACATCTTCCTGTCGCCCGTGCTCTTCAGATACTCTTCGAACTCATGGGCATATTGGTAGAAAGCGCTGTCGTTGCCCGCCTCATAGAGCTTACGGAACTGGCGATTCATTTCTGACACTTTCTCTTCTTCCTCAGTCCCGGCAACAGCGGACGAGAAACAAAACAGTAAAAGTACTGTTAAAAGGTTAAAGTGACGTCTATTCATTTGGTCTTATTTTATCGTTTCGTTATTCAATAAATTCGTTGTTTCTTTGTAGCCAACGTGAGCAGCTTCGCACGCTTTGCGTGCAAAGGTACACTTTTTTACCAAATTAACGAACACTTTTCTTGTTTTTTCACTATTTTGTGACAAGAAAAAACCACAATTCTTCTCTCCGTAAACAACAAAAACAAGAAAAATGCACTTTTTGTTGTTTATAAACAATAAATTTGTTATCTTTGCACCATAAAATCGTTATGTTATGGAAGTGATAACAAGAAAGTATTATGCTGATATTGTGGATTCATGGATAGGGAAAGGCAATATCATCGCCATCGTTGGTGCCCGCCGTGTCGGCAAAAGTTATGTAGTGAAGGATTTTATCCAACGGCACAAGGATGACCCAAATGCCAACATCATCTACATCGACAAAGAGAAGAAGGCCTTTAAGAACATCAAAACCAAGGACGACCTCGACACATGGATTGGAGAACGTTTTATCGAAGGCAAGCATAACTATATCCTCATCGACGAAACCCAAGAGATTGAGCACTTCGAAGAAAGCATCTGTAACTGGTACACGGAGGAGAATACCGACGTTATCATCACCGGCAGCAATTCCAAGATGCTCTCTGGTGAGTTGGCCACCCTGATTTCTGGCCGTCACGTGGAGATACGCATCCATCCGCTCACCTATTCAGAGTTTCTGGAATTCCACAATCTCGCAGACAGCGACAATAGCCTAATGACCTACCTGAACTATGGTGGTCTTCCGGGCCTCAGGAAAGTGGGACTCGACAGCGACGAGCAGGTGTGGGCCTACCTCACCAGCGTGTTCAATACAATCATGCTCAAGGACATCATTGAACGGCACGACATCCGCAACATTCCTTTCCTTAACAATCTCATCGCATTCTATGCCGACACCACCGGCAAACTCACCTCGGCCAACAGCATCTCCAAATACATGAAGTCGCAGCAGGAGGATGTTTCCTCAAACCTCATCCTACTCTATCGCGGATTCTATGCTGAAGCCTTCCTGCTGGATGTGGTACCACGATACGACATCCATGGGAAGAAGATTTTCCAGTCGAACGAGAAAATCTACTGGAACGATTTGGGGCTCCGCAACCTGAGGGCTGAAGGTGCAATGGACTCTTACATCGAAAAGGTTATCGAGAACGCTGTATATAAGCATCTGTGCTATTTGGGATATGAGGTGAAGGTAGGAGTACTGAATGCAGGAGAGGTCGACTTTGTCTGCACCAAGCCGGGCAAGACTGTTTACGTGCAGGCAAGTTATGTCGTCTCGGAGCAGTCCACCCGCGACCGCGAGTTTGGACCGCTGGAGAAAATTCGAGACAACCATCCCAAATATGTTATCAGCGCCACCCCACTTCTGACGCAACGCGACGAGAACGGCATCACACATCTCTCACTTAGGAAGTTTCTGAAAGAGGGATTCTGAGATCTATGGTGTGTTCTATTTCGTTCGTTTCAGGGTGTATTTCGTGTCCTTGTCGTAGATGCCGCTGAGGGTTTTGCCGTCGGCGCTGAGCGTGAGGGTGTCGCGATCCTTGCCGTCGATGAGAATCACCTTGTTGCCCTGTATCTCGTATTTCGCCTTCTGAAGTTCTGGTGCCGACGAGACATACATCTTGAGGGCCTTGCGCTGTATCCAACCGATATCAAACTTCTTCAGGATATCCTCGTCAATCTTGCCCTTCATCTTGACGACGGCATCGGTGGCACTGGTAAACTCGATGGTCATCGACATGACAATGGCGTTGCCCAGTTCCTTGACCTTCTGCTCTATTTCGCCTTTCTTTTGGGCTATCTCCTTGTCCATCCCGTCAATCTCCTCCTGAGTCAGTTTGCGGCCTTTCTCCTTTTCCTTCTCCGCGATGGCCTTCGTCTTGGCTTCGGCGATTTCCTTGTCGACGTCTATCTTTCCAGCGAACATCGAGGCCATGATGTTCGGATGGTGATACACTCTGCCTGTCAGGCTGGTCTGCGCCGTGGTGTTCATGGTAGCCATCATGGCGACTACGGCCAGGAATAAAACCTTCTTCATTGTTACTCTATCATTATTCTTTCTTCTCGAAATAATAGCGTTTGCCGTCAGCGGAGTCGCCGCCCCAGGTGAAGCCATGCTGCTTGAAGAGTTTCACGGCCAGGTCGTCAGCCGTAGGAGGCGTGTAAGGATTGAGCACGACGGCCAGTCCTTTCACATGGGCCTCAGGGAGAGGGGTGCCCATGAAGTGGAAACAGAAGGTATTGTTGCTACTAGCATTGGCCTGCTCGGTCAGAGACTGGTAGTTGTTCATGAAGAGTGGTATCACCGCGTCAACATTGTACTTGGCCTCGTAAAGGGCGCGGAAGATAGCCAGCAGGTCGTTGGCAATGGTCTTATTGCAGATGATTTCGCCTGTTTTGAGAGGGCTCATGCTCGTCCCACAGTAGACGAGCGAACGCACGGACATCAGGTCGCTCCTGTTCATTGTGGCGGTCGCATCGTGCTGACTGTTCTGATAGTCCTCCCAGTAATAATCCTGTAGGGGCAGTACTTTGAAACAGTTTTCGTAGCCGAACTGTGCGATGGCATTCTCGCTGGTAGAACCGTTGACAACCCAATCCTTCAGGTTGTTCAGGTGCATCTCGTCCACTTGCCTGTCAAGCTCTTCTATCTCTGAACAACTGGCGGACACAAGGACTCCAATAATTGCGATGGCAAAAAGATTGAGAAATTTTTTCTTCATATTATTCATTTATTGCTACTATTCCTATTATACATATATACCTGATAACTCTCATTTTTGTCATTTTGTTGCTATCATAAACAGGGCACAAAGATACAAATTATTTCTGAAAGTTATAATCATTTCGGGAATTATTTGTAACATTGCCATCAAAATGGCGAACTCACTCCGTTTCGACAAAAAAAGAAATAAGTTTCTTTGTTTTGTGCTCGACTTTTCGTAACTTTGCACCCAAAAGAGAAAAGGAAATGCGAAAAGTAATAGGTATAGGCGAGACCATTCTCGACATCATTTTCAAAGACGAACAGCCGATAGGAGCCGTGCCTGGGGGCTCTGTGTTCAATGGCGTCATCTCCTTAGGACGGGCTGGCATCAAGGCCGCCCTTATCAGTGAGACGGGCAACGACCGTGTGGGCAGGAAGATCATCCAGTTCTTGGAGGACAATCATGTCGATGCCAACAGCATCAACGTCTATCCAGAGTCGAAGTCACCCATATCGCTGGCCTTCCTCAACGAGAAGAAAGACGCGGAATAC
>JAFXVU010000178.1 GCA_017534705.1 Bacteroidaceae bacterium
CTCATAGTAGGCGTTTTGGCAGGCTTCATAGCCTCAAAGTTAACTGACGGTGCAGGCAAGGGTTGCCTTGTCGATCTTTTCCTTGGTGTCATTGGTGGCGTCGTAGGTGGTTGGCTCTTCGGACTGCTGGGTATCGATGCCGGTGGCGGTTGGATTGGCGCCATCGTCACCGCAGCCATAGGTGCCATCCTCGTCCTTTGGCTCTTCAAGAAGATGAAATAGGCTATGAACCGATACCTCACCACCCTGCTTGGCACACTCTTGTTGTGTCAAGCCCTTAGCGCACAAACCATCAATGTCATTGGCGACAGTTATGTAGCCAACCATCGCCGTCCTCAGACCGAGGCATGGCATGCTTTGGTTGCGCAGCGCCATGGTTGGACTTACCGCAACTATGGTCGAAACGGCAGTTCCATTGCCTGGGATCGTCAGCGTTTCGGTGCACGCATTGTGGAACGTTATCGCTTGATGAACGATACGGCCGATGTGGTAGTAGTTATTGCAGGCCACAACGATGCCACCCTCATCGGCAACAACCGCGACTCCCTGCAGTTGTTCCGCGACAGTCTCGACCTCCTATGCCAACGCTTGCGCGAGAAATATCCTCATGCAGCCATTGGATTTGTCACGCCTTGGCATGTCAAGCGACCTGGTTTCAAGCCAGTCATCAAGACCATCCACAAGGTGTGCCGACGCCACCACATCCCAGTACTCGACACACGTCGCAGTCCCATTCGTGTAGAGGATGCAGACTTCCGTCGCCAGTATTTCCAAGCCTCTGATGACCATGCCCACCTCAATGCCGAAGGCCACCAACTCATGCTTTCCTGGGCTGAACCCTTTTTCCTCCGCCTCATGAAGCAAAGCAAGAAATAAGAAAAGAAAGTCATACCCCTTCTTTTGCCAAACGACATTATATTCATCTGATTGCGTTCTTCTGGACACCATCTGCTGGGGCTTAATCAAATTATACAAAAATGTATAATACAAATTTGTATAAGAAACGATTTGTGTTGAAAAATGACTACCTTTGTACCCACGAATCAGAAAATTGGCGAATATGACACCAAACAAGCACTTCAACACCTACAAGGAGGGACTGGACTTGGAGTTCCTGCGGGAGTACTGCATGGAGCATGGGAAGCGGCGCGTGATGGAGCGGGGCGAGACGCTGGAGGAGGCGGGGGAGCCTGCGCAGTGGGTGGCCTTCGTGGAACGCGGATGTTTCAAGTATATGGTGCACAACGAAGAGGAAGGGAAGGACTACTGCACGGGCTTCGCCTTCGAGGGTGAGTTCGTGTCTGACTTCCCTTATTGCCTCGACGGCGACGTGTCGGAGGTGAACATCGAGGCGGACATGCCATGCGAAGTGCGCATCATCAGCGGACAGGAGCTGCAGGCCCTGATTGACAACGACCCGAAGATGGCGAAGATGGACGTGAAGATACTCAAGAACCTGTTCAAAATGGTCTATGCCCGCGACCTCGACCACTACCGCTATACCGCCCGCAGCCGCTACCGCCGCCTGCTCGAACGCTGTCCGCAGGTGGTGCAGATGCTATCGCTAAAAGACATTGCCTCGTTTCTCAACATCACACCCAGTTATCTGAGCATACTCCGCAAGCAAATCACCTTCGGAGAAGAATAGTAATATTTTCTTTAACTAGTTAAAGAGTTGTACCCTCGGCACCCTATTTCTGGGCTTTGCCGAGGTTTTTTCGTGTCTTTTTTAATAACTTCGCAACAAAAACACACGAAGACCATGAATTACAAGGGCCATTATTCTGAGACTCTGAATTACTGCTTGACTTGTTGTATTCAAAGACGATTAAATTCGACGAACATTTCTTTTAACATCTTTTATAGGTAAACTTTTTTGTCATTCTGAGTTATATAGGCAGAACTACCAAAAGCAGACGAGATGGACGAAAACCAAGTAAAAGGAATCGACGAACAAGTTGCCGGTTCTGCCGCTTGCGTAGAGACAACGGAGCAAGAATTTGAACAGATAGTTGAGCGAATGCGTCCACGCCTCTTGAAGATGGGGCGTGAGTTCTTCAATTCAGACACGGAGGCTGAGGAAATAGTTCAGGAGACATGGTTGCGTGTATGGAATATTCGTAATAAGGTTACGCTCACTGACGCCTACATTTTGCGTGTGGCTCGCAACTGTTGCGTCAGCATGTGGCGCGGACAGCGGGCACAAGTGGAACTGACAGACGAAGAAAGTATTGCTGTCACCGGGGTCACACCTCAGGAAGAAGTAGAGGAGCGCGAAAACTCAGAGTGGTTGCAGTCGCGCCTGAGAAGCCTGCCACAGGCCGAGCGCGATGTTTGGCAACTCTTTTACGACGAAGGACTGACCGTGGAGGAAATAGCCGAAAAGCGCACTACCACAGTAGCCACAGTTCGCAAGACCATTTCAAATGTTCGTAGGCGCTTGCGCACCGACTTGCGTCGACATTTCATCGACCTACGCAAGTTCCTTATTATTGTCATCGTTGCCTTTGCAACAGGCATTGCTGTTGCAGCCATCATCCGTCCCAACAATCGCATGCGCGACATCATGGAGCGCGTTCTGCACATACCGGAGGATACTACAATTTACGAAGTACCAGAGGTGGTGGCCACCTACCATCGCGACATCGATGCCCTTTTCCGCCATATCGCATCCGAGATGCACTACCCTGAGGGTGCTATGGCAGATAGCATAGAGGGGCGTGTCATAGTTCGTTTCGTAGTGGAGAAGGATGGAAGGTTGACACATTTCGAAGTCCTGAAAACCCCAGACGATCGACTCAGCGCCGAAGCCATCCGCGTCATGCGACTAACAGAGCCTTGGGTGCCAGCACAGAAGAATGGGCGCCCCGTTCGATCTCATTTCTGCACGCCTGTATGTTTCCGACTAAAATAGAGTTACTCGAAAAAGTGGTTTAGTTAGTTAATGCCTTTTAGGCACCCGGCTCCACTTCGTCGTGACGATGAGGTGGAGTTTTCTTTTTTTAACATCTTTTATGGGTAAACATCCGAGGGGTAGTGCGTTATTTGGGCAAAAGGACATTGAAGAACTCATAACTTTTATATCCATTTTAATATGAAAAAGAAATCTATCATCCTCATGATGGCACTCACAGCCTTATGCTGTACTGCCAAGGCGCAACAGAAGCAGAGCGGAGCCAGCGCTCCCGGGCGTCACAACACCGTATTAGCCCGTAAAGTTATTGACAAGGCAAACCTCCGAATCAAATATGCATGGAATGCCACAGACCTGCGCGCCGATAGCACGTATCTCGACTGCGGACAATTGCTCATGGGGAAGCGAATGACGAAGTACAGCAGTTGGTTTGTGGAAGTGGCCGACAGCCAGCGTGTAGCCTGGGCAAAGAAAAATCCACATGCAGGAAGCGTCCCCAATGGCACATGGTGGATGCGGGGCAAGAAGCCAGACGTATGGAGTGAATACCAATACTCCGACATCTTCATTCATGGCGACACCCTCAACGAATGGGCCATGATGCCTCTGGGACAGGAATGGCCACAGCGATACGAGGAAAAGTGGAAGGGACAAGACTGGAAACTGGAAACAGAGAAAACGACTGTCATCCTCGGGCACCGCTGCCAGCGAGCCACCTGCCATTGGCGCGGACGCGACTATGTGGCTTGGTTTGCTCCCGACATCCCCATTCGTCGCGGTCCGTGGAAGTTTGGTGGATTGCCAGGGCTTATCCTGAAAATCTACGATGTCAATAAACTCTACACCTTCGAAGCAGTAGCTATCGAGAAGGGCAACTTCCCCATCTACCAGTACCCGAAGGAGGAATTCCAGAAGTCGACGCGCCAAAGGACATGGAAACTCCAAGTTGCCTACAACCGCAACTACCTCAAGACTTCTGGACGCCGCAAGTATGACCCCAACGCGCCAGGCTTCATGGGCGAACCTTTGTCTGCACCCCACGATTACGATCCGATGGAACTGACAGAATAGTGAGAAGCATCAAGTTATACTTGGATGGTCGAATCATGACGGAAGAATACCGCAGGTCAATTGGAATAA
>JAFXVU010000179.1 GCA_017534705.1 Bacteroidaceae bacterium
GACGGAGAGACAGAAGTCAACAGCTTCAAGATTGGATTCGGCGAGGATAATACCACTCCAGTTATCGCTCTGAAAGCCGACTCCAACAACAAATACTCAGACGAATGGTACATGATTGATGGCAGAAAACTGAATGGCAAGCCCACAATGAAAGGCCTGTATATCCATGCAGGACGAAAGGTCGTCATCAAATGACCTGCACCTCACAGATTCTACACTAAACGGATTTGATTTGAATCCTACTCTGAAAGTGGAGACCGCATGGCCTCCACTTTTTTTATACTTTTTAGTAACTCAACCATGACCCTGAGAGCGTCGCCCATCGTTTTAAGTCTCCACTTTTTTTATTCATTTTGAAATAATTGTAATAAAAAAACCTTAAATAAAAGGAATAGTGTAGAAAAAACACTATCTTTGCAGTGCAAATTGCTATAAACTGACTTACTATCTCTTTTATGACTAACCAACGATGTGGATTGCAGAGGAAATCTGTCGATTATCCTCTTCAACTAAATGCACCTGACAATAACTAAAAAGAAACGAGTATGACGTATGACGAAAGGATCCTGAACCTGCTCAAGGAACTGAAGCCAATCACCTTGGACGAGATGTCGTCCATCAAGTTGATGAACAGGCTGGACACGAAGTACGTGACCACCAAAGCCAAACTGTGCCAGTTGCTCGAACTGGTCAAAGGGAAATATTATGTGCAGGAAACCAATGGTGACCTCATATCGCCATACCGCACCACCTACTTCGACACACCCGACCACGCCATGTACATGCAGCACCACTGCGGACACTGCAACCGCAAGAAAGTGAGGGTAAGGACCTATCTCAGTTCGGGCGACCTCACCTTCCTCGAGGTGAAGAACAAGAACAACCACGGACGCACGAAGAAGAAACGTGTGCGTGTGGGAGGACTTGATACGTTCCGTGACGAGGAAGGCACAGGCGAATTCGTTGCCAAATACTCCTTTTTCCAGTTGGAAAATCTTCAGGAAATGGTGCAGAACCACTTCGACCGCGTAACCCTGGTGAACTACGGCAAAACCGAACGACTCACCATCGACTTCAACGTCCGTTTCCACAATTACGAGACAGGCAACGACAGCAACACCGGCCAACTCGTCATCATCGAGTTGAAACGCGACGGAAACGTCTTCTCCCCGATTTGCAACCTGCTCCGCGACCTTCATATTCATCCTTCCGGCTTCAGCAAGTACTGCATCGGCACGGTGCTCACCAACCCCACCATCAAGCACAACAACTTCAAGATGCGCGTGAGGTACGTCAGCCGTTTCGTCACAGGAATCAGATAAAATCGCTATTTTTACTTATCAACCAAGTTTCACTAGTCTCCATCATCGCAAAAAAAAAACAAAAACAACAATATGGAAAACAGTATTTTAACTATGAGTTTCGGCACAGGACAGATTCTTGACCTGCTTGCCCGTTTGGTGGTGAACACCATCTTCATCTTCATTTTGGCACGCTCTTTCTATTTCCCCAAGAGCCGCCGCCGCGATTTCTTCTTCACTTACCTGATGCTTGGCTTCGCCATCTTCATGTTAATCCACCTGATGGGCGACGCCAAGTTGAAGACGGGTATTGCCATGGGACTCTTCGCCATCTTCTGCATCATGCGCTACCGCACAGAATCGGTACCCATCCGCGAGATGACCTACATCTTCATCGTCATCGCCCTCGCTGCTATCAATGGTCTGGCTTGGGACACCGGTACAACACGTGGCGACGCTTATCCTGTAGGTGCCTGGGCTTTCTCTATTGTAGAAGTATTCTGCACCGACCTCATCTTCGTTCTCATCCTGGTGTTGGCAGAGAAGGTGAACTGGGTGAAAGGCCTTGCTTACAAGTATATACGCTACGATAAAATCGACTTGATTGTGCCTGAGAAACGCGAGGAACTGATTGCCGACCTCAAACGTCGCACAGGCCTCGAAATCACACGTGTGGATATCGGTTCCATCGATTTCCTCAAGGACATGGCGCTAATCAAAATCTACTACAACGACAATGCAGAGGGCGACGGCAATTCCGAGTTCAAGATGCCCAAAGTGTATGAATAATAAGATTTCTTCATCCCGAGTGAACGATTAAAGCAATTTGACCTTATGAGAATAATAAGACATCTATTGACCTTGTCATTGCTCATTGCGTCGCAGGCCATCTTCGCACAAAGCGACGACTTCGGATTCGACATCTCCCTACAAGGACAGAAGAAGTTAATGAACAAGAAGCTGACGCTTAATGTGGAAGGCAACTTCCGTACGCAGGACAACACCCAGCGTGCGGAACGCTACGGCTTGAGCGTTGGTGCAAAATACAAAATCATCGACCACAAGAAGTGGACACTCAACGCTGGGCTGGAATACACCCACCTTTGGGTGCATAACCTGGCTGAATGCGACACCGCTCAGTATGAAGCCAAGTACGATTACTACAATGTCGATGACAACGGCACGTTCTATGAGGTGGAAGAAGAACAGTACGATGGACAGAGTGGAATCCCCCCTATTTACAAGGGTTATAACATCGGCTACAACTACACCAACCGATTCTGGCGTCAGCGCGACCGCTACAGCGCCAGCCTTGGACTGAAGTACGAACCCAACAAGCGCTGGTCGTTCTCATGGGTGGAAATCGTGCAATACACCCATTACTACAAGAAAGATGCTGACCGCAGGGTCTATCGTGAGAAATACCGCATAGATGACGGCGAATTGGCCCTAAAGGAGACTGTCGATAGCATGAGGATTAAGACCTACAATGGCAAGGACCGCGTGATGCTCAAGTCACGCCTCGGTGTGGCCTACAACATCCGCCACTGCCCGCTCAACCCCTTCTTCGATGTGGAGTATGGCTGTGGCCTCAACTACACCAATAACCGATGGAAATTCACTGTGGGCTCAGAACTCTCCCTCGGCAAAAAGGACGATATGGAATTCTTCTACCGCTACAAACACGAAGGCGACGAGGAAGACCCCAACGGACACTACATCGGCATCGGATACACACATAAATTCTAAACGAACTAATAAAAAACAATAAGATGAGAAAACTTCTTTTGTCAATCATTATGACTGTGACAACCTGCCTCACGGCAAGTGCCACCGATTTCTACCTCTGGGTCACACAGACTTCTGGAGACGAAACCTCCTGGGCAGTGTCAGAAGTGCAGAAGATTACCTTCTCTGGTTCCAATGTGGTCGTTACGGCCACCGACGGAACGTCAGCAACTTTCGCCATGAGCGAAGTCAGCAAACTGAATTTCCAGACCTCACCCACCGCTATCCAAAATCTCCAGGCAGAAACCCCAGTTCGCTTCGATGGCGATAACCTTAGGGTCAGCGCCTCTGAAGGTACAGTAGTGGATGTCTATTCTGCAACAGGAACACTTGTCGGAAAAGCTTCTGTCGATGGTTCAGGTCAGGTCTCTCTCTCCAATCTCCCCAAGGGAGTGTATATGGTTAAGGTAGGCAGTAAAACTTCAAAAGTACTGAAGAGATGATGAAGAAATGCTTATTATTTGCATTCATCCTCGCAGCAGGACTGACTGCCAACGCACAGGAAAAAGTGTATGTCTGCCAAGGCACAAATTATACCGAATTTGCCATCTCAAGCGTAGGTGACATTACCTTCTCCGCTGACGGAAGCACTGTGACCATTGGCGAGAACGGCACCTTCAAAACAGCAGATGTGGACAGCATCACCTTCGCACTGCCATCATTCGCTGGAGTCGAGAAACCTGGCGAGAAAGAGATTCTCATCGCTTACAATGGCTCAAGTGCCACTGTTACCATGGGCTCGGCCGTGAAAGAAGTGAAATCGACCATCAACGGTGCGAATGTAACCCTCTCGTCTTCAACAGACGACACCGAATACACTTACAAGGTATCGGGTACGACTTCCGACGGTTCTCTGCTCATCAAGGGCGACTATAAACTCACCCTCGACCTCAACGGATGTGATATCACATCCACAACTGGCGCCGCGCTCAACGTGGATTGCGGCAAGCGCATCGCTATCATCTTAGAGGACGGCACTACCAACACCTTCGTGGATTGCGTTGGCGGTTCACAGAAGGCTTGTTTCGTTGTCGATGGTCATGTGGAATTTGAAGGTGGCGGCACGCTGAATATCACGGGCAACACCAACCATGCCATGAAGATTGGAGAGTACCTGGAGTTCAAGAAGACAACAGGTGCCATCAACATCCTCAAGGCTGTGAGTGACGGTATCCATTGCGGAAAAGGCAAGGTGAACAATGACAACAACTATTTCGAGATGAAAGGTGGCGCGCTGACCGTGAAGAATGTGGGCAGCGACTGCGTGGATTCCGACGACTACGGTGTGATCAAAATCAAAGGTGGCACACTCGACCTGACTGTGCCAAAAGACGGCAAGGGACTGAAGTGCGACAGCACCTTCACCATGACCGACGGCACCATCAACTTCACCTGCGCCGAGGACTTGGCCAACGGCATCAAGACCAACTACAATGGATTCTTCAATGGCGGTACTATCACAGGAACTGTCAGCGGCAACGGTGCCAAGGGCATCAATGGAAATAAGTCTGGAACAGGTGACCCAGTACAAGGTGGTGGCAATCTCTATTTCAATGGCACGAACGTGACTCTCACCGTCAGTGGTGGCAACTATGTGGAAGGCACAGAAACCACCAAGTGCCATGGCATCCGTGCAGAACAAATCTTCACCCAAACTGGCGGAACCATCAACATCACCGTCACCAATTCAGATGCCAAGGGTGCTGTAGCTGGTAATCAAGAATATAAGAAATCAGGTGTGAATCCAACTTTCTCAATCAAGGGTGGCACATTGAACGTGGTTTCCGCAAGCAATTAATTTCTATTCAGCTCAAGTATTAAAAAAAGAGGAACGTCAGTACAAATTGACGTTCCTCTTTTTTAACTAACTAATACAAATCACTCGTGCACCAGCGTGCCGATGTTCTCGCCTTCCATCACCTTCTTGAGGTTGCCATAGACATCCATATTGAAGACGTAGATGGGCAGGTGGTTCATCTTGCACATTGTGGTGGCGGTAAGGTCCATGACCTTGAGGTTGCGGTTATAAACCTCGTCAAAGGTGATTTCCTCGAACTTGGTGGCAGTCGGGTCTTTCTCTGGGTCGGCGGTATAGACACCATCCACGCGAGTGCCTTTCAGCATCACGTCGGCCTCAATCTCAATGCCGCGGAGTGATGAACCCGTATCCGTGGTGAAGTAAGGGCTGCCTGTACCACAAGAGAAAATCGCCACCTCACCATTCTCCATGGCGTCGATGGCTTTCCACTTGGTGAAGAACTCACCGATAGGTTCCATGCGGATGGCGGTCAGCACTCTATTGGGACATCCAGCAGTTGATAACGCACTACTCAAGGCCAGAGAATTGATGACTGTAGCGAGCATACCCATCTGGTCGCCCTTCACACGGTCCATACCCTCTCCCGCGCCTTTCAGGCCACGGAAGATGTTGCCACCGCCAATCACAATACCTATCTGCACACCCATGTCGTGCACTTCCTTAATCTGACGTGCGTAGTCATTAAGCCGGTTCACGTCGATACCATATCCTTGTTGCCC
>JAFXVU010000180.1 GCA_017534705.1 Bacteroidaceae bacterium
ATATAATGTATAATTGGATTTGCATGGTAGGAACAGAAGGCAGGGAAGAAGCTCCAAATCGTTTTTGTTGATGACGAAGAGGCAGATGAAAAATAAGGATATATATTGGAAATTTATATATTACTAATTTAAATATTTTGAGAATGGGAAAAAGATTCTTATTAATCCTTACTTGTCTGATTATGTCAGCAAGTATGTCATTCGCGCAGCAAAGAGTGACCGGTCAGGTTCTCGACGCTGATTCAGGCGAACCAGTAATTGGTGCGTCTGTTGTGATAAAGGGTACCGGCACAGGTGCTCCTACGGATGTTAACGGTCGTTTCACCATCAATAATGTTCCTGATGGTGCCAAGACCCTGATGGTTTCCTACATTGGTATGAAGACCAAAGAAGTGACTATCAGCAAGAGTGGCAACATGCGCATCTTCCTTCAGCCCGAGCTGAGGAACATCGATGAGGTGATGGTTGTGGCCTACGGTACAGCTACCAAGCAGTCGTTCACGGGTTCTGCCGCAGTTGTCGGTTCTGATGATATCAGCAAGGTCCAGGTGACCAACCCTATCGACGCTTTGAAGGGTAAGGCTTCCGGTATCCAGATTAACAACGTTTCCGGTCAGCCAGGTAGCACACCGACTAGCCGTATTCGTGGTATCAACTCCATCAACGCAGGCAACGACCCTCTGATTGTTGTCGATGGCTCACCCTACGACGGTAGTCTGAACGACATCAACCCCACCGACGTGGAGAGCATCACCGTCTTGAAGGACGCCGCCTCCACAGCCCTTTATGGTGCTCGCGGTGGTAACGGTGTGGTTCTCATCACTACAAAGAAAGCCAAGAAAGGCGAGGATGCTGTCATCACAGTAGATGCCAAGTGGGGAAGCAACCAGCGCGCCACACCTGACTACAAGATGATCACCAGCCCTGAGAAGTATTATGAGATGTGGTACAAGGGTCTTTACAACTACGCTATGGACAAGCGCGGCCTGGATGCCAACGGTGCTTGGGACTGGGCCAACTCAGTGCTCATCAATGATACGGACTACGGTTTGGGCTACAATATATACAACATTCCCAATGGTCAGTTCATGATTGGAGGATGGCAAACTCAACCCCAACGCCACGATGGGCCGCATCCACACTTGGGCTGGTAAGGATTATTTGATCAAGCCCGATGACTGGGCCGACGAGGTGTATAACAACTCTCTCCGCCAGGAATACACAGTGACTGCTACAGGCAGCAGCGAGAAGGGCACTTTCTACCTCTCCGCAAGCTACCTCGACAATAAGGGTATTACCGCCGCTTCAGACTACAAGCGTTTCACCTCACGTCTGAAGGCCGACTACCAGGTGAAGTCGTGGTTGAAACTCGAAGGCAACATGACCTACGGTCACTACGACCGCAACTACCTCAACACCAACTCCGACGGTGAAGGTAACGCTACATCTACAGGCAATGTGTTCGCCGTGGTTAACATGGCTCCTATCTACCCCATGTACATCTACGATGCCAACGGCAACAAGATCTGGGACGAGAACTCTCGCATGGAACTCTACGACTATGGTGACCGCTCGATTATCGGTCTCTACCGTCCATGGCTCAACCAGTCGAACCCAGAGAGCGCCAACCGCCTCGACACCCGCAACACTGAGGGTCACATCTTCAACGGCACAGGTACAGCCGAACTTCGTTTGCCCTATGGCTTTAAGTTCTACAACATCAACAACTTCTATCTGCACGAGCGCCGCTACACCAACACCACCAACCCCTTCTTCGGTCAGTACAAGTCTTCCAATGGTATTGTGACCAAGGAGCATGAGCGTTACTGGTCGTACAACCACCAGCAGCGTATCGAATGGGCACAGGTTTACGGCAAGCACAGCATTGATGCCATGGTAGCACACGAGTACTACCGCATGTACAACTACGACCTGTGGGCCAGCAAGCAGAACCAGTTCTCTCCCTACAACAAGGAATTGGCAGGTGCCGTGATCATGGGTTCAGCTAACTCTTCCCAGGGTGACTACAACGATGAGAAATGGCTTGGCCGCGCTTCTTACAACTTCGACGAGAAGTACTTCGGTTCAGTGTCGCTCACTCGCGAGGCCTCTTCTCACTTCCATCCCGACAACCGTTGGGGTACCTTCTGGTCCATCGGTGCAGGTTGGTTGATCAACAAGGAGAAGTTCATGAGTAATGCCGACTGGATCGACATGCTGAAATTCAAGATCTCTTACGGTGAGAACGGTAACGACGACATTGGTGCATACCGCTACACCACATATTATAATATCGCTAACTCCAACGACAACGTTTCACTCGTTCCCGATTCTTACGGTAAGAAAGACATCTCATGGGAGAAGAACGGCAAGTTCAACGTTGGTTTCGACTTCAGCTTCTGGAACGGACGTCTGTCAGGTACATTTGAGTACTACTCCAACATCACCAAGGACATGCTCTCTTGGTTCCCACTCGCACCATCCTTCGGTTTCACAGGTTACTACGCCAATGTGGGTAACATGCGCAACAACGGTTTCGAGTTCGATTTCCACGGTGACATCATCCGCAACCGTGACCTCACTTGGTCTGCTTACGTGAACTTCACCAGCAACAACAACAAGATTACCAAGTTGCCAGACGTGCGCAAGACCCTCCACGTAGATGATGCTAACCTCGACGGTTATTCCTCTGGTTCCTTCTTCTACACTGAAGGCAAGTCACGCTACACTTACTACACCAAGCGCTATGCTGGTCCAGACCCAGAGACAGGTGAGGCCACTTACTGGAAGAATGTCTATAAGAAGATAGAGAACAGCGATGACAATGAACTCGATGCAAACGGCAATCCTATCGTGACTGGTTATGAGAAGACTACTGTTTACAGTGAGGCAGACAACTACGTGATTGGCGACGTACTTCCAGACGTATATGGTGGTTTCGGTACATCACTTGAATGGAAGGGCATCGACTTCTCTGTTGACTTCCAGTATCAGTTTGGTGGTCGTGTTTATGACAGCACATACGCTCAGTTGATGAACTCTACCGCCGGTTATGGTATCCATGTGGATATGCTCAATGCCTGGAGTGTTGACAACAAGAACAGCAACATTCCACGTTGGCAGTTCAACGACAGGTACATGGCATCTGGTTCCGACCGCTTCTTGGTGAACGCCAGCTACCTCTCCTTGCAGAATATCACCCTTGGTTACACTTTCCCACGTTCTCTGATTTCCAACATCGGAATCGAGAAGTTGCGTCTATATCTCGTAGCCGACAACGTATGGGTGTGGTCAAAACGTCAGGGTCTTGACCCACGCCAGAGCATCACAGGTACAGCTTCGGGTGCTTACTATTCTTCGATCAGAACCATCTCTTTCGGTGTTTCTCTGACATTATAAGAAGAGACATTGTTTTTCAGAAAGTAAGAACAACTAAAAATTTTGAGAATGAAAACATTATATAGATCAATTTTAGGTCTCGCTGTAGCCGCTTTGTTCACGTCAACCTTCACTGGATGTATCGAGGAAACAGAGCCTACAAGCGTGGCAACTGAAAAGCAGATTGCTGAGTCTGCTCAAGCTAGCAAAGCTCTGCTGATGGCTATGCCAGCCTATTTCAACAGCCTGTGGGATGAAGATCTCCACTACTCTTTCGGTTACGGTGCCATGATTCATATTCGTGAGATTATGACCGCTGACTATGGCAACAACATGCAGTCTTACAACCACTGGTACCGTTGGCAGCAGGGCACATACCTTGGTGACAACTGGATTTACGGCCAATTCATCTGGAACTACTATTGGGGTTTCGTTCAGACCGCCAACAATATGGTAGGTGGTGTGGATCCCGAGAATGCCACAGAGGAGCAGTTGGGTTACTTAGGTGCTGGTTTGGCTTACCGTGCCATGCTCTACCTCGACCTTGCCCGTATGTACGAGTTCCTTCCCAATAAAAAATTGGAGCCAATCAACAAGTATGGCAATGACGTGAGCGGTCTGACCGTGCCTATTGTGAAGGCCGGAATGCATGAGGACAGTGCCCGTGTTAATCCTCGTGTGACCCGCGAGGTGATGTCTAAGTTCATTGAGGACGACCTCACCGCCGCTGAGGGTTATATCGTGAACCTCGAAGACACCCGTGGTCATGTGCTTCCTGACCTGGCTTGCGTCTATGGTCTGAAGGCCCGTCTTTACATGTGGTTGGAGGATTATCCCAACGCACAGAAATACGCTCGCCTGGCTATCGACAATGCCGCTGTTGATCCAATGACTGAGGATGAGTGTCTGAATACCACCACTGGTTTCAACGTGACTGACCCATGGATGTGGGGCGCTCAGCAGACCACTGAGGATGATGTGGTTCAGACTGGTATCATCAACTGGACCTCTTGGTCGAGCTCAGAGACCACCTTCGGTTACTATGGCTACGGCACAGGCCTCTTCCCGATCATCGACCGCCACACCTACGAGCGCATCAGCGACACCGACTTCCGCAAGCTTGAGTTCAAGGCCCCAGAGGATGGTGCTGTCAGTGGAAAAGAGCGTTTCGTGAACGACAAGCAGCGTACCTTCGACGATGAGAGCGAATGGTACATGCCCCCCTACGCTATCTTGAAGTTCCGTCCCGGTAGTGGTAATGCTGACGACTACATGACTGGTGCCGCTTCCGCTTATCCTATCATGCGTGTTGAGGAGATGTACTTCATCGAGGCAGAGGCAGCCGCTCACCAGAACGCTTCCAAGGGTCTGGAGCTTGTCAGCAACTTCATGAAGACCTATCGTGACCCCAACTATACCACAAAGGCCACTAGCACTGATGACGTGGTGGAGGAGATTGTATTCCAGAAGCGCGTTGAGTTGATTGGTGAGGGTCTTAACTTCTTTGACATCAAGCGTTTGAACTATAGTGTGACCCGTGGCTACACAGGCACCAACCACTATGAGCTCTCCCGCTTGAATACAGAGGGCCGTCCAGCTTGGATGAACTTCGTTATGGTTCAGACCGAGGGTAACAACAACTCCGCTGTGAAAGAGTGGAACAACCCCGATCCTTCTGACCTCTACACTCCTTGGAACGAATAACCCACAATCACATTATTCACTATTAAAAGACATCAGATATGAATAAAATCATAAAATCAGGTCTCATGCTTCTCGGTGCTGTGCTGGCTATCAGTTCCTGTACATCCGAGTATGATTATGACGGCTTTGCCAAGGTCAGCGGCAACCAGGTCTATTTCGACAAAAACGCCGCTGTTCCCTCTATTGAAATTGACCCGCAAGGCACCAGTTTCCCCATTGTTTTGGGACGTGCTGTGACCACCGAGGCCATTACTGTTCCCCTCAATGTCACTCAGCCTGAGAACAGTATCTTCACGATTCCTCGTGAGGCATCGTTTGCTGCCGGTGAGGCAACCACTACTATCAAGGTGACTTATGACCCCGCCAACATTGTGTATGGCAACTATGAGGACATCACCATCTCACTTGCTGGCGACTCCGCTGCATATACCACTCCTTATGGTCTTTCTACCTACAGTTTCAAGGCTGGTAAGACCGCTTGGGTAGATTACGGAACCGCTCTGTACCGTGAGGACTGTATGACCACTTGGTTCTCAGTCGAAAACGTGGTGTATAGTGTGGCTTTGCAGAAAAACACTGTTGAGGAAGGTGTTTATCGCCTTGTGAACGTATATGGTGGTGCTTATCCTTACAATGCTCCTGGTGATTATGACGAGTCCCAGGACTACTACATGACTATATATGCCAGCGATCCTGACATGGTTTATGTCAGAGGTGGCTATACGGGCATGGACTGGACTTATGGCGAGGTTTGGCTCACCAGTTATGTGGATTACTACATGAGAACAGGCAAGACCCTTGACGAGGTGAAGACAGAGCATCCAGAACTCTTCGGTAAGATGGTTGACAATGTGATCACCTTCCCCGCAAGGTCGTTCCTGATCTCTATGGACAACTACAACGACGGCGGTCTCTATAATGCCAATACCAACGGTATGCTCGCTATCGCCCTGCCAGGCGGTGTAATTGCCGACTATGCTGTGGCTGCTTCTTATCTGGGCAAGTTCGTCAATGCTGATGGTTCTGAGGAAATTAAGGCCGGTGGTATGTTTGGTGAGGACATTGCCTCTGCCAAGGCATTCCTTGTGCAGGACAAGTTGACCTCTGAAGCTCTGACTGCAATCCTCAGTGGCGAGACAGAAGGCTATGACATGGAGCTTGCTGAGATTGAAGACGATGACTACACATTTGGTGGTTCCACCTTTATTCCTATGGCTGCTGACGCTCCTACAGGCACCTACACAATTGTCGTGATAGGCTATGACGCTGATGGTGAAGCACAAGAATATGACTATACTGAGTTCAAGTACCAGAACCCGAACGACAGTGCTCCTACATTCACTGCATGGGCTACTGGTGACTACACCTACACATTGTTCTTCACTGAAACCGATGATGAAGGCAATGAACAGCCTTATGTGGATGCAGATCTTAACATCTTGCGCAGTGACAGCAACCCCAACCGTTTCAAGGTTGAACACTGGGGTTATGACGTAGATTTCTACTTCGAGTTCCAAGAGGATGGAACCATTCTTGTAGATGATCAAGAGACTGGCTATGTGCATAGTTCTGTGGGTATGATTTATGTTGATGATATTGTAGATTATGCAGCTACCACAGAATATGGTCAAAGTTACTATGACGAAAGTACAGGCACATTCCACTTTGCCCTCGTTTATTACTGGCTCGATGATAAATATCACGCGATAGCTAATGGCGAGGAAACCCTTCAGGTCAAGGATGCGGGAGTTAATGCCCGTCTTGCTGAAGCCAAGCGTAAAGCCATGGCACCAAAATCTGGCAAGTCTGTAAGAAAGATATCCAAGAAGGTGCTTGACATTCGTGTCAAACCTGCTAACATCCCTGCTCTTTCTAACAAGTAGTAGGTTGATAGTCAACTAAAATCAGGTGGACGCATGATCCTTCCAGACTTGCGTCCACCTTTTTTCAATATTTAAGAACCCTATCATCTTTATCTATTATCTATTGAACGTTCAAACAGGACATCTCTATGAATAAACTTATACTCACGATAAGCCTTTTCCTGTTGACACTTTCGGTTAATGCCAATCCCATCACACAAGCTCAGGCTAAGAAAAAGGCAGTAAAGACGCTGCGCGCCATCCGTAAGGCCGACATCGACGTTGTTCCTGTCGGGATTCCAGCAGAGGTGAACAGCAGAATCACAGGCGAAAGCGGTTCTGATGCCTATTATATTTTCAATGCCGACGATAGAGAAGGTTTCGTCATTGTCGCGGCCGATGACAACATGCCGTCCATCCTCGCTTACTCCGATACGGGAGTGTTCCCTTCCGATGGAGACATGCCTGATGGCCTTATCGGTTTCTTGGAGTTTTGCAGCGAGTATCAGGAGGATGTGCGTCAAGGACTTGCTCCTGCAGTAAAGCTTGCCGACGAGGAAGCCACGGTGATTGTCGCTCCATTGATGACCACCCGCTGGGGTCAGGATGCCCCCTACAACTATTACTGTCCATCTCCAAAGGGCGGTCAAGGCAACTGTCCAGTAGGCTGTGTGGCAACAGCCAT
>JAFXVU010000181.1 GCA_017534705.1 Bacteroidaceae bacterium
AGGTCAAGCCATCAATAGGCTTGATGTCGATATAGGCATTGCCGAAGATGCGCCAAGACTCATTAGAGTTGTCACGACCGTTGTATAGTTCATGCACAGGGTTGGCGATATCAGAGCCGCTGAGCACCATAGGATTGGTATAGACGCCATCGTTGTCGGTGACAGGGATGGCAGGGTGCTGGCGCATGGCGGTGTAGGGTATGCCACGATCGTCACCCGTACCGTAGCCGCGGTCGTTCCATTGAGCAATCATCAAGTTCTCGCCCACGCTGAACACCTTACTGATATGATAAGTGGTATTGATGCGGGCGGTGTAGCGACGGTAAAAAGTATTGTTCATCAATCCGTTCTGATTGATGTAGTTGCCAGAAAACATATAGGAACCTTTGTCGGTACTGTTGCTCACACTGGCTGAGAAGTTGTTTGTCCATGCCGAAGAGAAAACCTCGTCCTGCCAGTCCGTGTTGGAGGCTTTCACCTTGCCATCGGCATCGAGATAGGCGGCCAGTTGCGGAGTGTCGCCATTGCCATAGAAGGGATGCGACGGATTCAATCCGGCATTCTTGTTGGCTGTCCAGTAGGCCTGTCCCCACTGCCCGGCGTCAAGCACGTCATATTGCTTGGCGATGGTGTTCAGCGAGGCGGTATAGTTCACGTTCACAGTCACCCTGTCGCCCTTGCCTTTCTTGGTGGTAATGATAATCACACCGTTTGCGGCGCGGCTACCGTAGATAGAGGCCGACGAGGCATCCTTCAAGACCTGTATCGACTCAATGTCAGCTGCGTTCAGCGAGTTGAGGTTTTCTGTGGTGGCTACACCATCAATGACATATAAGGGAGCGGCACCGTTGACCGTACTCATACCACGTACACGAATCGACGCACCGCCGCCACCTGGGGCTGCATCAGTCACAATGTTCACGCCAGGCAACTTGCCTTGCATGGAGTTCAGCATGTTGGGATCGCTCTCGCTCTTGGCACCTTTCATGTCCATCACGGCAACAGCACCTGTCAAGTCAGCTTTGCGCTGTACCTGGTAGCCCGTGACCACGACTTCGGCCAGTTCGGCGGCGTTGTCCTTCATCACGACATTCATACCGTTCTTGGCGGCCACTTCCTGTTTCTCATAACCGATGTAGCTGATGACAAGGATGGTTCCTTCCTTGACATTAATTGTAAAGTTACCATCTAAGTCGGTCACAGTACCGTTAGACGTTCCTTTTTCCATCACTGTGGCACCGATGACAGGTCCCATGTCATCTTCCACAGTTCCCGTAATTCCCGTCTGCGCATACAGCAATGTACTCGCAAAGATGAGCGTCATACTCAGCAGAAATCTTTTCAGTCTTTCCATTTGCGTTTTGTTTTTAGTTAATACTTTTGTTTAGATTGTCTGCTGCAAAAGTAGCAACTACAACAAAGTCGCATATTGAAAATATCGTTCATCCCGTGCAAAATATGTTGCTATGTAACATTTTTGCGATGGAATGAACGATATTTCTTAATTTGCGTTTTTAACGCTGCGATTTGGCTAGAAGAGGTAAAACCTGTCAGGGTAGACTTCCGTTAGGAAATTCTCTGAGAAAGAGCTGATAGAATCCATAGAATGAGGGAACGGCAATGGAACGGGGCAACGGCCACCGTGTACACCTTCAGTCGGAAACGACACATGGGCTGTCAACACATGAAAGGGAACACCATTCCCATCTTTGCACCCATCACTGCTTCAGCAGCCATTGGGCGAAGAATTGGTCGTAGAGGGTGTAGGTGCCTAAGTCGAGGGTGATGAAGTCTTTTTCCAACAGCCCCTTGATGGCGCCCTGCACTGTGCTTGCGGTCAGTTTATGACGCTGCAGGAAAGGGCGCGAGGTGACATTCGAGGCCTTTTTTTCCTTGCAGATGGCCATCAGTACCTCTTTTTGTTTGGGAGGTAACTGATAGAGCAGAGACTCATAGGCGAAGCTCTGCTGAGCGATGATTTGTTGTATGGCGGCCTCCATTCTGTCTGGCGTGCAGAGGGCGCCGGTATCCGTCAGGGTGAACAGGGCATTGAGCACGGACTGTACATACCATGTCACCCCTTCATAGCGGTCGTAGATGGCCACTACGGTGTCGCGGGAGATGTCTTTATTGTTTTCCCTAAACAGGCTTTGGGCGAATGTCACATAATGCTCGCAGTCGATGGGCGACAATGACATTAGCCTCGTGCTTTGATAAAACGGACGTGAGGGCGAAACAAACATTTCCGACATCATGTGACGCTGTGAACCGGCAAAGACAAACCACACATTCCGGCATTTCTGTATATGGGTGCGGAGGATGGCCTCCACGTTCTTCTCAGGATAATGGATGATGGACTGAAACTCGTCGATGGCGACAAGACAAGGTCTGTCGGCTTGTTCAAGGTAGGTGAAGATTTCATCGAGGGTAGTCTCTGGCACGCTGATATCTCCAATCCCGATGCCCCATTCTGGGTTGCCGTTGATGTCGAACGATATACTGCCTCGGAGTGAACTCAATGTGTTCAGGAACTGTTCCCATGCTTTTCGTCCTTTCGACTTCAACGTCCCCAATACAGCCTTTCCTAACTCAAACACAAATTCCTGGAGGTTTTTCGTGGCATAGATATCGACGACGAACGTGTAGTAACTGTCCTTAATGGAATCTTGGCTAAAGCAATGGTATATCAATCCTGTTTTCCCAAGGCGCCTCGGCGATATGAGTGCCGCATGATTGCCGTTAGTGAGGGCGCAGGTCAGCAAGTTGGTTTCTTCCACACGGTCGCAGAAGTAATGCGGAGAAACATAGCCGCTGGTGACGAATGGATTGGTGATAATCATAGCTGTCGGATTGGTGTTTGTTCGCGATTATGCAAAGATAATTATAATCTTATTATAAAGCAAGTTTTTCTCCGCTTTTTTCATTATTATTGGTATATTACCATAAGGGCACTCCCTTTTTTAGTCACAGCGAAGCGTCCCGTGCCTTTGCCTGATATAGTGAGACAAACAAGAAAACAATAATGACAACCATGAAAAATAGAAAATAAAATGAACGATTTGCCGTTTAGTGTGTATGCTGTCCTTTATGCCGTACAGTTCACTACCAGCCATCAACAAACCACAGGGTCCACACTCATTCGTCTGAAATAGACCCGAATTTTCAAAATATCATTTACACATGAAAAAAATTATTTATACAGTTTTGTTTGTTTGCGTCGCAAACGTTAGTGTCTCAGCTCAGGATG
>JAFXVU010000182.1 GCA_017534705.1 Bacteroidaceae bacterium
AGGTTGAAGTTAAGGTCACTGAAAAGCACCTTGTCTCCGTATGCTTTGGCCACATGCTGAGCCTCGATGACCTTGTTGCCGAGACGCGGACCATTGGGGATGAAAATCTCGAGTTTCTCCTCTTTTTGTTTCTGTTCCTCGTTCAGCATCTTGTCGTAGGAGTTCAGACGCGCCTTGTCCTTGGCTTGACGTGCCTTGGGTGCCATGCGCACCCATTCAAGTTCGCGTTCCAGTGTCTTTCTTCGTTTCGATGCGGTTTTCTCTTCTTGCTCCATGCGTTTACTCTTCTGTTCCAGCCATGAAGAATAGTTGCCCTTCCATGGGATGCCTTCGCCGCGGT
This sequence comes from Bacteroidaceae bacterium, assembly GCA_017534705.1. GTDB lineage: Bacteria > Bacteroidota > Bacteroidia > Bacteroidales > Bacteroidaceae > RUG11857. Next base: position 341 of record JAFXVU010000182.1, read on the forward strand.
CGAGTTCGAGAATCCATTGCGACACGTCGTCGAGGAAGTAGCGGTCGTGTGTGACAGCGATGACGGTGCCTTCATATTGCTGCAGATGTTGCTCCAGCCAATCGATGCTCTCGGCGTCGAGGTGGTTGGTGGGCTCGTCGAGCAGCAGTACATCTGGTTTCTGGAGAAGCAGTCGGCAGAGAGCTACACGGCGACGCTCGCCACCCGACAGGTTCTTCACACTCCAGTCGGCAGGAGGGCACCGCAAGGCATCCATAGCACGCTCGAGTTTGGAGTCCATGTTCCATGCGTCGGTGCTGTCGATGATGTCTTGTAATTCGGCCTGTCGGTTCATGAGTTTCTCCATTTTGTCAGGATCCTCGTAGTATTCGGGCAGTCCGAACTTCTCATTGATTTGGTCATATTCAGCAAGAGCGTCATAGACATGTTGCACACCCTCCATGACGTTCTCCTTCACTGTTTTTTCCTCGTTGAGTGGTGGTTCCTGTGGCAGATAACCCACAGTGTAGCCAGGGCTCCAAACCACTTGTCCTTGGTACTGCTGGTCGATTCCGGCGATGATTTTCATCAAGGTGGATTTACCGGAACCGTTCAGACCGATGATGCCGATTTTGGCACCGTAGAAGAACGAGAGATAGATGTTCTTGAGCACTTGTTTTTGATTCTGTTGAATGGTCTTGCTCACTCCGACCATCGAGAATATCACTTTTTTGTCGTCAACTGTTGGCATGGTTGGTGGTCTTTTAGTTTCGTTCACAAATTTACGAAGAAAAAACGAATTCTGCATGCTATTGACAGATTTAGTAGTATAAAAATTATAAGTTGCCTCACTTTTGTTTACTTTAATTGGCTGGTGTCAAATGTTTCTTAGTAAATGTTAAAATGATGGTATATATGCAGAATCTGTATTTCTATGCATGATAAAGTGTGTTTTTCGGGCGTTTTTCTGTATTTCTATTCAATGTTATATGCAAAAATGTTTCATGGATATGACATTTTGAAACATTTTTTGGAACCTAAAAGTTGACTGTCAACTCCTTCCGCGCCGTATTCCGTCTGAAAGGTCTCGCTGCGGACGACATCAACACAAGCACAGGGGTTAACGCCTTTGTGCTGAACTTCGGCGACGAAACTACATCCATTGACCATTTACCATTGACCATTGACCATGAGGCTGACGCATGGTACGACATGAGCGGCCGTAAGTTCAACGGCAAGCCCTCGAGCGCTGGCATATATATCAATAATGGACGTAAGGTTGTGATTAAGTGAAATATGTTCGCTCCGCTCAAATATGATATTTTGAGCGGAGCGAACATTTTGAGGGATATTCTAATTAGCACGAATTATTGAATTATCGAATTATTACAGAACTTTCCAACCATTATGAAGGATTGTAACATACTGACGCTGAAAGCGTCTTTCGTATATCCTCCATGAAGGTGGGAATGTCTTTTCAAAAAGTGATTCTGGTTTTCGTGCTTATTTGCAATTGAGTTGCAAGAAATGCGTCATAACTTTGCAGCGTGAAACTTAAAAAAACGCAAAGATATGACACATCATCACGAACATGAACGGAATGAATGTTGTTCACATGAACATCATGAACAACAAAACATTTCTTATAGCCACGAGCATCATAGCCACGAGCATCATAGCCACGAGCATCATAGCCATGAGCATCATGACCATGAACACCATCATCACTCTCATGAACATCATCATGAGGAAGGAGGGTTGAAGCGACAACTGCTGTTGATAGGCGCGACAGTCATCCTTCTGCTTATAGCTGTGCTGATAGAGCACAAATTCCATCTTCCTACATGGCAGTTACTGCTTGTCTATCTTGTACCTTATTTATTGATAGGCTACGACACACTTCACGAGGCTTGGGAAGGAATCACCCACGGCGAAGCCTTCAATGAACATTTCCTCATGTCGGTGGCAACCATCGGTGCGCTTTGTATCGGTTTTCTGCCCGGTGCTGAGACAGAGTTCCCTGAGGCTGTATTCGTTATGCTCTTCTTCCAAGTCGGAGAACTTTTCGAGGGTTATGCCGAGGGCAAGAGCCGCGAGAGTATTGCCCATTTGATGGACATACGTCCTGATGTGGCGCACATCGAGAATCAAGGTGAGATAGTTGATGCCAGCCCTGAAGAAGTGAGGGTAGGGCAGTCCATCCTTATTCGTCCTGGTGAAAAAGTGCCACTTGACGGAGTCGTGACAGAGGGAAACAGCGCGTTGAACACCGTGGCCCTGACGGGTGAGAGCCTGCCCCGCGATGTCGCAGAAGGAGATGAGGTCATTTCTGGTTGTGTGAATCTCTCCGGAGTGCTGAAGGTACGTGTGACGAAACCCTTCGGCGAGAGTACAGTCTCGAAAATCATCAACCTTGTGGAACATGCAGGAGAGAACAAATCGAAGAGTGAGACTTTCATCACCCGTTTCGCACGCATCTATACCCCTGTCGTCGTCTTTGCCGCCCTCGCGCTGGCGGTAGTGCCCACATTGTTTGGCGGAGACTTCGCCACATGGCTCTATCGTGCCTTGATGTTCCTTGTGGTGTCCTGTCCTTGTGCATTGGTGATTAGTGTGCCACTGACTTTCTTCGGAGGCATAGGTGGTGCTTCACGCAAAGGCATCTTGGTGAAGGGAGCCAATTATATAGATGTGTTGGCGAAAGTCAATACCGTGGTGTTTGACAAGACAGGCACCCTGACGCATGGACAGTTTGCCGTAACAGCCGTGCATCCTGAAAACACCGACGAACGCCAACTCCTTCACCTCGCCGCTCATGTGGAACATTTCTCCACCCATCCCATTGGCGCAGCCTTACGCGACGCATTCCCCGACGAGGCCACCGACGGTTGCAAGGTGAGCGATGTAGAGGAGATTGCAGGGCATGGCATTCGTGCGAATGTAGAAGGAAGCGTTGTCTGTGTCGGCAATACGAAGATGATGGACCGAATCGGAGCCTCATGGCATGATTGTCATCATTGCCATCATGACCATCTGACAGGAACCGTCATCCATGTGGCCATCGACGGAGTGTATGCCGGTCATATTGTGATTAACGACCAAATCAAAGATGACAGTGCAGAAGCCATCTCACTACTGACACGCCTTGGGGTGAAGAATACGGTGATGCTGACAGGCGACCGTGAGGAAGTCGCAGACCATGTCGCCAAGGAGTTGCACATCTCCGAATACCATGCAGAACTGCTACCTTCCGACAAAGTCTCTATTGTGGAGCAGTTGGAAAAGCCTGGAGGAAAACATCAAGGAAGCGTGTCGCCAGTTCTTGCTTTTGTGGGCGATGGCATCAATGACGCTCCTGTGCTTGCACGTGCCGATGTGGGCATAGCGATGGGAGGACTGGGCAGTGATGCGGCCATTGAGGCTGCCGACGTGGTGCTGATGGACGACAAGCCCTCGAA
>JAFXVU010000183.1 GCA_017534705.1 Bacteroidaceae bacterium
AAAAGACCCCTTTTCGACATCGTGTCATTCATTCTCACGACTTGAACATTTGGGAAACTGTTTCCATGACGCACCTGTTAAAGCATCAGGAAATGAAATAAAGATATTTACGCAAGTACATTCGCCGTTTTACCACTCTTTTTTCTATGCTTTTGAGGTTTATGGATAAAAATGCCGTTTCAGATTTTGTCAAGTCAGAAAAAAGTCGTAAATTTGCACCCGCAAAAAAATGATGGTCCGGTAGCTCAGCTGGATAGAGCAACAGCCTTCTAAGCTGTGGGTCTTGGGTTCGAATCCCAACCGGATCACTAAGGGATGTTTTTTCAACATCCCTTTTTCTTTTCAAAGTGGAGAAAATCAGACATTTACAGAAATCCAACACTTTACCTGCCGTTACCATAAAAGGTCTATTTGGTAACACTTCCGCTACCAAAATGTTACCAAATTGCGTTTTTGTTACCAAAATCCTTTTTTATTACCATCCTTTTTCGCATTTTTGAAAAAAGCAGAACCATATGGAAATCAAGAAGAAACTCCCAAGGTTGGCACTGGTACACGACTGGAGAGGCCGCGCTGAAAGCGGAAATCCCCAGCCTGTGGAACTCCGAGTGTCAATGAATGGCCAAAGGCTGTAGAACTGCCCTCAGACTTTCTGAGTAAAGTTCGTGACTTATTTTTTAGGGAACTTTTTTAGTTACATTGAACTGACATTAAAAATAGATGGTTCCTGTGGTCGTAAAGCCACAGGAACCATCACTCACATTCGCTTAATGTAACTTGTCTTCGAATTTACCAGAGGTTGCCCCATTCCACGTTTGAGTCGTTGCGACGGTTGGCGTCGGGGTCTTTGGAACCATTGGTGTCCACACCTCCATATTTGATGCCGATTTCCTCGTTGCTGTTGACACCTGTAGCTTGCGCAATGGCATGGCACAGGTTCATCGGTGTTTCCTGTATGGTAGGAATTGAATATATCTTCTTCATGTTGTTTTCTTTTATTGATTTAATGGAGTTAATGGGGTATGTCATTTCACCACGACCTTCTTGCCGTTCTCGATATAGACACCTCTCTGTGTCGGCTTGCTGCTGAGTTTGCGACCGTCGAGGGTGTAGTATCCTTCCTTGGCTTTCACACCCTCCTGTCCGATGTCGTGGATGCCGTTAGCCTCGTCGTTGACCACAAAGCGGATGTTCGCACCGAAGTCTGTCTCCTCGCCCAATACGGCATCCAGTTCAAACCAGCCACGGAAACCCTTGATGTTGGTATTGCCCACAGAGTACCAGAACTGCTCGTCTGTGATGAACAGACCGTCTTTAGGCACTACGGTCTTCACCAACGAGGCTGTGAACTTGCCTGAAACATACTCACCTATATCACCATCTGCTTCCTTCTCCACATCGGTCACCGTTTTGGTGAGCGTTACCTCGCCCTCTGGCGCAATCGAAGTGATGTCCTTACTAACCTTGATGAGTACCGGAGTGCCGCCTGCCAGATTCCCACGTGCGGGAATGGTGTAGCTTTCGAAGTAAATGACTATCCCAAGAGGGATGACGTTCTCCTCGTCATCGCCATAGTCAACATCGAAACCGTCGAACTTCGCGAACTGTACATCGCTTCCGAAAACATTATTGGCTACCGTTCTCGTCAGGTTGAACGGCAGCACCAGTGTGCTCCACTGGTCTTTCTTGATGGTACGCGCAACCGTTACAAGCTCTTTGTCGCCAGGTGCGTAGTCAGGGAGAGTCGTCGAGGTTTCGTCGAAGTGGATGCGGCCGTCGGAATTTTCTACAGTCAACGTGGAGGTCGCGTCGGGGAGTGCCATGGTCCGGACGCTGTTGTCGGCTTCTCTGATGGAGAGTTTGTTTTCCGTCAACAGGATGTCGTAGTCACGAGCAGCCATGTCTTCTGCGACTGCGAGCGTGATGGTCATCATTTCTCCCTCAGTGCCGTTGAGCACAGCCTCGGTGCTGTTTGTGCTGATGCGGAATCCCCAGGAACCATCGTCATACTGTTTTGTATAGACCGTGAAACGCCTAGGGTTCAAGCGTTCGCTGTTGAGTTCGTAGAGGGGCTCTCCATCGTCAAGGACAACGTTCACGCCTTCAGGCAGTGTCAGCGTGAAGCTGATGCCGACAACAGAAAGGGAAGCGTCGTTGGTGATCTCTATAGGCAATTCCACCTCTGAACCATTCTGGCAAGTGATGTCGCTGGCGCTGACACTCGCTTGTGCGAAGGCATTACCTGCCAGTGCGAGCAATGCCAATGACATAAACATGATTTTTTTCATTTCTGTTTGAGATAATATTTGTATTTTATTTCTTCACGTTCTTCTTGTTGCCCGAGATGTAGATGGAGCCTTTGCCCAGGGCGGAGAGGGAACTGACACGACGTCCTTGCAGGTCGTAAAGCGGAGTGTCGGAATCCTGCTGCTCGGGGGCGTTGATGCCGGTGGCTATAGCATTCTGGTCTTCGAAGGTCTTCTTCTCCAATTGGGAGTTGACGAAGAAGATGTTCTCCACACTCACCTGACCTGCGCCGTCCTCAATGGCAAAGTTGAGCAACTCACCCTTGCTGCCGTAGAACACATCGCCTTGGTTCGAGAAGACCACCACGCGGTAGAGGTTGTAGTCCAGACGGTTGAGCATCAACGTGTGGTCCGTGCCGCGGCTTGGGTTCAGGCTGATGTCGGCAAGTGTGCTGCCTTCCGGTATGCGGATGTCGCATTGGAAGCCCGTGTAGGTGTCCTGGTTGTCGAGCGAGAGTGTGAAGTCGTTGCCGTTGGCGGCGAGCATAAGCAGGTCGAGGCTCGGCGACTTGGCGTTCACCTGCGAACCGTCATAGACTCCGAGGCTGGTGTAGATGATGGTGATAGCATCGGAGAGGTCAATCTCGCCGTCGCCGTTCATGTCGGCGGCTTGCTCGATGAAGTTCGCGGGTACCACGTTCAATGAGTAGTAGATGACCATGATGGCGTCGGAGAGGTCCACCTCGTCGTCACCGTTCACGTCGCCCATCAGCACATCACTGACGGTCAACGTGGAGGTCGCGTCGGGGAGTGCCATGGTCCGGACGCTGTTGTCGGCTTCTCTGATGGAGAGTTTGTTTTCCGTCAACAGGATGTCGTAGTCACCGGCAACCATGTCTTCTGCGACTGCGAGCGTGATGGTCATCACTTCACCCTCGGTGCCGTTGAGCACAGCCGTGGTGTTGTTGGTGCTGATGCGGAATCCCCATGAACCGTCGCTTTGCTGAGCCGTAGTGACCGTGAAACGTTTCGGGTTCAGGCGGTCGCTGTTCAGTTCGTAGAGGGGTTCTCCATCTTCTGTGACCACGGTCACTCCTTCTGGCAACGTCAGTGTGAAACTGATGCCGGCGATGGACAACGACTCATCGTTGTTGATTTCAATCGGGAGTTGAACCTCTCGGCCCTGGTGACAAGTGATGTCGGGTGAGGTCAGACTTCCGATCTGGTTGTACTTCACGTTCTTGAAGGCGAGCCATGAGCAGTTGGTATTGTCCACGTTGATGTTGATGGTCAGGATGCCGTCTGTACCCACTACACCCGTGGCTTTGAAGGTGCCATAATACATCCGGCTGAAATCAGGATTCTCCGATTGGGTTCCGGCGCAGAGGTTAACCGCATCGCCGCCGTTGACGCTTATGGTGATGCCGATCGGTGTCTCGTTTCTGTCATCCCTCAGTCGAACGCGGGCAAGGAGCTCTACATCATACACGCCAGGAGTTAAGCCCTCGACTGTGGCAGTGAGTGTGTTGTTGGCAAGGGAATAGTCATCGCCTACCCAGTACTCATAGAACGGCACCTTCATCTCGCTGCCATCATAAATGCCCTCTGTACTCCAGGTGTTGATGTAGAGTGCCTTGTCATAATCCACGCACTGCTCACCACCGATGGTCCAGGCGGAAAGCAAGAAATCATCGTAAGTGTTAGCAGCTTTGTATCCGCTCGTAAGGTATGGGTTGACCACTTCTTCTTCGAGCGTTCCCGCTTCATACTGCGCCATATAGCCGTCGGCGAGTGCCTTGTAGGTGTCGTATGCCTCCTGAGTATAGACGTTGGTGCTGGCGAGAAGTTCGTACATCGCGTCGATGGCGCGCTTATCGGGTGTGCCTTCCCAAATACCGCCCTTGAAGATTTCCTCAGTCCAACCCGCAGCGATGTAAGCGTCCTTGGTTCCAACTGGGACATATAGAGCACATTGGTCACCGTTATGCTCGAAAACGTGTTGGCCAAATGAAATAGGTTCATTCCAATGACAGACGACAGTCTTAAGATTCCAACACCAATCAATTGCATTATTCTCAATTTGGATGATGTTTTCCGGTATATCTAAGAAATACAAACTAGCACCACCAAGTGCCGAAAAGCCGATAATAGTGACATCCTCAGGAATAACAGTCGAACCACATCCTAAAACCAACTTGTTAGTAGCTGTCTCAATGATGGCATTACAGTTGTTGCGTGAATCATATACAGGATTATTCTGATCTACAGTAATAGTCGTCACATTATCTGTTGCAAAAACCCCACCATCTGAAATAAATCTGACACTACTGGGAATACTCCAAGATGTCACGCCAGTGCATCCCCAGAATGCGCCAGTGAGGATTGATGTGACACTGTTGGGAATGGTCACCGAGGTCAAACTCTTACACTCACCAAATGTCCATTCATTAATCGACGTGACACTCTCTGGGATAGTTATGGAGGTAAGGCCGGAGCAACCATAGAAAGCACCATAACCTATTAATGTGACGCTGTTGGGTATGGTCACGGAAGTCAGGTTGGAACAACCAGAGAAAGCATCTTTATTTATTGATGTGACGTTCTCGGGGATGGTCACGGAGGTTAAGCTGGAACAGCCAGAGAATGCATACTCACCTATTGTTGTGACGCTCTCGGGAATGCTCACACTCGTCAAGTTCGAGCAGCCCTCGAATGCGTGACAGAGTTTTCTCCCTTTAACCGTGAAGTTGTAGTCATGTATCAGTTCTTCGTCGAGATAACACTTCACATTACCGTTGTTGACAGCGATGGTGATATGGTAGGTACGCCCATTCTCAACAGTCTGGGACGACTCGTTACCTTCATCGGTTAGGTTGCCATCTATCCTTTCTTGCAGATGTGTCTTCGTGTTTGACCTCCCACCGATGTTCCACCAGCAGTAGTTATTTGCATCAGCGACATTGAAG
>JAFXVU010000184.1 GCA_017534705.1 Bacteroidaceae bacterium
ACGTCGGGTGTTTACTATAGTTTGTTGCACGTGGAACAGGTTTATTTCACGTACTTCGACAGGTCTGTTAAGTGCATATCGCCCTCGCGGAGGAAAGTGTCGTGCAAAGCGAAAGCTGCTGACAGTTTGTGGGGCGACTGTCCCTTGTCGGCTATCTTCAGGTAGTCCCAAAGCAGCTGCTTGTAGTCGGGATGAGCGCAGTTCTCGATGATGGCATGAGCGCGTTCCACAGGTGATTTACCGCGGAGGTCAGCCACACCTTGTTCGGTCACGATGACGTTCACGTCGTGCTCGGTGTGGTCCACGTGGCTGCAGAAAGGAACGATGGAGCTGATGAGTCCACCTTTAGCCACAGAGGGGCAAGTGAAGATAGAGATGTATGCATTGCGCTCAAAGTCTCCAGAACCGCCGATACCGTTCATCATCTTACTACCGCAGATTTGTGTGGAGTTGGCATGGCCATAGATATCCACCTCGATGGCGGTGTTGATGGCGATAACTCCTAATCGGCGGATGACCTCAGGGCTGTTGGAAATCTCTGACTGGCGAAGCACCAGTTTGTCCTTGAAGAAGTCGATGTTGTCGTAGATTTGGTAGAGTGCCTCGTTGGTCACTGACAGTGAGCAAGTGCTGGCGCTCTTGACCCTGCCCTTCATCATCAAATCCACGATGGCGTCTTGGAACACCTCGGTGTAGATGTTGAAGTCTGGAACAGCCGGGTCGTTGCCCAGGGCTCCGAGGATAGCATTGGCGGTAGAGCCCACGCCACTTTGTAGAGGCAGGAATGTGGAAGGGATGATTCCGCGCTTCATGTCGGCCATCAGGAATTCAGCCACCCGCTGTCCGATATTCTCAGTTACAGGGTCGGCATCCTTGAAAGAACGGGCCTCATCAGGAATGTTGACCTCAATCACACCCACAATCTTCTTGGGGTTGATTTGGAGGTAAGTGGTACCAATGCGGTCTGAAGGCTTGGTGATGGGTATGGGCTGACGGTAAGGAGGGTCGAGTGGCTCATACACATCGTGAATGCCGATAGACTTGGGGCTATGGAAAGCGTTGAGTTCGATAAACACGCCCTTCTTGGCCAGACGTGCGGCAGTGGGTGAAATACCACCGGCAGCAGTCAGATAGACCTTGCCGTCGTCCTCGATAGCGCAGCACTCGATGATGGCCCAGTCCACCTCACCGATGAAGCCATAACGGAGTTCCTGTGCCATGTGGCTCAAGTGAATGTCGTTGTAGGCGATTTCACCAGCGTTCACATGTTTGCGGAACAAGGAGTTGGTGGTGTAAGGAGCTCGGTACTTGATGGCCTGTGCCTCTGAGAGGACACCATCGCCCGACATGCCCGTCGAAGCGCCAGTGTACATCCTGATCTGATATGGACGACCAGCCTCATGCTCGGCTATCGCTTTCTTGGCTATCTCTGCTGTCACGGCCTTTGGTGTGCCTGCAGGAGTGAAACCACTCAGTGCGATACCTTCGCCGTCCTTGATCATTGCCGCAGCCTCAGCTGCTGTAATTCTACTAAATGCCATTGCTTTTCTTTACCTTTATGATTAGTGATTGTATTTTTTGCTTTAGTCTGGAACTGTTTGTTTACACATTCCAGCAAATTTTGCGCAAAGTTACGAATTTGTTTTGTATCTACATGAAATTTTTATCCACAATCTTTGTCACACCGTTATTTTTTCCTTCCCACCACCACTTTTTCCATTCTTATTGCGTGACTATTTTGCAAATGATAAAAGATAAAAAAAGGCAGATATCCTGCCATTTTTCATTTTTTCGTAGAAAAAAACGAATTTATTTTCTACTTTTGCCAATCTACTTCGTATATCATTTAGACAGACCATCTACAATGACCACAATAGACAGCCAAATACTCGCTCAATGTCAAGAGGGAGACAAGAATGCATTTCGATGGGTGGTTCAGACCTACCAGCGCATGGTTTTCTCTTTGGCACTGAAAATGCTGGCTGACGAAGAGGATGCCAAAGACGTGGTTCAGGATACGTTTGTCAGTGTGTGGCAGCACATTAGGGATTTTGATTTGCAGAAATCATTTCCTACATGGGTTTACACGATTGCTTCTCGTTTGTGTCTTGATCAACTAAAAAGCAAGAGTCATCTCCATGCGGCATCAGATGATGAACAGATACTGCGACAGTTTGCCACAGATACTGACAACCAACGTATACTTGAAAACAAAGAATGGGTGTCTATCATCAAAACACTCGTTGAAGGACTGAGCCCCAAACAAAGACTTGTCTTCACGCTGATCCAATTGGAGGGATTGACATATACCGAAGTAGAACAAATCACGGGAATGAATGACGTGCAGGTCAAGAGCAATCTCTATGTGGCACGTCAGGCCATCCGTAAGCACTTACAACAATTAGGCTATGACCAAGATTGACGACATACTCGAACGTCTGAAAGGGCAACAACCTATAATCAGCGACCCCGACGAACTGACGGGGCGGATTATGGACAATCTGCCTAGTCTGGATGGTGAGAAGCCTGAACAGAAGCCGATTCCTACGTTTTGGTGGTGGGCGGCGGTGATGCTTCTGCTCATGGGTATTGGTGCCGTCGTTTGGCTATATCGGCCTCAAGACGAGCATTATCAACCCGTTGCACAAGAATACAACAAGAAGATGCCAATTCATTCACCGACTATGCCTGATGACGGCCAAAGTGAAGAAACTCATTCTTCGCCAATTACCGATAACACGCAACGTGGGAGCAAGAAATACACCAAGGTGCAAACGGGTCAGCAGAGACAAATCCACACCCTTCAAACCCAACCCCAATCCAACTCAACCCCCAACGACTCTCTGCAACTTGTGGAAACAATTGTGAACGATTCTGTTCCTAATGGTAACGATGAAGACGAAGACATAACTTATCCCATTATCATTCATCCACCTGTTGCCATCCATCAGGATTTGCATTATGTGACGCATGAAATGCCGTCAGACTCGGACTATGTGGACCCCTCACTCATTGACGACTTCGTTATGAAGTTTGCCAATTACTACCAAGTGGAAACCGTGACACTGGACTGCGACTTAGATACGTCCAACACTGATATTGTCCATCTTGTGCGCGTGTTTCCTGACACCAAAGAAGTGGATGTCTTCGGACGAATGCTTAAGGTGGCCATCAGCATCGACACCCACACTCCAGGATACCATCTCAATTTCTCACAACAACAGTTCTACTTCATATTGAATGACGAGCGAAAAGGACTGAGATACTTATGGCTGGCAGAACGAGTGAATGGTCAAATCCTGCTCTATAGCAACCACTCGCCTATCGACTCGGAAACATCTTCCGAATGCTATCAAGAATTCCGAAAACTCATCATACATACACTACCTACTTCAACAATGTAAACCATTTCAAAGATATGAAAACATATAAAACCACGTTCATCCTCTTTTGGTTTCTCAGCTGTATGTCCGCACATGCTCAAACAGACGACCAGGCCATCTGGATTAAAAGCCCATTATTCCGGGTCGAATACACCACGACAGTAGATGAAAAGACCAATGAGGAAATCATCGTCTGGCCTTCGACAGAGAACATGACAACAGATACTTGCTGGGTGCAAAACGTCCCTTTGTTGGAAGGAGAAGAGTTTATTGGTAATATCTTCCCTGGCTTCAGAGAGATGTATTTGCCATCAGGGAAAACTACAGTTTCTTGGTTGCTCACTGAAGAGAATGGCGAAACGGTGCTTCACTGCTGTCTCGTCATGCCTGGCGATGCGGTAACCAATCTATGGTTGGCCAATGAGGAGACCTTTATACTTGATCGAGAAACTGGCATACACTACAGGGCACGTCGAACTGAACCCAACTGCTGGGGTAAACATTTTGGTGCCAGAGCGAAAAAAGGGGATATTCTCGACCTACGTATCTATTTCCCTCCACTGCCTAAAACCACAAGAAGTATTTCTATTTATGGAGTACCTAACTGGTTCTTGCGAGGCGACAGGGAACTCAAACTGCATAGGAACAGGATGATAGAATATTTAGCCATGGGATGGTATTTCGACAGTATCCCCAATTTCCATTATCCGCACCTTATCAAAGAAGAACGTCAATATGAGAAAAGTGATGAGAACTCATGGGCTGTTTATGCAGATGCCCATCTCATTAAACCTGTGAAGAATAACACCATGGCGTTATGGCATTTCACTGAAGCCACATACCTTGCTATAGCCAAAGAACAACACTGGTTGCGCGAGAAATACAATGTTGAACCGGGAACCTTGCTAGTTGACGGAAACGGAAAACAATACAAGCTGCGTGGAGTGGTGGATTATCCCATCGGACATAACTTTTGGGTAGAAGGACTTCCAGGCGATTACATCTCATTTTTACTGGTATTCGACCCACTGCCTGTCGGAATCACTGACATCACCTATTATGAGCCAGAAGGAGAGCCTTTTGACGCCTGGGGAGCGAACTGGAAAGGAAACGTCATTCCAAGCCTCAACGTTCAGACGCTGAGGGAAAACCAATTACTTTTCGATTATCATCCAAGAGAAGTGGTAGAGTGATTAATTCATCTTTCGGAAGTAAAAATGGAAGTAAAAAATGGAAGTAAACTCGCTTCGCTCTTGGGAGTTATGTGCTATGCACAGGACAATAGCATTGAATTGCCGTAGTATCGTCCAGCACGAAAGTGCTTAACTTTCAGCCAGCACGGATGGCTAAACTCCCTATTTAACTCCTTTTTATAACTTCCGAAACTTCAGTGATTAAGTTCAGGACAAAAACAGATGCAGATATGAAAAAATACGTTTTATTCCTTTTTTGCCTCATGCTGTCTTTTCACGCCAAAGCACAGTATTCCATACCCTCTCCTGACATGAGTGCATGGGTAAGACTCGACGCAGATAAGAAGCATGGTATCAGAAGCAAGATTATGCGCCCTTACGTCATGAGGATGAGTGTTACCGTAAAGGGGCAGAAGATTATTCGCAACCGTGAGATAGGACTTGAAATCTTGTCTCATGGCAGGAGGTCTTCCTTCGGTAAGTCCGACATAGTCAATAGTTACCATACAACACAAACCATTTCCGCCGATGACCTTAATGTGTTGAAGACTGCAGGACTTCAAGGTAGGCACTATGGACTGGTGCTGGAATCGGTTGCAGGCATCATCCTTGAAATCGTGGTGTTCAACAACGGTATGTCTTACCGTTTCTCCACCGCAGGTTTTAACGCTGAAGATGAATACAAGATACTGAATGTGACGGATGTCTTTCCCGACGAACATCCTAATGGCATATTGGGAACATTCAAAGGCGACCAGGTTTTCCCTTGGCGCACCATGCTTTTCGTCGAAGAGGAAGAGCAAGAAAAAAAGACTGACGCGGATGAGTGGGAAAGTCTATATCCTCACACTAAGGTCGTGTCATGGAAAGATGCCCTTAGGTCAGCTTCAATAGGACTCACGACCAATTGGATATCAGGAAAGAGATGGGGAAATGTTTCCACATCGCAAGGTATATCCGCCGACTTCGCCTACAAGCATTTGTATGGTGGATTGAGTTGTACACCATGCTACGAGATACTCTATGTGGTCTGGGAGTATGATTATGACCCTTTCATCGGTGTGGTGGGCAGTGTACGTTCGTGGGATATGTCGTGCCGTTTTGGATACAATCTGCCCATCCAGAATGGTTATGACATCTGGACTTTCGCTCCCTATGCCACAGCCACATACTTGAACCTGCACCAACATGGGAAAATACATCCCACCTATAAAGATGTGGAAGACCATCACCATTATCTTGTGGGATTAGGACTCAAGGCTCAATACCAGATGCGCCAGCGAATCACCTTGGGTTTAAGTTACGAATACCAGTTCTTTACTGGCAGGAAAGAACCACACGGACGCAACTCCTTCATTTTCTCTATGGGTTACGGTTTTTAAAAAAACTATCTTTTCGCTTGGTATTTTTTTACAAAAAGCGTACCTTTGTCCACACAACACATTGATAGTGTTATTGGTATGAAAAATCCGTTATTTATGAAGCATTGTTTTTTCTTTCTGCTATGTCTGATGATTCCCCTTTGCGCTAACGCACAGTACTCTGTGTCTTCACCCAATATGTCAGCCACGGTAGATTTCAAGACTGACAGAAGAGCGGGGGTCAGAAGTAAGTTCCTGCGCTCGGAAAAAGTGAGAATGACGGTAATGGCGAATGGTAAACTTTATTTTCACAGTCGCGAGATAGGGCTTGAAATCTTGTCTCATGGCAGAAGGGCTTCTTTCGGTAAATCGGATATGATTAGTGGCACAAACACCACCATAACCATTTCCGCTGACGACCTTGAAGTGCTCAACAAAGCAGGACTAAAAGGAAGGTACAGAGGTTTGGTTTTGGAGTCGGTCGCTGGCATCTTGCTTGAAGTCGTGGTGTTCAACAATGGTATGGCTTACCGCTTCTCCACCACTGGCTTTGCCGCTGAGGATGAATACAAGATACTGAATGTGACGGATGTCTTCCCCGACGAACATCCCAATGGCATATTGGGAACATTCAAAGGCAACCAGGTCTTCCCCTGGCGCACCATGCTTTTCGACGAAGAGGAAGAGCAAGAAATAAAGACTGACGTGGATGAATGGGAAAACCTATATCCACACACCAAGGTCGTGTCGTGGAAAGATGCCCTTAGGTCTGCTTCGATAGGACTCACAACCAGCTGGATATCAGGAAAGAGATGGGGAAATGTCGCCAACACACAAGGCATATCCGCCGACTTCACCTACAAGCATTTGTATGGCGGATTGAGTTTCTCGCCCTGTCAGCAACTTCTGTATGTCTTTTATGAGCATGATTTCGACCCATTCCTCGGTGTGATGGGTGCAGTGCATTCGAGAGATGTGTCGTGTCGATTCGGATACAATCTTCCCATCCAGAACGGTTACGACATTTGGAGTTTCGCTCCCTACGCCACCGCCACCTATTTGTATTTGCATCAACATGGTAAAATTCATCCCACTTATCATGACGTGGAAGACCAGCACCATTATCTTGTGGGATTAGGACTCAAGGCTCAATATCAGATGCGCCAGCGAATCACTTTTGGCTTAAGTTACGAATACCAGGTCTTTACTGGCAGGAAAGAGCCTCACGGACGCAACACCTTTATTTTTTCCATGGGTTATGGATTCTGATTGTTGCTCTTGAAGACTTTTCCCTTCCAAGGCTCGTTTGACCAATTTATAACCATTGTGAATGGTTTATTTCATCCATTCAGAGTGGTAGAGTTGCTACTTCATGGTTCAAAAGTCTGTTTTTACCTCCATCAAGCGTGATAATCAACATATTTTGTGTAATTTTGCAGAAAATTTCGGCCTTGCTTCCTGCATGGCTTTTCACAACTAAAACTTTCAAATGGAAAATCAGGAATTCAAACTCATTGCCAAGACCTTCCAGGGACTGGAGGAAGTGCTTGCCCAAGAACTGATATCGCTGGGTGCCAACGATGTTCAGATAGGCAACAGGATGGTGTCGTTCACTGGCGACAAGGAGATGATGTACCGCGCTAACTTCTGCCTTCGTACGGCAGTGAGAATCCTCAAACCTATCAAGGAAGTCAAGGCCAACGATGCCGACGAGCTTTACGATGCCGCTAAAAGCATCGAATGGTTAGACTATATGGATGTCAACACCACTTTCCGTATCGACACTGTCGTTTTCTCCGACGAGTTCCGCCACTCCAAGTTTGTGGCTTACAAAGTGAAGGACGGCATTGCCGACTACTTCCGCGAGAAGACAGGCGACCGCCCCAATGTGGTGCTCACCAATCCTAAGCTATACATCAACGTGCACATAGCCGACGACCTTGTTTCCATCTCTCTCGACAGCAGTGGAGAGAGCCTTCACAAAAGAGGTTATCGTGTGGCCACCGTTGATGCTCCTATTAATGAAGTGCTTGCCGCCGGTATGATTATGCTCACGGGATGGGATGGAGAATGCGACTTCATTGACCCCATGTGTGGCTCTGGCACTATCCTCGTCGAGGCAGCACTCATCGCCAGAAACATCTGGCCAGGACTCTTCCGGAAGGAATTCGCCTTTGAAAAATGGAAGGACTTTGACCCCGATTTGTTGGAGAGTATCTACAACGACGACTCCCAGGAGCGTGAGTTCCATCATCATATCTATGGATACGACATCAACCGCAACGTGGTGTCGGGTGCACAGAAAAACGCACAAGCAGCCGGTGTGAGCGATATTGTGACTGTGGAACAAAGAGACATGGCCGATTTCAAACAACCCGAGGAAAAGGCCATCATGGTCACCAACCCTCCTTATGGTGAACGTATCACCACAGACGACCTGCTTGCTTTCTATGAGCTCATTGGAAAGAAGTTGAAACACGAGTTTGTGGACAACGACGCTTGGATTATCAGTTATAGGCAGGAGTGCTTTGACAGCATCGGCATGCGCCCTTCTACCAAGTACGCGCTTTTCAACGGTGCGCTCGAATGTGAGTTCCGCAAATACCAGATTTTCTCAGGACGTCTCAGTGACCGTCGGGAGGAGGGACTCGACATCAAGACAGACGAGGACCGCCAGCGAAACCAGCGCTATAAACCACACGCATCAGAGCGCAGAAACAACGATGACAATCGAGAGTCGTCGCGATTCGAACGCGAAAGGGTGCCTTTCGGCAAGAGAGGCGATGAAAACAGGGAGGAAATCGATGAGCGTCATTTGAGATTCCTCCGTCGTTTTGGACACACCCTTGACGGTGACCTTCCCCAAACCGAGAAGATGCACCGCGACAGCCGTCCGAAGCGTGATGAAGGTGATGACGAGGTGCGTCCACGCAGGAGCCACAATGACCGTCCTCGTCGAGAGGATGGTGATGGCAGACCACGAAGGAGTTTCAGGAATAGAGAGGAAGGCGAAGGTGACGTTCGTCCTCGTCGGAGTTTCAGAGACCGTTCTCGTCGTGAGGACGGTGAGGATGGTGGCCGTCCACGTCGGAGTTTCAGGGACCGTCCAAAGCGAGATGACAGACGTGGAGGCCGTCAGTACGATGACAACAAGAATCGCGGTAAAGGCAGACGTAACGACCGCGGCAAGGGTAAGCCCACTGACTCAACGACCAAAGAATGGGGATTTGACAAAGACGGTAAACCTTTCAAACGCAACGACAACTAATCCTTTCAGAATATGAGACCCTTCAAATACCTGTTGCTCTTGCCCTTGCTGGCAGCAACGACTCTTACAATGGCCCAAGACAAGAAACTCTTCACTTTAGACGACCTCATTCCAGGCGGTTCAACATACTACTCTCACACTCCCGCGAGAAAGTACGTGACATGGTGGGGCGACAACTGTGTGGAGCTGGACTTGGACAAAGTGAGCATTATCGACAACAAGACAGGTCAGGGCAGCACCCTCTTTACTCTCGAGGAGATTAATAGCATTATCCATGCCAACCAGCCACTCAGAAGCCTTTACTACGCTTCTTTCCCTTATCCAGACAAGTCGTTGGTGATGATTCAGCACCAAGACAAACAGATATTGGTTGATTGGCAAGACAAGAAAACGGTTTGGACTGTGGTCAACTCGCCCTCGGCTTCCAACTCAGACTTCGAACCCATATCTAAAAACACCGCCTACACCAAGGAGCATAACCTTTATGTGCAGACCGCCGACGGACAAGTCAGTCAGGTGAGCAGTGATGGAAGTCTCGACATCGTTTATGGCGAAAGTGTCCATCGTAATGAGTTCGGTATAGAGAAAGGCACTTTTTGGAGTCCTAAGGGCAACAAACTGGCATTCTACCGTATGGACCAGTCGATGGTCAGCACCTATCCCCAGGTTGATGTCTCCACCCGCTGTGCGACCCTTGTTCCGGACAAGTACCCCATGGCTGGCGAAACCAGTCACAAGGTTCAGGTTGGTATCTACAACCCTCAGACCCGCAGCACCATTTATCTTCAGACAGCCGACCCCACCGACCGCTATTTCACCAACATTGCCTGGAGTCCTGACGAGCAGAAGGTTTATCTCATTGAACTCAACCGCGACCAGAACCACGCGCAACTCATCCGCTATGACGCTGAAACGGGAAAGAAGGAGGCAGTGCTTTTTGAGGAACAGAACGAAAAGTACGTGGAACCACTTCATCCCATCGTTTTCCTGCCATGGGATGGCAGTAAATTCATCTATCAGACCAGGCGCGACGGATACAACCACCTTTATCTCTATAGCGCCGACGGTAAACTATTGAAACAACTCACTTCGGGTAAGTTTGAAGTCACCGATTTGCTAGGATTCAACACCAAGCTTAAGCAGGTTGTGTTTGCCAGCAATGAAAATGACCCCATTGGAATAAGTCTGTGGAGTGTGGGGATGAACGGAAAGCGCAAGGCTCTTGGAGATGCCCAGGGATTCCACTATCCCGAGTTGTCTCCAAATGGCAATTATGTCATTGACCGCTATTCTTCACCAACACAAGCCTATAACATAGACCTTGTGAATGTGGCCGACGGCAAGTATGTCAACATCCATCATGCTGACGATCCTTGGCAGGATTACAAGGTGCCTGAAATCAAGGTTGGCACCATCAAGGCAGCCGACGGAGTCACAGACCTCTACTACCGACTCATCCTACCCACTGACTTCGACCCCGCAAAGAAATACCCTGCAGTGGTCTATGTGTATGGAGGGCCACATGCCCACAACATTGATGCCAGTCGCAACTGGGGAGCCCGTGGATGGGACCTTTGGATGGCTCAGAATGGTTATGTGATGTTCTGCCTTGACAACCGTGGAAGTGAGCATAGAGGACTGGCGTTCGAACAAGCCACCTTCCGTCACCTCGGTGTGGAGGAGATGAAAGACCAGATAAAAGGTGTGGAATACCTCAAGTCTTTGCCCTACGTCGATGCTGAACGCCTTGGTGTTCATGGCTGGAGTTTCGGTGGATTCATGACCACAAGCCTCATGACTACTTACCCGGATGTCTTCAAGGTGGGCGTGGCCGGTGGTCCTGTCATCGACTGGAAGTACTACGAGGTGATGTACGGCGAACGTTATATGGACACTCCACAAACCAACCCCGAAGGCTATGCAGAGACGAGTCTGCTGAACAAAGCGCAGAACCTCAAGGGACGTCTGCTCGTCATCTATGGTGGCAACGACAACACCTGCGTTCCACAGCACTCATTGTCGTTCATCCGTGCCTGTATCGATGCCGGCACCCATCCTGACCTTTTCGTCTATCCTGGCGACGAGCATAATATGATGGGCACTGACCGCGTACATCTGCACGAGCACATCACCCGTTATTTCGAGGACTTCCTCAAATAAATTTTTCGTTATTCTATCATCTCTTTGTCCTAGAATAACGGTATTCCGAAAGAAAAAATAGACAAATAAACCAAAATATGATGAAGATTTTATTATTGGGCAGCGGCGGCAGAGAACACGCCCTTGCATGGAAAATCGCCCAGAGTCCAAAGGTTGAGAAGCTATTCATTGCTCCAGGCAATGCAGGCACCACCAATGCTGGAGAGAACGTGAACCTCAAGGCCGACGACTTCAAAGGCATCAAGGATTTTGTTATTACAAACAGTGTCGATATGGTGGTGGTAGGTCCAGAGGACCCACTCGTGAAAGGCATCTATGATTTCTTCAAAGCCGATTCGCAGTTGAAGGATATCCCCGTGATAGGTCCTTCCAAGGCCGGAGCACAGCTTGAAGGCAGCAAGGACTTCGCCAAGGGCTTCATGATGCGTCATGGCATTCCCACAGCTGCTTACAAGAGTTTCAATGGCACCACCATCAACGAGGGTTTGGCGTTCCTTGAGACGCTGCAGCCACCTTATGTGCTGAAGGCTGACGGTCTATGCGCAGGCAAGGGAGTGCTGATTATTGACAACCTCGACGAGGCCAAGAAAGAATTCAAGGATATGCTTGACGGCATGTTCGGTAATGCCAGTGCCACTGTAGTCATCGAACAGTTCCTCAGTGGCATAGAGTGTTCAGTTTTCGTGTTGACAGATGGCAGTCATTACAAGATTCTGCCAGAGGCCAAGGACTACAAGCGCATTGGGGAGCATGACACAGGTCTCAATACAGGCGGTATGGGCAGCGTGTCACCTGTATCTTTCGCAGACAAGGAGTGGATGGAGAAAGTGGAGAACCGCATCATTCGTCCCACAGTGGAAGGTTTGGCAGCCGAAGGACTTGACTACAAGGGATTCATTTTCTTCGGGCTCATCAATGTTGATGGCGACCCCTACGTCATTGAGTACAATTGCCGCATGGGCGACCCCGAGACTGAAACTGTGATGCTGCGCATCAAGAGCGACCTTGTGGAACTGCTTGAAGGCGTGGCAGAGGGCAACCTTGACGAGAAGGTGCTGGAGAAAGACCCACGTGCAGCAGTGTGTGTGATGCTCGTTTCGGGCGGTTATCCCCAGGCATACGGCAAGGGTTATCCCATCACAGGTATCGAGGATGTGGAAGGAAGCATTGTCTTCCATGCCGGTACAGCCTTGAAAGACGGTCAGGTCGTGACCAACGGCGGTCGCGTCATCGCTGTCAGCTCGTATGGTAAGGACAAAGCTGAGGCACTTGCCAAGTCGATGAAGGAACAGCAGAAGATTCAGTTCGAGAAGAAATACTTCCGTTCTGACATTGGACAGGATCTTTAACATTGACCATTGACCATTGACCATTGACCATTGGCTTCGCCTAAAATGCTCACGCTTGGCATAGCTCGAACAAGTTCGGCTCTGCTCTCACTTAATCGCATTTTTGACCATTGAACATTGACCATTGACCATTGGCTTCGCCTAAAATGCTCACGCTCGGCATAGCTCGAACAAGTTCGGCTCTGCGCTCGCTTAATCGCATTTTTGACCGTTGACCATTGACCGTTGACCATTGACCATTGACCATTGGCTTCGCCTAA
>JAFXVU010000185.1 GCA_017534705.1 Bacteroidaceae bacterium
CACATAGTACTCGGCCTCAACCAAGCGCAACGACTTGTTATAGCCTTCAGCGAATCCGTAGTTACGGTCGAGCTGTATCTTGCCCACAGTCGGAAAGTTCTCGCCGACCATTTCCATCGACCCATCGGTCGAACCATTATCGGCCACATAAACCTTGGCGCGGGATGTCGTCTCCGTACATGCCACCACTCCCGGCAGGTACTTGCGCATCATGTCGGAGCCGTTCCAGTTCAATATCACTACCGCTACCTTATCCATTCAGTATATCTCCTTTCAACGAAGTACCGTCAGCCGTGAAATGCAGTAACCTTACGTTCACGATAGAGTTGTCGAGCAGAGGGTGATTCTCCACCTCTACTTTCACATAGTTGTCGGTGAACCCATGCATCGGGCGTTTGGCTGGCGCGTACTCTAATAACACGGGCCTCACCTTGTTAATATATTGGGCATAGAAGTCATGCGTCTTCCGTTCCGACAAGGCCAACAAACGCTGGCTGCGCTCATGCTTCTGCTCAGGGCTCACTACATAGGGAATCTCTAAGGCCTTGGTGCCAGGACGCTCCGAATAAGTGAAGACATGCAGATGCGACACATCAATGCTCTCTATGAATCTGTAAGCCTCTTCAAAACAATGGTCGGTCTCACCCCTGCAACCCACCATCACATCCACACCGATAAAGGCATCGGGCAACACCTCTTTTACCCGTTCTATTTTCTGGCGGAAGAAAGCAGTGTCGTATTTACGCCGCATCAGCCGAAGCACATCGTCGCTTCCGCTCTGCAAAGGAATATGGAAATGGGGCATAAAGGCACGTGAGGAAGCCACATAACGAATAATCTCATCAGTCAGCAGATTGGGCTCAATCGACGAGATGCGATAACGCTCGATACCTTCCACAGCGTCGAGCGCACGCACAAGGTCGTAAAAGGTTTCGCCTGTCGAGTGGCCGAAGTCACCGATATTCACACCCGTAATCACAATCTCCTTGCCGCCCTGTTCAGCCACTTTTCGTGCCTGCTCAACCATTGACGCGATGCTGCCATTGCGACTCCGGCCACGGGCGTACGGAATGGTACAGTATGTGCAGTAATAATTGCAACCGTCCTGAACTTTCAAGAAATAGCGTGTCCTATCGCCACGCGAGCAAGAAGGAGCGAAATGCCGTATGTCCTTTGTTGGCACGGTCAGTTGTGAGGACGAAGTATCCGTCTCGCGCTCTGTCATCTTCTGTGCAATCAAGTTCACGATATCGCCTTTCTGTTCAGTCCCAACCACAAGGTCCACACCTTCTATCTCCATGATATCACCTGGCAGCAACTGGGCATAACAACCCGTCACTGCCACGAAAGCCCCAGGATGGGACTTCACCATCCTGCGGATGCCCTGACGGCACTTGCGGTCGGCAACTTCAGTTACCGAACAGGTGTTGACCACACAGATATCCGCCACCTCACCTTCCTCTGCTGTCCGAACTCCCAGTCGCTTCAAAGCGTCTCCTATCGAAGACGTCTCAGCGAAGTTCAGCTTGCAGCCCAAGGTGAAATAGGCGGCTTTCTTTCCTTGCAATATACTCGTATCTATCATCGGTATGAATGGGCAAAGGAGAACTACCTTCCTTTTTCCATGCAAATTTACCCATTTTTTATGGCTTTCCAACCAATTCTGCGCAAAATATACACGCACACACCTTGTTTGCGTTTTTTATCTCCTATTACTTTATTATGCAAAAGGGTTATTAAGGATAAATATCAATCCATCTGCGGTGTTACCGCACACATCAATAACTTGGCATTCAGAATGGCCTTTTAAGTGTCGTTAATACATTCATGTAATCGCACACATACACCCTATTTTCTGCACATTTTTAGCCTATTTGTGTATTTATAAGGGTTGAAATGTGAAAAAAACAGAGTTTTTGAAAAAAATCCGTTGTTAGCGAATACAACGTATTTATAAAGTGACTAATTTTGCATCGGTTTAAAAAGCAAATGATTGTTTAACGTTTTAAAGTTAAGAAAAAAATGAAAAAGTTAGTATTTATGTTCGTAGCCGTTTTGGCTGTTTCTTTCGCTTCTTGTGGTGACGCTCCTAAGAAGGCTGCTGAGACTGTTGACTCTATCGCAACTGAGGTTGCTGAAGAGGTTGACTCTACTCTCGACACTCTCGCTGCTCAGGCTGACTCTGCTGTTAGCGCCGCTGCTGACACTGTAAAGGCTGCTCTCTAATCAGAACACGCAAAGCTTAGCGAAAGCACAACGAACTCTAACGAGGGAATTGGAACCTGCAAGACTTCATTGAAGCCGCGCAGGTTTTTTTGTGCCGTTACCTCTCGGTTTCGTGTTTTCTTGGGGCATTCATAACTTTTCCGCAGCTAGTCAATGAATGATGAAATACAGGTAATCATTCAGTGATGTGTGGAGTACACTTGCGGATTTGGATGTTGTGAGTGTGCACATCTAAAGAATCGGAAGTGACGGTGAGTTGAACGACTGCGGCCTTACTGTTGATGTTACGTTCTTGGTCGAAGATAAAATTACCGATACTGTAGTAGATATAATGGCCTTGGTAACGCTCAATGGTCTGGAGGGTGTGGGTGTGGTGGCATATGAGGATGTCGGCTCCAGCGTCGATAAGTTGGTGCGCCTGCATCCGCTGTTGGTATGCCGGTTTGAGTGTGTGCTCGCCTCCCCAATGAAGGGAGACGATGATGACGGCGCTGGGCTGCTTTGACCGCAGGTCGATGATTCGTTGAATCAAGCTATCCATCGGTTCTTGGCTTGGGCATGGTTTGAGTGGTAGGTATGGGAAGTTCTCCAGAGCCACTCTAAGAGAGGCGAGGATGTAAACCGGTCGTGGTTTTATGGCGAGGAGGAGAGGTTGTGAGGCCGCCTTCATGGTGGTGTCGGCTCCGAATGGTGTCATCCCAGCTGCGATGATGTTGTCGCGCGTGTCCATCAGTCCTTTTCTACCTTGGTCGATGGTATGGTTGTTGGCGAGATTGAGATGCGTGAAGCCGTGTTGTTTGAGGCAATCGAGCCATTCCGGCTCAGCTCGGAAAATGAACTTTTTGAAGTTGGGTTGTTGGATGCGAGTTGCAGGGCATTCAAGATTGCCCACAACGAGGTCTGATACTTGGAACAGCGAGTCGATGGATGGTGAGAAAAGCGCTTCAGTTCCAGTGTGCTCGATGCGCTGTCTTACTCCTCGGTCGAGTAGCACGTCTCCAGTGAATGTGATGGTGAGTGTGTCTATCTGGCCATAGGAAGGCAGGGACAGCAGCGTTGCTGCCATCCCTGCGATGAATATGCTTTTCAGTGTCTTAGCAGCCTGAGCTGTAGAAGATATGCTCATTGTCGAGTTCTTTACCGTTCTCAGGCACAATGATTTCCTCCATCCATGTGGGGATGCCCTTGTCGGGCTTGCTTTCGAGTTGCTGCTGCCATTCCTCATCGGTGAGACGCGGCGTGTCCAGTGCTTCTCCGAATTCACGATATGAGAAGACCGCACCACGTGTGAGGTAAAGGTAGCCCTCGATTTCGACTACGACATAAACCTCATGGGCTGGTCCCACAGCCTCATACAGCACACACTTGTTTTCGTTGTTTTCCGAATTGGCGGTATAGACATCGGCCACAAGCGCAATCTTCTTGTCAGCGCTTTGTATGTCATCCCATCCAGAGAGGTACTGGTTAGGCTCTCTCAGAATGTTAAGGGTGGTATATTCGAAGGCAGCACCCATGTACTCTATCTGTCCGTATTCCTCATCGGTGAGTTTCTCACCTTTGAGCTCCTTTTGGCTCACGGCGAGGAGGAACTCCGCTTTCTCATGAAGGTCAAGCGAGACGTTATCGATTTCCTCTGTAATGAGATCGTACTTTTGGAGCAGACTCTTTGTGGCGTCGAGCAGTTCGATAGCTTTCTGCCAGTATGCCACATTGGGTTCCACATAACCGCGGCAGACGGGTTCAGGTGGTCCTCCGCCACCACATTCGGCGCCAAAAGGTTGTTTGGCGTAGAGAATGGCGTCATGCTTGAGCTCTGCCCATGATGCCAGCGCTGTATTAAGGTTTTTCTTCCTCCACTGTGGTGTGTTCATGAAATAGGGCGCGTTTTCAGGTTGTGTGTTCACATCCTTCATCGTTGCTATCCATCGGTTGGAGACTGAGGCGTCCCAGTCGATTTCCGCCATGCGCTCCTTCATTTTCTTGAGGGTTGGCACGTATTCGCTCCACTGCTTGTCTTCCTTGAGTTCGTCAATGAGGATTCGTTCCGCTTGCGGAATACCGATGGCTGCCATCACATCAAGTCCTTTGGGAGTGCCTCGCTTAGTTGGCTTGCTTTCATAGTCTACCATCTCTTGTAGGACCTCAGCATCTGGCACATAGCGCTGTGGCATGAAGTTAATCTTAACCTCGCTTGTGAGGGAGAGTTTGGGTTTGATACGCGTCTGTTTCTTGTCGAGTTCCTCTATGGCCGTCTTAATCTTGCCAAGAGCCTTGTCGTCTGTCATCACTTGGTCGATGGTAAGGCCGTTCTGCTTGAGCAAGTCGTTGACCTGTAGTATGTTGACATTGTCGGGTTCTCCCATAAGGAAGGTGATGGGGTCGGCGATGCTTTTGTAGGTTCCAGTAAGTCCGACGTCGTTGCCAACCACGTCGGCCATGAGGAGTGCCCTTCGGAGTTGGTTAGGCTTGTCGCTACCGAAAGGCACGTTCTGCAGCCACATCATTCCCTCGAAGTAATGCTTGAGTTTGTCGTTGCGTGTGTAGTGTCCCCGAGGCCGGTAGATGTTGTAAACGAAAGGCACGTCATTGTACTCGAGAAATTCGGATTTACATGTTTGTGCTTCGTGTACATTTTTTATCTCTTGCTCTGCCATTTTCATGTACTCGGCAGGCACGTTTTTCAGGGGTTGTCCGGAAAGCAGTGCGTTAGCGATAGCGAAATAAGCCTGGTTGTAGGCTGCGGCTTTTTTGGTTTCCTCACTGCCAGCGCCGTTGGCTATGGCCTTCATCTCTCCGCAGAGGAGGTCGGTGAAATGCAAGAGCTCGGGTATGAACTTCTCCTGCTCCACCTGTCGGAGTACGCAGTCGAAATAGAGGTGGAAGGCTTGCAAGAAAAGGTCTGTGGTGATGAAGTTGGGGAAGTTGCGGTAGTCGTTTCGTTCGTAGATTTGGAATAACTGGTCCTCATTCTGTGGCACGATGGCGAAACCGTAGTTGGCCAGAGCTGTGGCGAGGTCTTCATCAAACTCGTTGAGTTGGAAGGGATTGATGATGTTGGTCACGTTGACCACCCATCCATCGTTTCCCTTGTAGTTCAATTTGAGCAGTTCGTCTTCGCGAGCTTTGATTTTGTTGATGAAGGCTGTTTCCTCATCAGTGTAGGAGATGGGTGCGATGGTGGGAGTGTCTCCATCGCTCTCGCCGTATTGCTGCTCTTCTTCTATCCAGAAGCGCTTTTCCATGAGGGAGTCGTACCAGGTCGTGGTCGAGAAGATGCCTCTCAGGTCGGCATTCATAAAGCAGTAGCCCTGGCGTGCAGCGAAGGCATTCCGCAGGATTCGCAAGTCGCTGAGACTGTAACCAGTGATGTCCTGTTTGAGGTCGATTTCACCATTGAGTTTCTCGACTTCCAGCTTGGAGGGCGGAACACTGGCGGGAACGAGAAGATCTGTTTTCTTCTGTTCTGCGCAGGCTATCAGCAGCAATGCTGATATAACCAGTAATAGATTGTTTCTCATAGGCTCAGTGTGTTAGTTATTAATCGGGTTATGTTTTGATAATTGTTGTTGCTATCGGGGGCTAATCGGCGTTGAAAGTTTGCCTTGCTTCGTCAAGAGAGACATTGGTGGCGAGGAATCGGCAGAACTCCACTCCAAAGTGCGCCCATTGGTATTCAGCCACGACAAAACGTCCGTCAGTAGTGGCCTCCAACGCCCTTATCCTGCCGTCCTTGAACCTGAAGTCATGGAGGATTCCACCCAATTTTGAACCCATCCACATCGCACGAATCTTGCCATGGTAGTTCTTGAAAATGAAGATGCGCCTTCCTTTTTCCGGGTAAAAGCGTGTGGCTTTGACAACCCCTACTAAGGCATCCACCGTACCATCGCCATCCACATCACCTGCCTGGAACCGATAGACAGGATATGGCAGTTTCCATTTGTTGACCTGCTGGCCTGTTTGCAGACAGAGGACGTTAAGCGTGTCATTGACCTGCTGTATGGTGAAAGTCTGAGACTTCGCCGGCAAGGCCGTCAGACAGCATCCTAACAGGGTGGTATGTAGCCAGTGGATAGCCATTGTCTGAAATCTCGAGTTTATCTCACCAACACTTTCGTAACGTTGGCTTCTGCAAGGATGATATAAATGCCTGCGGGTAAGGCGGCCTTGAAGCAACCGTCTGCTCCGGTCTTGCCTGTGGCTGCCAGCTGTCCGTCGGCATTATAGATGCGCACGGGGGCATCCTGAAGTCCTTCCGACAATTGTATCAATCCCTTGGCTGCCGTCACTTTCAGTGGAACGTCATTAGTGGCCTGTATGTGATTGACCACCTCCATGCTGACGATGTTTGAAACAGCCGAGGATGTCTGTATGCTACCGCTGTAGCAAGCCTTGAACTTATGTGTGCCCTCATTCAGACCTGTGGCATGATAGGCCACAGATTTCGATTCGCCGACTTTGACGCTTCCCACGGCCTTTCCATCGATGAAGAACTGGACATAACTTGTGCTGTCGGGTTCGCCTTCAATGTCGGCTGTGAGGAGGAATGCGTTTTCTCCATCGGCAGTAGCCTTGAGGCTGATGTTGTTGCCTTCGGCACGCTCTGGCCTCAAACGGAGCAGTTTTGCGCCATGCTTTGGAACAGTCATGGTCAGTTCGGCGTCCTTACAGGTTCCAAGTCCTTTTTCAGCCCACACATCATACACCTCAACCTGCTGACCTGAAGCGTATCCGTAGTCACGGAGGTCTATATTGTAACTGACGGAGTTAGGTGCATTCTTTGCGGTGACACGTGGGTCGCAGTCGAAGACGTAGAATCGTATGGACGTGGTGGCATTAGGCTGGCCTATGCCTGAGTCGTCGAGTGCAGCCATGGCCTTGAATGCCACAATGGAGTCAGGTACGGAGCAGATGAGCAGTGAATTGGCATCGGAGGAAAAACCGCGGTCGTACTTGGTGTTCATGACGCTCATCTTCCCATTGCCATAGACATTGGTGTTCTCGCGGATGATGTTGTAGTAGGAGTTGGTGTAGCGCTTGAGCACAAAATCGCCAGTCATAGGCACTTCATAACCATTCTTGGAGATGAAGGTGGGATTGATCCAGTCACCGTGGTCATAGTTCCAATTGTCGCCGCCGTCATCCACCACTAGCGCCAAAGTATCAGTGCCTTCAGGTAGAGCGATGTCCACGTCCACCTTATGTCCGTCGGTGGTGTAGGTAACCGTCTCGCTGCCAAAAAGCGCTCTGTCATCGTAAATCCATCCGTTACCGGCATCCGTGTAGAAAAGCGCGAGCCATCGGTCACCGTTAGAGGGGTCGATGGATGTCCATACGATTTTACCGCTTCTGTTCTGCACTTGATGTGCGTTCATGCCATAAGCGTGCATACGGAGGTACTCGCTGTTGGTGAGCAACGAGGTGGTGAAACTGTCGTTGCGGGTCATTTCCCCTCCAAAGAAGAGCGGTGAATGGCAGACTCCCCACAAGGTCATCATCGTATATTGCTCGTCGCGGGTGAGGTTGGTGTTACGTCCGCTGTTGGCACCCGTATATCCGGCATCGGCCACAGTCATGGAGATGCGTCCCAAGGGCAGCATGTCGCAGTCGGCATAGTTGCCTGGTCGATAATAGGGCTGCCATAGATGAGCCTCGTTGAACACCGCTTTCACACTGGTCCAGTTGTCCCACAGGTCGTCCATCATTCGCCATTGGTTGGCATTGTCAAGACAGTCCTGCACGTAAGCAGGCTGTGTCTTTCCAGGACTAAGGCTCAACACGATAGGGCGTCCGCATTGGTCGATGGCCTTGCGGAGCATCTTGATTTCATCGCTATAGAAAGGTCTTGACATGTCGTCAACTTTAATGAAGTCAACACCCCAAGAGGCATAGAGGTCAACGATAGAGTTATAGTAAAGTTGTCCATATTTGTTGTTCCTGACAGTCAGATTGTCCTTCAGCCATGTGCATGCTGGAGTGGTGCTGGCATAGACATTGCTCCACGCCACTCCCTCAGCACCCTTGAGGCTGTAATTGGAGGGTGCGTTGAGGATATACTTGGGCAAGCCTCTCATGATGTGGATGCCGAACTTCATACCCATGGCGTGGATGGAGTCGGCCAACGCCTTGAACCCTTGGTTCTTGCCGTCCTTCATGGCCGAGGGGAAACGGGTTGGCGACGGAAGATAACGCCCGTACTTGTCAATGACACAGTCAGGTCCTTTAGAGCCAGTCTGTTGGTTGTAGTTGCCTCCACCAAGGGACGGGTGATTGGCATACCACCGGATATCAACCACCACATATTCCCATCCATACAGCAAGAGGTTGTCGCGTTGCCAACGTGCGTTCTGCATGACAATCTTCTCGTTGACACTGCTGTAGTAGCAGTCCCAAGAGTTCCATCCCATAGGAGGTGTGATGGCCCATTTGCGGAAATCGGCCTCGGTTCCGTCCTGAGCAATGGAACTTGTCGCGGAGAAGTGTGCGAGTAGCAGTAAAAAGAAAGTTTGGAATAATCTTTTCATCATCACAATTAATTATTATTAAGTTAGTTAATAAAAGAGTTTAGGTTAATGGCATTATCAGGAGAATTCACGAATCGCATCAATATCGTTGATTGAAATCATTGACACGATTTGTTCATTGTCCATTCGGTTACAAATTTAGCACAAGATTTTGTAAAAACAACATGAAATTAAAGTAAAAATCGTATTTTTGCATTATGAAAAACTTCGCCTTTAATTCCAAACCCCGTGTGATGCTGATTTACACAGGAGGTACGATAGGTATGATTCAGAACCACACCACAGGTGCTTTCGAGGCCTTTAACTTCGACCACCTGCGCGCCAATGTGCCTGAACTCAACCGATTCGACTACGCCATACAAGCCTATCAGTTCGACCCGCCTATCGACTCATCCGACATGAGCCCTGAAGTGTGGAAGAAACTGGTCAAAATCATCAATTACAATTACGACAATTTCGATGGTTTTGTCGTCCTTCATGGCACCGACACGATGGCTTACACGGCATCAGCGCTGAGTTTCATGCTGGAGAACCTGTCGAAGCCTGTGGTACTCACTGGGAGCCAGTTGCCCATAGGAATGCTTCGTACCGATGGCAAGGAGAACCTGATCACTGCTGTGGAAATAGCTGCGGCTAGAGACGAGGAGGGGCAGCCGATGGTGCCTGAGGTGTGCGTGTACTTCCAACAAAGGCTGTTCCGAGGAAACCGCACCACAAAGTTCTCTGCAGACAACTTCAACGCTTTCCGCTCAAACAACTTCCCTCCACTGGGACATGCAGGAGTCGATATCACATACGCCACCGAACTGATACGCCATCCCGACCCTACCCTTCCCCTGAAACCTCATTTTCTGCTCGACACACATGTGCTTGCCATCACGCTGTTCCCAGGCCTTGAAGAGCAATTGGTGAGGCATCTTTTCGCCAAGGAACTGGTCAAGGGCCTGATACTGCGCACCTTCGGGTCCGGGAACGCTCCTCAGCACACATGGTTGGCCGATGCGTTGAGAGAAGCAACCGATGCAGGAAAGGTCATCGTCAACATCACCCAATGCCAGACGGGCTGCGTGGAGATGGGCCGGTACGAAACGGGACGCCAACTGCTGGACTCAGGCGTGGTGAGCGGACACAACATGACCATCGAGGCAGCCATCACAAAACTGATGTTCCTATTGGGCCACTACGACGACCCTCGCAAGGTGAGGTACATGATGGGACAATCGCTGGCTGGAGAACTCGACAGGAAATAGCCTTTGAGCATTGGCTTGTCAAAAAGCTCACACTCCCATATGGGCATAGTGCCGCCGAAGACATGGATATGCGGTCATAACTACCCAAAAAGCGGGCAAATCTACAACTTTAGGTTAAATTATTAGTTTTTCTCGCCGAAAATTCAGAACTTTGCATTTATATTATGCAATTCTTACAAAACAGTATAGTCCAACATATAGCCTTTATCCCTTGGCAACAGACGATTAGCGTGCTGGAGATGATTGTCAAGGGATTCGTTATCGGCATAGTGGTATCTGCACCGATGGGTCCCACAGGTGTGTTGTGTGTGCAGCGCACCATGAACAAGGGACGTGTATACGGGCTCGCCACAGGGCTGGGCGCATCGCTCAGCGACATTATCTACGCTTTAATCACGGGTTACGGCATGTCGTTCGTGATGGATATCATTGAAAACCCTCAAGTGCTGTTCTGGGTGAAGATGATAGGCAGTGCATTGCTGCTCATCTTCGGAATATTCACTTTCAACTCCAATCCAGCAAAGGAAATCCGCCATGTGTCGCACAACAAAGGTTCATTGATTCATAATTTCGTCACAGGATTCATCGTCACCGTAAGCAACCCTGCCATTATCTTCCTCTTCATCGCGCTTTTCGGACAGTTCATCTTCATCGTGCCAGGACGCCATTTTCATCAGGTCATGGGCTATCTGGCTCTGATTTGCGGGGCTGTGGCGTGGTGGTTCTGCCTGACCTATCTCATCGATAAGGTCCGCAACAGGTTTGAGGAACGAGGGCTGTGGGTCATCAACCGTGTGATTGGCTCTGTGGTGATACTGGTTTCTATAGGAATCCTGCTCTATTCCCTGAAGGGATGGCTGGAGTTCCCGACTTTCGGCATGTAGCATCAAGACAACATCATCAGAAGGTTAATAAAAGTCATCTGGAGCAATGTATATATCAGACAAGCTTAGGGAAAGCAGCATCGCAGAGTACCTGCTGTATATGTGGCAAGTGGAAGATATCATCCGCGCCAACGGGCTCGACATTGAACGGTTGGCCGAAGGTTACCTGTCGCAGTTCAAGGCTGAGGGCGAACAGAAAGAACAACTTGTGGGCTGGTATGAACAATTGATAACCATGATGCGTGAGGAAGGGGTGGAAAAACGAGGACACCTCCAAATCAACAAGAACATCATCATCATGCTGACCGACCTGCACCTCAGGCTCCTGCGCACTCCCAAGTTCGCCGATTACAGTTCTGCCTACTACCACATCCTGCCATTCATCGTGGAGCTGAGAGCCAAGAACCGCCAAGGAGGCGAGGAGGAGAAAGACGAGGTGGAGACATGTCTCGACGCTCTCTATGGTCTGATGCTCCTCCACCTGCAAGGAAAGAAGGTCAGTGGCGACACTGAGCTCGCTTTGGCCGAGGTGGCGAAATTCGTGGCTCTGCTGTCCGATTACTACAAAAAGGAAAAGGCCGGAGAACTTGACTTTGATTGAGCAAACGAGCCGACAAAAGCACAAGACATAGCGTACAGCGATTACGCTCATACATATAAACTCACATACCGAAAAGTTCAAATCTCGTTTTGTGAAAGACATTTGAGTTTCATGCAAAACGTTTCTAAAGAGCTTCTGTTAATTCCGAACAGACAAAACAAAAATAACAATGATCAAGAATATACTGATAACAGGTTGCAAAGGTCAGCTGGGCAATGAGATGCAACTGCAATCGAAATTGCCGGAGAATGTATCCTACAACTATTTCTTCACCGATGTGGAGGAACTCGATATCACTGACGAGCAGGCTATCAATGCCTTTGTGGACGAGCATGAGATAGATTGCATAGTCAACTGCGCGGCCTACACCAATGTCGACAAGTCGGAAAGCAATGTGGAATTGTGCCACCTGCTCAACAGCGTGGCTCCAGGCTATCTTGCCAAAGCCATAGCCCGACGCAAAGGCACCATCATCCAGGTCAGCACCGACTACGTGTTCGACGGCACTGCTCATGTGCCCTATCAAGAGGACGAGCCCACCTGCCCCTGCTCTGTGTATGGAAGCACCAAACTTGAGGGCGAGCAGCAAGTGATGGCGGCATGCCCTCAGGCTGTGATTATCCGCACGGCATGGCTTTACTCCCGCTTCGGAGGCAACTTCGTGAAGACCATGATGCGTTTGGGCAAGGAACGGGAATCACTGAACGTGGTGTTCGACCAGATAGGCACCCCAACCTATGCACGCGACCTCGCCGCAGCCATCTCTGCCATCATACGCCACGGCATTGTGCCAGGCATTTATCACTTCAGCAACGAAGGCGTAACCTCTTGGTACGATTTCACTTGCACTATCCACCGCATTGCCGGCATCGACAGCTGCAAAGTGCTTCCCATTCATACGGCAGAGTACCCCACACCCGCCACAAGACCGCATTACTCGGTGCTCGACAAGACCAAAATCAAAAACACCTACGGCATCAGCATCAGCCACTGGGAACCATCGCTGGCTCAATGTATCAGCGAACTCCTTGCTGAAGGATAAACAACACTGAAACAAAATGATGAACGAAATAGAACGCAGACGCACCTTCGCCATCGTGTCGCACCCCGATGCAGGTAAGACCACACTCACTGAGAAACTGCTCTTGTTCGGAGGACAGATTCAAGTGGCTGGCGCAGTGAAGTCGAACAAAATCAAGAAGACCGCCACATCCGACTGGATGGACATAGAGAAGCAGCGCGGCATCTCCGTCTCCACATCGGTGATGGAATTCGACTACAAGGACTTCAAGGTAAACATCCTCGACACCCCTGGACACCAGGACTTCGCCGAGGACACCTTCCGTACACTCACCGCCGTTGACAGTGTGATTATCGTCATTGACAGCGCGAAAGGAGTGGAGGCACAGACACGAAAGCTGATGACCGTCTGCCGAATGAGGAAGACCCCTGTCATTGTCTTCATGAACAAGATGGACCGTGAAGGAAGGGATCCTTTCGACCTGCTCGACGAGGTGGAGGAGGAATTGCAAATCAGTGTGCGCCCATTGAGCTGGCCTATCAACCAAGGACAGCGTTTCAAGGGTGTCTATAACATCTATGAGCAGAAACTCAACCTTTTCACTCCAAGCAAGCAGACCGTGACAGAGAAAGTGGAAGTGGATATCGACAGCCCAGAACTTGACGAACAAGTAGGTGAGAGCGACGCTTCTAAACTCCGTGAGGACCTTGAACTGGTGGATGGCGTGTATTCCGAGTTCAATGTCGACGACTATCTTGCCGGAGAATTGGCTCCCGTGTTCTTCGGGTCTGCCCTCAACAACTTCGGTGTGCAGGAACTGCTCGATTGCTTTGTGGAAATCGCGCCTTCACCCCGTGGCACCAAGGCCGAGGAACGCATCGTGCAACCCGAAGAACCTAAATTCACTGGGTTCATCTTCAAAATCACCGCCAACATCGACCCCAACCACCGCTCATGCACTGCCTTCTGTAAGGTCTGCTCCGGTAAGTTCGTACGAAATGCGCCCTACCTCCATGTCAGACAAGGAAAAACAGTGCGGTTCTCGTCGCCCACCCAGTTCATGGCGCAACGCAAGAGCACAATAGAAGAAGCCTATCCTGGCGACATCATCGGATTGCCCGACAACGGGATATTCAAGATTGGCGACACACTCACCGAGGGCGAACTGCTGCATTTCAGAGGGTTGCCCAGTTTCTCGCCCGAGATGTTCAAATATATTGAGAACGCCGACCCAATGAAAACCAAGCAACTCAACAAGGGCATCGAGCAGTTGATGGACGAAGGTGTCGCACAATTATTTGTCAATCAGTTCAACAACCGAAAGATTATCGGTACGGTAGGCCAACTGCAGTTCGAGGTGATACAATACCGACTGGAGAACGAATACAACGCCCTTTGCCGGTGGGAGCCAGCCAACCTCTACAAGGCTTGTTGGATAGAGAGCGACGATGAACAACAACTCGACAATTTCAAGAAACGGAAGTACCAGTTCATGGCCAAAGACAGAGAAGGTCGTGATGTGTTCTTGGCCGACAGCAACTATGTGCTCCAAATGGCTCAACACGATTTCGAACACATCAAATTCCATTTTACCAGCGAATTCTGACCTCCTATTCAGAATAATCAGATTTATCCGAATTTTCAGAACACTCAGAACAAAAAGACAATATGCTGAAAGACGAAGTGAAAAAAGCCGTTGAAGTGATGCGGGCTGGAGGTGTGATACTCTACCCCACTGACACTGTATGGGGCATTGGCTGCGACGCCACCAATGCCGAGGCTGTGAAAAGAATATATGAAATCAAACGGCGCGACGACAGCAAGGCCATGATTTGCCTTGTGGACAGCGAAGCACGCTTGTCGCGCTATGTACGCCATGTGGCCGATGTCACATGGGACATGATTGAGTTAGCGACAAAACCGCTGACCATCATCTTTGACAACGCCACAGGACTTGCACCCAACCTTCTGGCGGAAGACGGCAGCGTGGGAATAAGAATCACACGCGAGGAGTTTTCCAAGGAATTATGCTTCAGGATGCAGAAACCTGTGGTATCGACCAGTGCGAACATCAGTGGGGAAGCCACACCTCGGAACTTCAGCGAAATATCCGATGAAATCAAGAATGCTGTTGACTATGTGGTCCATTACAGTTGGCAAGGAAAAGAGAAGAACAAACCTTCCAGCATCATCAAGATGAGCGAGAACGGGGAGTTCACCATCATTAGGGAATAACCCTGCGCAAGTATGCCCCCTTAAGGACGCGACTGCCGCGTCCGCATAATCATGGCAGACGTTATTGCCTCGGATGAATATATTGTGAACTGAGATATTGTATAAAAACAGTAAGTACAGATGAGGTTAGTATCACAACAAGGCTTGCGCCGATACCTCCGGTTGTTCAACCGATTCACAGACTGGTTGCGTTCCGTCACCAGTGAACGCAACGTGGTGCTGGGACTGAGCCTCATTGTAGGTGTGCTTACCGCTTTAGCCAGTTATGTGCTCAAATACCTCGTCAGCGAAATACGTATTCTGCTCACCGAGCGTTTCGCACCTGAGAGCATCAACCTCCTCTATTTGGTTTATCCCGCTGTCGGCATTCTTGTCACCTCTTTGGTGGTGCGTTATGTGGTGCGCGATGACATCAGCCATGGAGTGACGAAGATTCTCTTCGCCATCTCCCGCCGCAAGGCGAGAATCAAGAGCCACAACGTCTGGTCGAGTATTGTGGCCAGCGGCATCACCATCGGATTTGGAGGAAGTGTAGGAGCAGAGGCTCCTATTGTGCTGACTGGCAGCGCAATAGGAAGCAATCTGGGACGACGGTTTCACGTGCGGGGAAATACCATGATGCTGTTGGTGGGGTGTGGAGCCGCTGGCGCCGTTGCCAGCATCTTCAAGGCTCCTATCGCCGGACTGGTTTTTGTGCTTGAAGTGTTGATGCTCGACTTGAATATGGCTTCTTTGCTACCGCTGTTGGTGACGTGTGTCACTTCGGCCTGCGTGTCCTACGCTTTTTATGGCACAGAGTCCATGTTCTCTTTCTCTCTCGACCGTCCTTTTTCTATCCAAGTCATCCCCGCGTGCATTCTGCTCGGTATGGTGTGTGGACTTGTGTCGCTGTATTTCACCCGCGCGATGAATTGGTTCGAGGGCATCTTCGGGGGCATCAAGAGCGGCTTGTATAAGTTCCTCCTTGGCGCGTCAGTATTGGGTGTGCTCATCTTCTTCTTCCCTGTGCTCTATGGAGAGGGATACGATGTGATAGCGCAACTCCTCAACAACGACTCCGCCGCCAACATCATGCACAACTCACTCTTCTACAGTAGTAATTCAAGAAGTCTTCTTATCTACCTTTCACTGGTGATGGTCTTCAAAGTGTTCGCCACCACCTCCACCAATGGCGGTGGAGGATGTGGAGGAGTATTCGCACCCAGCCTGTTCCTGGGGTGCATAGCGGGATTTGTCTTCGCCAGCATCTGGAACGGATACGAAGTGATGAACGAGAACCTGGCCACCAAGAACTTCGCGCTCTATGGAATGGCAGGACTCATGTCGGGCATCATGCACGCACCGCTGACAGGCATCTTCCTCATCGCAGAGCTGACAGGAGGCTATGAGCTCTTTGTGCCTATCATGATTGTGTCGGTGGTGTCTTACCTCACCATCGTAGTGTTCGAACCGCATAGCATCTATGCCATGCGACTGGCCAAGAAAGGAGAGCTGATTACCCACGACAAGGACAAGGCAGTGCTGCAGTTCATGAACATGAATGCACTGGTGGAGAAGAACTTCATTCCTGTATATCCCGACATGGACCTGAGAGAGCTGGTACAAATCATCAGCAAATCCAACAGGAATATTTTCCCAGTGGTGGACCGAGGCGGAAAACTGATAGGACTGCTCAGGCTCGACTCAGTACGTCAATACATCTTCAGACCTGAACTTTATCGAAAATACAATGTGGCCAAATTCATGACTGAGGTCAAAGCGGCCATCGTCGTGACCGATACCATGGGGGTGGTCACCCGGAAATTTGAGAAGACCCATGAATGGAACCTTCCCGTCATACGCAACGACGGAACCTACATCGGTTTCATTTCACGTTCTGGACTCTTCAACACCTACCGACGGACACTCGTGAATTTCACTTCCGACTGATTCCCCCCTTATCCACAACAAAAAAACTATCTATCATGGACAAGAACAGCGTGAGAATAGTATTCATGGGTACACCTGAGTTTGCCGTCGAGAGCCTGCGTGCTCTGGTAGAAGGCGGATACAACGTCGTAGGAGTCGTGACCATGCCCGACAAACCCATCGGAAGACATGGCAGTGTGCTTCAGGCAAGCCCCGTCAAACAATACGCCGTGGAACACGGGCTTACTGTACTCCAGCCGCAAAAACTCAAGGACGAAGCTTTTGTGGAATCACTACGGGCACTCAATGCCCAGTTGCAGATTGTGGTGGCATTCCGTATGCTTCCAGAGGTGGTGTGGGCTATGCCGACACTGGGAACCTTTAACCTGCACGCATCGCTATTGCCACAGTACAGAGGAGCCGCTCCCATCAACTGGGCCATCATCAACGGCGAGAAAGAAACTGGCATCACCACCTTTTTCCTGAAGCATGAGATAGATACTGGCGAGGTCATTCAGCAAGTCAAAATACCTATTCTCGACACCGACAACGTAGGTGACGTGCACGACCGACTCATGGCACTTGGAGCCGAGTTGGTGACGCAAACCGTGGACGCCATCATCGATGGTACTGTCAGAACCATACCACAGGAACTGATTGCGGGAAAAAACGCGTCATTAAAGCCTGCGCCCAAGATATTCCACGACACATGCCGTATCGACTGGAAACACATGAATACCAAACAGGTCTACGATTTCATTCGTGGACTCAGTCCTTATCCCGCTGCCTGGACCACTCTTGTGGCGGGCGACAAAGTGACGGAGATGAAGGTGTTCGAAACCCGCAAGCTGACACTCGACAACAACGACAGCGACCAAGTCGGAACCATAAAGACCGATGGCAGGACCTACCTCCGCGTGCGACTGGTTGACGGCCTCATCGATATCCTCACCTTGCAACTGGCGGGAAAGAAACGGATGGATGTAGCAGCCTTTCTCAACGGATTCAAAGTGGAGGAAGGCATGCGGATGGAATAAACCTCATCGAAAACACCCGAAACTATAATTATCCGATAATTGTTTTTACCCAACTAACATTTCGGGATAAAAATATATTCTAAAAAGACTACAAGATGGAAAATAAAATAGACTGTTTCCTCCCTTACGGTGGAATGGAATCATTACAAGCCACAGTAGCGTCGCTCCGCGAGAGCACTCTCATTGGCAAGATTTGGGTTTTGACCAACGACATGTCAATTCCACTGCCAGAGGGATGCACACCGTTTCTGGCCGACAGCATACAAAGTACCATCACCCTGTGCCGTATAATCAAGTACTGCACGACGCCCTATTTCATCATCTACTTCAAGGACACACCATTGAAAATGGGCTACAAGGCGGTCGAACGAATGTACAACATCGCTCTTGCCACCGATGCCAGAATGGTCTATGCCGACCGGAACCAATTGAAAAACAGCGAAATCATCTCCGTCCCCACCATCGACTTCCAACCTGGCAGCATCCGCAACGATTTCGACTTCGGTAGTGTGGTGATGGTCAAATCCGACAGCATTCATTACTTTTGGACTGACTCCGACTACGATGAGGAAGAAGACCGGTGTATCAAAGATGGTTTCAAATACGCTGGATGGTACCATCTCTGGCTGACCTTCTCCGAAGACCCGCAATCCATCTACCACATTAAGGAAACGCTTTATACCGAGGTGGAGACCGACAACCGTAAGTCGGGCGAAAAGCAGTTCGATTATGTCAATCCTGCCAGCAAGGATGTGCAACTCGAGATGGAGAAAGCCGCTACGCTGTTTCTGTCGAATATGAATGCCTGCATCGATGCCAACAACATCGTCAAAGTAGATTTGGGAAAAGGCGACTTCCCCGTGGAAATGACCGTGGTCATTCCTGTCCGCAACCGCGCGCGCACCATCGCCGACGCCATCAAATCTGTACTGATGCAGAAAACGGCTTTTCCGTTCAACCTCATCGTGGTCGATAACCACTCCACTGATGGCACCACAGAAATCATCGACAAGTTCAAGGAAGACCCGAGGGTGGTGCATATCATTCCTCAACGCGACGACCTGGGCATAGGAGGATGTTGGAACATGGCCATCTACGACAATCGCTGCGGTAAATATGCCGTACAACTCGACAGCGATGACCTCTACAGCGACGAGCATACGCTCACCAAAATCCACGACAAGTTCGTGGAG
>JAFXVU010000186.1 GCA_017534705.1 Bacteroidaceae bacterium
AATCATCAATACTATCTTTTTCATGTCCCTTTATGATATTTCATCCGATATTCCAATGGTGTCATACCCAAGTGTTCTTTGCAATATTTGCCAAAGAACGAGGGATTGGGGAAATTCAGGTCGTTGGCTATCTCCTGCATCGTCATGTCGGTGAAGCGCAGGCGGCGCTCAATGGCTTTCAATGTATAGAGCTGTATATAAGTACTCGGCCTGCGATTCATCACTTCCTTGAGAATGGTAGAGAGATATTTCGGCGTGATATTCAGTTGACAGGCAAATTCATCCACCCTGCGGATGCGGCCGTCGCTCTCTTCCACTAACTTTATGAAATTGTCGATAATCCGTTTCTTATGAAGGCTGGAATTGGGGTCTTCCTGCCGAACCTCTTCAACCGCCCGCTCTGAATTACGACGC
This sequence comes from Bacteroidaceae bacterium, assembly GCA_017534705.1. Classification (GTDB taxonomy): domain Bacteria; phylum Bacteroidota; class Bacteroidia; order Bacteroidales; family Bacteroidaceae; genus RUG11857. The sequence continues at coordinate 415 of JAFXVU010000186.1, forward strand.
ATGATGGACAGTAATTCCAACATGATAGTGCCTGAGAGTGAACGTACGATATCGGGGGTGAGTGCAGATGTGGACGACTTCATCCTGCTGCACAGCAACTGGAAATAGGTGTCACAAAGTTTGATATCGTCATCGGAAAGATGGACAACAGGATGCAGTTTGAGCTGCGACATATCTGCCACACTGATTAGATTATAGATATCGATGTTCCAAAGCTCACTGCGTGAAAACCAAATCTGTCGGCAATTAAAATCCGATGACGCCATAAAATTGTTGGCCGTGCTGTGGACCATATAGAGAAACAAGTCGTTCTTTTGTATCTGCACAACATGGCCGTCGTATTCGAGCTGTGCCCTGCCTTCAGTTATAAAGAAGAGAACGCCGTGATTTTGCAAACAAACAACACCCGATGGCACGGTGCCAATATTCTCCATCACGACCAACTCATCGCTATCACCTATCCTATAAGTGTCGTCCCCCCTGCGGGGCTTTAAATCCTGTATATCCATGATGCCAACATTTCTATGATGTTCTTTTTTGTCTGTTTTTGAATGCAAAATTAAACATTAATATCCAATTTTTGCTGTTCGATTTATCACCATTTCTGCTCTTCATCGTAAAAATACCAAAAAAAATCAAAAATCGGCAATAAAAGAAGAAATAAAGAGCATTAACCAAATGGCAGGTAAAAAGAATATGTTTCCTAAAGCTATCAAAAGTCCTGTTTCCATCTCTTGTGGATCAGCTTAGACGTCTTTAGCTCTACGAACTCGCTTGCAACCATAATAGGATAAGATTCTTATACATATGTAATAATGTGTATATTTATGTATCGTTTTCAGGTCTTTACTATTCATTCTTAATTATCAGCATCCTATCTAACGTCTATTTCACTTCACAATTGAGTTCGTGTACCGTTTCAAAACGTTAAATACGTTAAATCATCATGTTTCTAATGCTTTTAAAATCCCCCACATCCACTTTTCTACCGTTTAAGGTGTAAATTATTGATTATCAAGGTTTAAAATATTCTCTTGTTAAACTTATAAAAAATATATATCACAGTGCGGTCAGGATACTTTGTGACATCGCGTATTTTTCTTGGCAAAACATTTGGTAATCTCAGGATTTTTTTGTAACTTTGTAGGGTGAAAGAGATGTAGTCTCGGACACACAGATAACCCTAATTATTCACCATTTAAAACAAGTAAAATTATGAACAAGACAGTAAAGACGATCCTCCAGGCGATCAGTTACATCATCACCCTTATCCTCGGTGCAGCAGGAAGCAGCACGCTGATGCAGTGAAGAATTGAAGAATTGAAGAATTGAAGAATTGAAGTTACGAAGGCCATGAAAGACAATAAGGGCTTCAAAATCTCTCAGTATGCCTGTGCGGTGCTGCTCATAGCGAGCAGCATCGCGCTGGTAGCTTATCAGGTGGTCAAGATCGACGATGTGGCCTCAGGATTGCTCTACTATGTAGCGCAGTCGTTCCTACTCGCAGGCTCGATCTTCGGCCTCGACCAATATATCAGAATCATTAATAAGCATTTCCGTGAAAACAAACAATACCATGAAGGAGAATCTCAATGACCATAACGAGGCTGCGCTCAACCATCCGAGCGAGCTTAATGCCGTTCGATTGTCGCCTCACTTTAAACTGAGCGAATTTCTTAATCTCCGGAAACACCCAGGCAACTTTCCTACGATGCAGGTCGTAGCGAATCTTACCTATGGCTGCCATCAGCTGCTGGAACCGGCAAGGCTCATCGCCGGACCCATCATCATCAACTCCGGATTCCGTTGTGAGGCCGTGAATCACAAGGTTGGCGGTGCCAACAAGTCACAACATCTCATCGGCCAGGCTGCCGACATCCGACCGAAGGATTCTGCACAGTTTGACGCCCTCGTGGATTTCCTCAAGACATGGGAGTACACCGACCAGCTCCTGACGGGCAAAGGATGGCTCCACATATCCTGGAATCCGTTCTCCCAACCCCGACATTTCGTACGTATCGGATATTACAAAAAATAGCGGAAAAAGTTGCAAAAATATTTGGTAGTTTAGAGAATAATACCTATCTTTGCAGCTAAAAGAAAGATTCACTATGCGCCTAAAAAAATGTTTCATACTCCTCGTGGGGGTCATGTCGCTGATGACCTCTTGTTCTCTTGAGGACAATCCCGTCATCGACGAGCCGTTGCTGAAAGGCGCCATCTCGTCGTATAACAAGTACGACGGTGCCATGCTGGATATCACCAAGGAAGACATGACGAATGCCGGGTTCGCCCTCGGCGATGTCCTCACCGTCGCCATCGACGGCAAGACATTCGACCTGCCATACTACGACGGCTACTACACCCGCAGCGGCGAGCTCCTGTTCGTGGCCTATCCCAGCTATGCCACCATCTGCTTCACCGCCAGCAATACGGGTCTGCCCAAGGAACTCACCGGTCTGGTGGGACATGCCGTCACCGTCAGGATGAAGGAAAAGAGTGGCTGTCTCACCATACAGAATGCGATGAGCATGAAATACTCCAACGACCGCAAGGACTATCCTGCCATCAGCGACGCCGAGTTTGCCAATGCCCGCGCCGTGAATGCCGGCAACATTGCCAGCGGTGTGCTGTACCGCTGCTCGACACCGTTCGCCAACCTCACCTATCGCGCCTACTATGCGGCAGACTACCTGGAAAGCCAGAATGTCAAGACCATCCTCAACCTCGCAGACACCGAGGAGAAGATGCTGAGCTACGAGATGCCAGCCTTCAGCCGCACACTCTGGGAAGGCGGTCACGTGATACTCTGTCCGCTGAAGGCCGACCCTACGGCAGATGACTTCAACAGCCGGCTGATTGAGGCACTGAAGGAGCTGCCTACGCGTCCCGCCCCATATGTTGTGCATTGCCTGGAAGGGAAGGACCGTACCGGCTATGTGTGCGCGCTGCTTGAAGGACTCTGCGGTGCGACGTATGACGAGATTGTGGCCGACTATCTGATTACCTATGACAACTACTATAACGTCAACAAGACCAGCAGCCCGAATACCTGCGATGCCCTGGTCATGCTGAAGCTCAACCCGTGTCTGATGCATTATGCCGGTGTCAGCGACGAGGCACTGTTGCCGGGTGTCGACTACGCCAAGGCGTTCGCCGCCTATCTGCTCTCTCACGGCATGAGCCAGCAGCAGCTCGATGCCCTGGTTCAGGTGCTGACCGCGAAATAAAATGCGAAACTTGAATAAATACAGCAGCAATGAAACAAGACAAGAATGAATACAACTCACCGTCGGAGATTGCCGACCATCTGAAGATAACCTACGTCCCCACCTATCTGTTGGCGACGGCAGTAGCCCTGCTAATTGCGGCATTCATTGTATGGGGATTTCTGGGAAATGTGAGCGACAAGGCCTACTATTCCGGTGTGATATTCCCCATGGAGGGTACTAACGACATCACGCTGCCCAACGACGGTATCGTGCGCAAAATGTTTGTCCACAACGGCGACAGTGTACACCAGGGACAGACGGTGGCGATGGTCTCCATCAACGGAAGCTACAGTTTCCTGACGAGCACGATGGACGGTCTGGTCATCAGCGTGAAGGGTGTCAGCGAGCCCTTTGAGGCCTTCGAGCCC
>JAFXVU010000187.1 GCA_017534705.1 Bacteroidaceae bacterium
GTTGTTGGCCGAAGCGGCTTGCCAAAGCAAGCCCCATTGGGTCAGAAAGTCGGTTTTGGAAATACGGAAGAGGCGGTAGTGCCCTGCCTCGTCGCCTTCCGTGTTCCTGCGGTTGAGCGCCATGGGTTCACCGGCAGCCACAGTTTTGTTCCAAGGACCAAGGTAACCGCATGCCCAGTTGCCCGATGATATAGGGTACTTTCCGCTCTCGAACATCCAGTATCCGTTCTGGTAGGTGGGTGTGAGGTAACTCCATTCATCTAGGCTTGGGTCGGTGAAGGTGTTGACATACATGTAACCAGCATTGTCATGAGTCTGGAAGAGGTCGGAATTATAGACAACGTTTCTCAGTCCGATGTAGCCACCGTTCTGCTCGATGGTGAAGAAGTTGGATTTGTTGAGCACAGGGTCTGTGTTGGCAGAGATGTAGCGCAGTGCTTTCGATTCCTCGCTGGCCCATCCCGGCTTGCCCTCGTAGGCACCCACACCCACGATGAGGCTGGTGTTCTCGGCTGAGCAGAGGATGTAGTAGTTGTCGGGGGAGGCGACGATGTCGTCAGTGCTCGTCACTTCGGTGAATCCACGTTGAGTGGTGAGGTAGGTGGAGTAATTCTGTGCCTGCAACGAAGCAGACGCAACCACTAGACCTACGGTTAGTAATAGTTGTTTAATCATATTTATTGTTTAGTTGGTTGTCAGTTTGAGGTTTAGGTTGCAAAAAAAACCAAAAATCCGCGAAACAGTATCATGTTCCGCGGATTAATTGTCATGTGGTCGATTTTTATGCTGTAAAAACTATTGCATAATTACTAATCCTCCGTTGCAAGGGATATTAATGGTCATCTGCTGCTTCTTGTTCTGTTTCACCGTCTTGACACTGCCCTGGAGCTGTGGGTCGTCACTATAGACTTGCAGTTGAGTGTCTTTGGGGAACATCGGCAGAGTGATGGTTTTCTTCAGTGGTTGCTGTTCGGCGTTGATACCTACCACATACCACTTGTCGCCAGAGCGGCGAGCCATGATGACGTACTTGCCTGGGTAACCGTCAATGAACTTTACCTCATCCCATGTCGTTGGCACCTGCTTCATGAAGTCAATGGCCCATGCAGGAGCGTCGGTCAGGTTATTGGGAGCCAGGGCGAAGTGTTGTACCGCGCTTTGGAAGAGCACAGCGGTAGCCAGTGCATACACGTCGCTGGTCTTGCGAACCGTGCCATGCTGGTTGTCGGCATTGTAGTACTTGTTGAGTGTGGAACCACCGAAGTCCATCGAACCCACGGTGTTGCGGATGAAGGCGTGGATGCAGGCATTGTGAGCCTCGGCGTCGCATGCTCCTTGTCCGAAGTGAAGGTTCTCGGATGCCAGCACAGCTTCTGATGCGGCGTAGTTGGGATACATATGCTCCCATCCGCGGGGCAGTGTGCAACCATGGAAGATGACGAGCAGACCGAAATCGTTGGCATCAGCGAGGATATCCTCATAAAGCTGCATCATGGGCTGTTTGTCGCCTCCGAAGAAATCGACCTTGATACCGCGTATGCCGTTGTCGTGCATCCATTTCATCTCTTGACGGCGTATGCGTGCGTTGTTCATCTTGCCGATAGGTGTCTGCGGTGCGTCGTTCCATGCGCCGTTGCTGTTGTACCAGAGGAAGAGTCCAACCCCTTTCTCGCGTCCGTAGCGGGCGAGCTCAGCAATGCGTTCGTAGCCAATCTGGCGGTCCCAGAAGGCATCGATGAGCACACTCTGGTAGCCCATGGCGGCGGAGAAGTCGATATAGCGTTTTTGTTCGTCGTAGTTGCAACTGTTGTCCATGCCGATAATCCACGACCATGAGCCCTTGCCATAGATGTAGTTCTGTGAGGCTTTGTACTTAGGTTCCACAAGGTCGAAGGGCACTGTGGTCTCCACGATGTTGGCCAGTGGTCCGACGGTGATGGTGCGCCATGGGGTTAGACCCGGCAGTGCAATGGCGGCTGTGGTGGAGCCTGCTCCGTTGAGCTCTCCTGGTTGGGGAAATCCGATGCGGTAGGTGCCACCCTGTTCATTGAGCAGTCGGCAACCTACGTAATTGCCGTCGGTGCCTGTCTCACTGATGAGCACCCACTGGTCCTGTGGGGTCTTGAACAAGCAGGGGAATGTGTAGCCCTCGCCCCATCCGTTCTTGCCGACAGGCTCGTCGAGTGAGTAGGAGGTCTCGTAGCTGGGTGAGGTGCGTGCGAATCCACCCATGGGCTTAGACTGTGGGCAGAGGAATGATGTGGAGCCTTCGGGTAGAACAAAGCTGCTGGCCTCGCTCTCCACAACACAAACTCGGGTGTCTCTCCTGCCTGGGTATATTTTGTAACGGTATGCCACGTCGCGGTTGCTCACGCGGAAGATGATGTCCATCACAGGATTGCCCTGTCGGGTATAGGTGGCGACAGCTTCATTGGCTTCATAGTCGATGTGGCTCTGCTTGATGTTGCGCAGGTCGTAAGACTGGTTGACTTTGTTCTGCACCACTTCTTTCAGTTCCAGGCCTTGAGAGAAATCACCGATATTGGTCACCACGCCGAGGGCACTGTTATTTAATACTTCCTGTCCTTGGTAATTGACCTTGTAGCAAGGTTTTCCTCCTTCGGCAAGTTCCAGTGTCACAGTTACTTTCCCGTCGGGACTTTGGATGCTTTGTGCATTTGCAACAGTTGTCAGGCACAGCAGTGCCAGACAAGTCATGATTGTTTTCTTCATTATTTTTTATTGTTGATTAATTGTGTACGGATTGGTCTGAGTTTGCAAAATTACTATTTTTTCTTGAATAAGACAAAGATAGCCTCTTTTTTTGTTAAACTGGTTTGATAAGTCTGACTTTTCGATTGAAGGCATAATGTGTTGACAGATTCTTTTGTCGGGGCATTACCTATGTTTAGATACGTCAATTTAACAATTAAAGGGCTCATAATTGTAATAATTTCGTTAACTTTGCAAAAAATCAGCCATTGATTTCTGTAGAGAGAGCGGGCTTTCTGATACTCGTTTAAGCCACTTTAATCATAATTCAATTTACTACTAACTTATGAATATAACTAACTTAATCATTTACAAGATGTTAAAATTTAGATACTTACGTTTTGCTTGCTTAGCGCTTTTTCTGACCTTTAATTGCATGTTATGGGCACAGACCGATGTGACGAACAAACTTAAGAATCCCAGTTTTGAGTCGGGCTTCACCAATTGGACCCAGGAAGGCATGCAGACACAGACAAATACCGCATTCGCCTTGAAGAATGGGAACGCCTATGTGGAAAAATGGGTGGAACGAGGTAATCCAGTTGGTGATGGCAGTGTGACCCAACTTGTCAAGAACCTCTCATGCGGCCGCTATCGTCTGACAGTTTCTGCCCAGAACATTCAGGAAGATACCCCGACGGTTCCTAAAACCGGAGCATGGCTTGTAGCAGATAACGAACGTACGGCAGTAGGTGTCCGCGGTGATTACAGCGTGACTTTTGTGGTCATCACAGGTGATGCGACCATAGGTTTTGAGGCTCGACAAGCGCAAGGCAACTGGATTGCCTTGGACCATTTCCGTCTGGAATACCTCGATGAAGCCATCGCTGAACAACAGGCTGAGCTCAATACTCGCATCCAGCAGGCAGAGGCGCTGCTTGATGAGTACATGAACGGTAAGGTCCGTGCCAACCTTTCAGCAGCAATAGAAGCGGCCAAGGGCAGCTTGTCCTCAACGGATTTTTCTGATGTGGCCAAAGGATTGCGCACAGCCACAGAAGCCGCCACACTTTCAATTCAGGCGTATTCTCAGTTGAAAGAAGCCATAACCCATGCAGGAGAAGTGGCTGCATCGGGAGGAAACGGACTCGAAGATTTACAGCAAGTCATCAACACCGCACAAGGATACTATGACAATGACGCATCCAGCCTTGAGCAACTTGCAGAGCAAGTGAAAGCACTTGCTGATGCTTCCTTCGCCTTTCGTCTGGCCAATGCTTCAGGAACGGTGCCACTTGTCAAAACCAATCCGAGATATGCAAGAGGAGCGATTGAGGCTTTCGGACGTATGACAGTCAGTGGTGTGGCCGCATCACAGATTGAGGAGCAAGGATTCTGTTGGAGCACAGAACCAGAACCTACGGTGATGGACAATCGCTCGACCGACTATTTAGAGTGTAATGGCAGGATTTACCGCATGCCATTGGAGCCAGCCACCGTGTATTATGTGCGTCCGTATGTCATGACAAAGACCTATGCTGTAGGTTATGGGGATGTAATCAAATTGTCCACACTGCCCTTGGGGCATGTCACATACACGTACGATTACGGAGGTGACGAGGCGCAGAACAATCGAATTGTCGCGGCTTTGGACGAAGCCACTTACTATTGGACCAACTACACGAGCATTCGTGGTTTCAACGTGTCATGTGTTTACAGTCCAGGAACACCCACGGCAGACTGCGGATATGGTGGGAACATGCGTATGGGTTCGAATATGGGTCAGCGGGCTGGTACATGCATGCACGAGATGAACCACGGCATTGGCGGAGGCACCATCCCTGTATGGGGTGGATGGAATGAGTCTCCATTGCGTACTAGTGTGAATGGTGACTGGGCAGGCGAGCATGCCAACGAAGTGCTCCGCTTTTGGGAGAACCGTGATGATTTGGTCATCACTGCGGCATACGATGGTGCTCATTGGGGATTCCGCACTCTTTCCGGGACCTATTCGCAGGACGATATCTGGGTAAACAAATACGCTTTTAACGGTGCCCATCTTGAGCCTGGTGCATGGGCAGGCCCAAAAGACTGGAACGGCACACAAATTGTGTTCATCGGCAATGCCTTGATTAATCAGGCCATGTGTGAGGACGGGCTTGTTCCTGTGAACTATTGGAGTGGGGGATTCTGTCTCCCATCCTACGACCTCGTGGTGGAAGACCATCAGAAATACTTCATCAAGAGTGAAGCTGTGGATTGCGGACTCTACGATTCTTTCCTGGTCGAGGGTAGCGGCGGCAAGCTCAGATGGACAGAAATGAACGGTGCAGAGGCTGCCGAAAATGACAGCGCGGCATGGTATGTGAGTTTTGACCCCAAGACACAGTACTACTCCTTCAAGAATGTCGCCACCAACCATCTCATCACCTTCAGCGGCGGTTTCAAGGCTGTAGCGCGTACCGCTCCCACGGCAGCAGACAAGTTCCACGTGATGCGCGGGCGAACAGAAGTCAAAGTGGGCAAAATAAACGTGCGTGGTTACTGGCTGATACATCCAGAAAACAGCAATACTCCTTCAACACTGACAGCCGCCAACAACCAGTCTGTCTCTTCCAACAGTCTGGACCTCCACGACAGTGCTGTCCGTCAACGCTGGGTCTTCGTATCCGCTGACGGTTTGGATGAGTTTGAGTCAGGTTCGCTCAACCAGATGAAGAACGAGTTGGCCTCCTATCTGCGTACGATACGAAAATTGTTGTTGGTGCCGCATCGGGAAGATGTGGCTGGTGCCGACGAGAAGATGAAAACTGCCGTTTCAACCCTTCAAAGTGCGGGACGTTCTGCCAGTTCGGCTACTGAGGTGAAAGCGTTCAAGGCACAAGCCATGGACGCGGCCATTGATTTCCTCGGCAGCGTCACTCCAACAGACATCAACCGTCCCTTCGACCTCACGTTCATGGTGAATAACGCGGATATCAGTTCCAATGATGGCTGGACAGGCAATGCCACATTCGCAGAATCATGCTGTGAGTATTTCCAGAGCACCTTCAACTTCCACCAAACCATTAACAACCTCCCTGATGGCAACTTCAAGTTGATGGCCCAGGCTTTCCAACGACCGGGTAATTACGAGGCGTCTTATAACGCGTTCAGTGCTGGGCGTAACGATGTGAGTGCAGTGCTATATGCCGGTGGTGACAGTAAGAAGGTTTGTCATATAGCGGATGAGGCCCAAAAGCAGCGTATTCATGAAGATGACGTCAGTGTGGGCTCGCCGGCTGTGTTCATTCCCAATACGATGGCTTCTGCCGCCGCTTACTTTAAGAAGAATCTTTATGACAATGAGGTCTGGACAAAAGTTGAAACCCGTGGTTCTTCCTTGATTATTGGTATTCGTGGGAATGTGACCAATGATGGTTACTGGGCGATATTCGACAATTTCCGCCTTTATTTCTATGGTCAGTTGACAGAAGACGACATGACGCCAATCATCGATATTGCCTCAGACTCAGAAGTCAAGCAGGAGGGTGTCTATGACCTCAGTGGCCGTCGTCTGCGTACCACTAATGATTTGAGCGATTTGCCTTCAGGTGTATATGTGGTAGGTGGACGGAAAGTGTTCAAGCGTTAGTGGCACATCCCTTTTTCAGCTTGTTCCTGTAATACTCTATCAATTGCGATTCGGTTATAGCGTGATGCTTGACCGAATCGCTTTTTCTTGAAAAAACATGGCTTTTTGCTTCTTTTTTATTTCTATAAGCAAATATGTCTGCATTTTTGTGTAACTTTGCAGATTAGAATTTAGATATAACGTTATAATTTAAATAAATCTATGGCTAACAGAAGTATTGTTTCCATTGCCAACTACTCTCGGGAGAAACTGCAGAATCTTCTGGACATGGCTGGGGAATTCGAGAAATGTCCTAACCGCGACATCCTCAAGGGCAAAGTGGTGGCCACACTCTTCTTTGAACCCTCCACACGTACTCGACTGAGTTTCGAAACTGCCGCTAACCGTTTGGGTGCCCGTGTGATAGGTTTCGCCGACCCTAAAGCTACAAGCAGCACTAAGGGCGAGACGCTGAAAGACACCATCAAAATGGTGAGCAACTATGCAGACGTGATAGTGATGCGCCACAAGCTGGAAGGGGCCGCGCAGTATGCCAGCGAGGTGACTGACGTGCCAATCATCAACGCTGGCGACGGCAGCAATCTGCATCCATCGCAGACTATGCTCGACCTCTATTCCATCTACAAGACTCAGGGAACGCTCGAGAACCTCAAGATATACATGGTTGGCGACCTGAAGTACGGTCGTACCGTTCACTCTTTGTTGATGACCATGCGCAAGTACAATCCCGAGTTCCACTTCATCGCTCCCAAGGAGTTGGAGATGCCTGAAGAATATAAGGAATATTGCGTGAAGAACGGCATCAAGTATGTGGAGCAGACCGATTTCACAGAAGACACCATTGCTGATGCCGACATCTTGTATATGACGCGTGTGCAACGCGAGCGTTTCACCGACCTCATGGAGTACGAGCGTGTGAAAGACGCTTACATCCTTCGGGCCGACATGCTTGGCAAGTGTAAGCCCAACATGAAAATCCTGCATCCGCTGCCCCGAGTGAATGAGATAGAATACGCAGTTGACGACAGCAAGCATGCCTACTATTTCGAACAGGCCCACAATGGCCTTTTTGCCCGCGAGGCACTCATTTGCGACGTGCTAGGCATCACACTTGAAGACATTAAGAACGACAAAACAGTGATATTATGAGTGAACATAAGGAATTACAGGTGGCTGCTCTTGAGAACGGAACCGTCATCGACCATATACCTACAGAGAAACTCTTCGAGGTGGCAAAACTGCTGCAACTCGACAAATGCACCGACTCGGTGAGCATCGGCAACAACTTCCCCAGTAAGAAAATCGGCAGGAAGGGACTCATCAAGGTGTCGGAGCATTTCTTTACCGACGAGGAAATCAGCCGTCTCTCGGTGGTTTGCCCCAATGTCCACCTCAGTATCATCCGCAATTACAAGGTGGTGGAGAAAAAGACCGTGGATCTGCCTGACACGCTGACCGACGTGGTGAAATGCCCCAACCCTGTCTGCATCACCAATAACGAGCCTATGCGTACCGTGTTCCATGTCATTGACAAGGAGGCTGGCATACTGAAATGCCACTACTGCAATAAGGAGCAACGGCTCGACAACATCAAACTGAAATAATCACAAAAACATAATAGAATAGACACAAAGAGTAAACAATGGCAAAGAAATTCGCAGAACGCACCAAACTGAACCTCTCCGAGGTGAACAAGGAGGTGCTTGAAGAATGGGATGCCAAGGATGCCTTCCATAGGAGCATGAGCGAAAGGGAAGGTTATCCTTCATTCGTTTTTTATGAAGGACCTCCTTCTGCCAACGGACATCCCGGCATCCATCATGTGATGGCACGCACACTTAAGGACACCATCTGCCGCTACAAGACCATGCAGGGCTTCCAAGTGAAGCGTAAGGCAGGATGGGACACACACGGACTGCCCGTTGAGTTGGGCGTGGAGAAGGAACTCGGCATCACCAAGGAGGACATCGGCAAGAAAATCTCCATTGAGGAATACAACCACAAGTGCCGCACCAACGTGATGATGTACACCTCTGAATGGACCGACCTGAGCCGCAGGATGGGTTACTGGGTGGACTTGGAGCATCCTTACATCACATACGACAACAAATATATCGAGACCCTTTGGTACCTGTTGCGTCAGCTCTATGACAAAGGACTCCTTTATAAAGGTTACACCATTCAGCCCTATTCGCCTGCTGCAGGCACTGGCCTGAGCAGCCATGAGCTGAATCTGCCAGGTTGCTACCGCGACGTGAAGGACACCACCGTGACGGCCTTGTTCCACATCCTCGACCCCAAGCCTGAGATGGCGGAGTGGGGCGAGCCATGTTTTGCAGCTTGGACCACCACTCCTTGGACACTGCCTTCCAACACTTCTCTATGCGTGGGGCCAAAGATTGTGTATGTCGCTCTACAGACCTACAATCCTTACAATGGAAAGCCTATCACCGTGGTGATGGCAAAAGACAGGGTATCCGCATATTTCAAGCCTGAGGGTGCTGAATTACCACTCGACCAGTTTAAACCTGGCGATAAGGTTGTGCCTTACAAGGTTGTGGCCGAATACACTGGCGACGACCTCATTGGCATGCACTACAGTCAACTTATGCCTTGGGTGAAACCTGTGGAGAAGCTGGATTCGCTGACACCCGACTATGCCAAGGAGTATGCTGCCGCACATCCAGAGAAAGTGTTCACCGCTGAGAACGGCGACCAGTTTGTGGAGTTATCGGAATGCGCTTTTAGGGTCATCCCCGGCGACTATGTCACCACCGAGGACGGTGCCGGTATCGTCCATATCGCCAACACCTTTGGTGCCGACGATGCACGTGTGGCAAAGGCCTCATGTGTGCCACCAATCTATATGATCAACAAACAAGGTGAGACCCGCCCAATGGTGGATCTGACCGGCAAGTACTATGAGGTCGATGAACTCGACAAGGTGTTTGTGGAACGTTGCGTGAACCTTGAAGGTTACAGCCACCATGCTGGCGACTACGTGAAGAATGCCTATTCGCCCAAGTACAATGTTGACGGTAAATACGATGAGAAAGCCGCCAACAAAGACGAAGACCTCAATATCGTGATGAGCCTTGAGATGAAGATGGAAGGCACTGCGCTGAAAATTGAGAAGCACGTCCACAACTATCCTCACTGCTGGCGTACAGAGAAACCTGTGCTTTACTATCCGCTCGACAGCTGGTTCATCCGTTCGACTGCCTGCAAGGAACGCATGTCGGAACTCAATAAGACTATCAAGTGGAAGCCCGAATCGACAGGTACAGGACGTTTCGGCAAGTGGCTCGAGAACCTTAACGACTGGAACCTCAGCCGTAGCCGTTATTGGGGCACTCCACTGCCCATCTGGCGTAACAAGGACACTCGCGAGGAAATTTGCATCGGCAGTCTGGAAGAACTCTATGCTGAGATTGAGAAAGCTGTGGCTGCTGGTGTGATGACAAGCAATCCGTTGAAGGACAAAGGTTTTGTCCCTGGCGATTTCAGTCAGGAGAACTATGACCAAATCGACCTTCACCGTCCTTATGTCGACGAAATCCTCCTCGTTTCTGAAAGCGGGAATGTGCTCCGCCGCGAAACCGACCTCATTGACGTCTGGTTCGACTCTGGAGCTATGCCTTACGCACAGATTCACTATCCGTTCGAGAACAAGGAGGAGTTCGACAAGCGCACCATCTATCCCGCTGACTTTATCGCCGAAGGAGTCGACCAGACTCGTGGATGGTTCTTCACCCTCCATGCCCTCGGTACCATGATTTTCGACAGTGTGGCCTTCAAGGCCGTCATCTCCAATGGACTTGTGCTCGACAGCAAGGGTGTGAAGATGTCGAAACACCTTGGCAACACCGTTGACCCCTTCCAGGCTATTGAGCAGTATGGCAGTGACGCCGTTCGCTGGTATATGATTACGAACTCACAGCCTTGGGACAACCTACTCTTCGACCATGCCGGAGTAGGGGACGTAGTCCGTTCGTTCTTCGGTAAGTTGTTCCAGACCTATTCTTTCTTCACCATGTATGCCAATGTCGATGGTTTCGACTGCTCGGAACCCATGGTGCCTTACGAGGAAAGGCCTGAAATCGACCGCTGGATTCTCTCTGAACTCAACACACTCGTGAAATTTGTGACTGAGAGTTTCGATGACTATGAACCCACCAAGGCAGGACGTGCTATCCAGACTTTTGTGGTGGACAACCTTTCCAATTGGTATGTCCGCTTGAACCGCAAGCGTTTCTGGGGCAGCAGCATGTCGCAAGACAAACTTTCCGCCTACCAAACGCTTTACCTCTGCTTGGAGACACTGTCCAAACTTATCGCACCCGTGTCGCCATTCTTTGCCGACCGTCTCTACACTGACCTTATGGCAGTGACTCAACGTGAGGACGCAGCATCAGTTCACCTCGCCAGATATCCTGAGTACAATGAACTGTTCGAGGATACAGAACTGGAGAAGCGTATGGAACTGGCACAGCAAGCCACTTCAATGGTGTTGTCACTTCGTAAGAAAGAACAGATTATTGTTCGTCAGCCACTCCAGAGTATTTCCATCCCTGTAACCGATGAACTCCAGAAGGAACGCCTCGACCAGATGAAGCAGTTGATTCTCGATGAGGTGAACGTGAAGGAACTCAAGTTCATTGAGGGCAGCACAATGCTGGTGAAGAAAGTGAAATGCAACTTCCGTGTCATGGGAAAGAAATTCGGCAAGTTGATGAAAGCCGTTTCGAATGCTGTCGACGGAATGACACAGGAGCAAATCGCCCAGTTGGAGCGTGACGGACAAATCACCTTGCAGGCCGACGGTCAGGATGCCTTGATTGAACGTGCAGATGTTGATATCATCAGCGAGGATATTCCAGGATGGACTGTGATGAACGACGGTACACTCACTGTGGCTCTCGACATCACCATAACACCGGAGTTGAAAAACGAGGGTGTTGCCCGCGAGATTGTGAAACGTATTCAGGGTTTGCGTAAGGACTCTGGCTTTGAAATCACCGACCGCATCAGTGTGAAGGTGAGTGATAATCCCGCTGTCCGTGCCGCTGTGGATGCTTTCAACGACTATATCAGCAGTCAGGTGCTTGCCAACAGCATCAGCATCGAGGACAACGACGGCCAGGAATTCGACTTCGACGAATTCAAGGTTAACATCAAGGTCACTAAGGACTAAGCGGAAAACAACAACAAAATAATCCAAAAACCAAAAATAATAAAGCAATGAAAGCAATAGTATTTCCCGGTCAGGGAGCCCAGTTCACTGGTATGGGCAAAGATCTCTATGAGAGCAGTGAAGAAGCCAAAGTGATGTTTGAGAAAGCCAACGAGATTCTCGGTTACCGCATTACAGACATCATGTTCGAGGGGACTGACGAAGAGTTGAAGCAGACCAAAGTGACTCAGCCTGCTGTATTCCTTCATTCAGTGATTCTCGCCAAGGTGCTCGGACTGAAGCCCGACATGACTGCAGGTCATTCATTAGGTGAGTTCTCTGCATTGGTAGCCGCTGGCGCCCTCAGTTTTGAGGATGGCTTGAAGCTCGTCTATCAGCGTGCAACAGCCATGCAGAAAGCTTGTGAGGCCGCTCCATCTACAATGGCTGCCATCATCGGTCTTCCTGACGAGACTGTTGAGCAGATTTGCGCCGAGGTGAGCCAGCCTGGAAATGTGGTGGTAGGCGCCAACTACAACTGTCCGGGACAGATTGTGATTTCAGGTAACATAGAGGCTGTGAACGCCGCTTGTGAGAAACTCAAGGCCGCTGGTGCCAAGCGTGCACTGCCGCTGAAGGTGGGTGGAGCTTTCCACTCTCCATTGATGCAGCCAGCCAAGGACGAGTTGCAGAAAGCCATTGAGGCCACAGAGTTCCATACTCCTTCTTGCCCTGTTTACCAGAACGTTGACGCTCAGGCGCACACTGACGCTGCCGAAATCAAGCAAAACTTGATTGCCCAGCTCACTGCATCTGTACGCTGGACACAGGAGGTTCAGAACATGATAGCTGCTGGTGCCACTGAGTTCACAGAGTGTGGACCAGGCAAGGCTCTTCAAGGAATGATTGCCAAGATTGCCAAGGGCAATGAGGCTGTCAGCGTCGATGGCGTTCAGAGTCTGGCATAATGTCCAAAATTGTCATTTATCAGGTGCTGACACGATTGTTTGGCGCCAATAAGAAAAGTCCTGTACCCAGTGGTTCGCGCGAGCAGAATGGGTGCGGACTGATGACTGATTTCACCACCAAGGCCCTTGAGCAAATCAAGAGCCTTGGTGCTACTCATATTTGGTACACCGGCATCATTGAGCATGCGCAACAGACCGATTACTCTTCCTACGGCATTCTACGTGACCATGCTGCTGTGGTGAAGGGGAAGGCTGGTAGTCCATATGCCATCAAAGACTATTATGATGTCGACCCCGACCTGGCGAAGAATCCAAGTGATAGGATGAAGGAATTCGAGAACCTTGTCCGTCGAACCCATAATGCTGGCCTGAAAGTCATCATCGACTTCGTGCCCAATCATGTGGCTCGTCAGTATAAGTCCGACGTTTGTCCTGAAGGCGTGTCTGACCTTGGTGCAGAAGACGATAAATCAAAGGCTTTCGACCCGCGAAACAATTTCTACTACTTGCCAGGACAGACTTTTGTCCCTCCAGTGGATGATTCCGGACAACCCTATGACGAGAATCCTGCCAAGGCAACAGGAAACGATTGCTTCACGGCCACTCCTTCGCGCAATGACTGGTACGAGACGGTGAAACTCAACTACGGGGTGGATTACAGCAATGGAACTCGTCATTTCGACCCAGTGCCCGATACTTGGAAAAAAATGACCCGTATCCTTCTCTTTTGGGCATCGAAAGGTGTTGACGCTTTCCGTTGCGACATGGCGGAGATGGTTCCTTGTGAATTTTGGGGATGGGCCATACCTCAGGTAAAGGCTGCTTATCCACAGATTGACTTTATCGCCGAGGTGTATAATCCTAACGAGTATCGTAATTACATCTTCAACGGTCATTTCGACTATCTCTACGACAAGGTTGGTATGTACGACACTGTTCGTGATGTTGTCTGTGGCGGTTCTGCCTCGAACATTACCCATGCATGGCAAAATGTGGACGACATTCTTCCAAGAATGCTCTTTTTTCTTGAGAATCATGACGAACAGCGTCTGGCATCCGACTTTTTCGCGGGACGAGCCGAGAGAGGTAAAGCAGCCCTGTTGGTGTCGGCTCTGATGCAGTCCAATCCCTTTATGCTCTATTTCGGACAGGAATTGGGTGAATCTGGTATGGACCAAGAAGGTTTCAGCGGAAAGGACGGACGTACCACCATCTTCGACTACTGGACCATCGACAGCATACGCCGATGGCGCAACAACGGCAAGTTCGACATGAAGTTGATGAGCCAGGAAGAGAAAGAACTCCAAACCTATTATCAACGGGTGCTGAGTCTCTGCAATGACGAAACTGCCTTCCGTGAAGGATTGTTCTACGATGTGATGTACGCCAACTACGACAATCCATTCATGGACACTAACCGCCTGTATGCATTCATGCGCAGCAGCGGCAAGGAGCATATCCTTGTGGTGGCCAATTTCATGGATGAAGATGTACACACTCAGGTGAAGATACCCGCACATCTGTTCGAACACTTTGGCATCGCCTTGAAAAAGGACACCGTCAATGCTGTTGACCTCCTTACAGGAAAGAAAGAAGCCATCGTTTTCGCTCCTGATGCCTTGACCGCTCTTGACCTGCCTGCTAATAGCGGTAAGGTTTTGAAATTCAAGATGTAATCTTTTAAACTGATTTTTTACGATGAAGACAAGAGCATGGATTCTGATTCTGGCTTGTTTGACTTCAGTTGTCACGAAGGCCCAGGACAGCAAGATTTTTGTGAAGAACATCAAGACCCTCCAGACCACACTTGGCGGCCAATGGGACGCAGCTCCTATTCTGCTTCTCGGAAGCCGCAACTTCATCGAAATCAGTTTCGACGACCTCCAGCACTCTTATGTGCACTACACCTACACCATCACTCACTGCGATGCTTCGTGGAACAGCAGCGAACTGCTGGAATCGGAGTACATGACAGGATTCAGCAGCAACCGCATTGACGATTATGACCAGTCGATGAACACGCAGATGGATTATAACCATTATACGCTTCGCCTGCCCAATGATGATGTGAATTTGCTTATCAGTGGCAACTATCGTGTCACCGTTTATAATGACGACGGAGATGGTGACGAACCTGTTCTGGAAACTTGTTTCTGTGTCCTTGAACCTTTAATCGGAATAGATTTGGAGGTGACTACCAATACCGACATTGATACACATGCCCATCACCAGCAGGTGAACTTCAACATCAACTACGCCAATTATCGAGTTATCAATCCTGTTGATGAGTTCAAACCAGTCGTCTATCAAAACCGTCGCCCCGACAATCGAGTGGAAAACCTCAAACCCACTTATCTGCGTTCCAACCAATTGGTGTTCAATCACAACCGACGTCTTATTTTCCCTGCTGGCAATGAATACAGGCGCTTTGAGATACTCGATGAATACCAGCCTACGATGAATGTGGAAGAAATGGACTATTTTGAACCTTATTACCATGCCACGCTTTTCACTGACAAACCTCGTCGTAACTATATCTTCGACCGCGACCAGAATGGACTTTTCTATGTGCGTAATGGTGACAATGTGGATAGCGAGACGGAAAGCGATTATTTCTATACCCATTTCACCCTCGATACGCCACTTTTAGGCAATGGTGAAGTTTACATCAATGGTAACCTCACTAACAACCAGTTCGATGAGGCCTATCGAATGACATACAATCCCATCGAACATTGTTACGAGGCTGTGCTGCCACTGAAGCAAGGGTCGTATAACTACCAATATCTGTTTGTCCCAGATGGAGAGACAGTGGGACGAACCGCTGAGACAGAAGGCAACTTCTATCAAACAGAGAACGAATACGCCGTCTTGGTCTATCACCGCCCTTTCGGCAACCGATACGACAAACTCGTTGGCTACAAACATGTGAACTTCAGTTACTAAAAAAGTCACAACTCTCAACGATAAAATACGCTGATGTCACACTTAACCCCCGCTAATATGATACGTCATCGATTATTTCAAGTTTTCCTTTTATTCATAATCTCCTGTGGCCAGGCATATTCTAATCCAACAGACAATCCCGACCTTAGGAAAAAGATTGCTGCTTTTTTCCAGAGCTACACTACTGATAAGGCCAATATTAGGCCTTCGACGCTCACCATGTGCAGCATTGACGATGAAGCGCGTGTCATCAGAATGGAAGTGGAAGGCGGTTTTCCCGAGTTGCCGTTTACCGACGTCATCGTCAGTTCTATCTACGACAGCTTGCGTATCATTGCCGCTCCCTACAAGGAGAAGAACTATCGTATGGTTGTCGTTACTGACGGACTGCCCATCGAACAATTGGTACCCAACGCTTTGAGAAAAGGTAAGAAAGCAGAAGAGAGACTGAGCAAAGAGGCATACAAGGGGGAGCCATGGGTGAAAAACGCCAGCCAACCCTTCACAATCAAGCGAGGACTGGACAATAGGCATATCGCACTTTGGCAGAGCCACGGCTATTATTACGATGCAGATAAGGGAATGTGGAAATGGCAGCGGCCCCGATTATTCTGCACTACTGAGGACTTGTTCTCTCAAACTTTTGTCATACCCTATATTATCCCAATGCTCGAGAATGCCGGTGCTGTGGTTTATACTCCACGCGACCGTGACTGGCAGAATCATGAGGTGATTGTAGATAACGACAATCCCAACAAGGATGGTCTATATATGGAAGGCAAGGCGATGAAGAGCCGTCATCACAGTGTGTGGCACAACAGTCCTAAAGCTGCCTTTGCGTATATCAAGGACATCTATGACGACAACGACAATCCTTTCACTGACGGCTCGGCACGCTACATCGAAACGGTAAGCAAAAAAGAACAGGCTTCCACTGCTACTTGGATGCCCGACATCCCTGAAGATGGAGAGTATGCTGTCTATGTGAGTTACCAGACCTTTGAGAACAGCATCGATGATGCCCACTATACCGTTTATCACCGAGGAGGGGTGACTGAGTTCAAGGTCAACCAGCAGATGGGTGGCGGAACATGGGTGTATCTGGGCACATTTCATTTCGAGCAAGGAGTCCATGAGAGTGGTAGGGTAGTGCTCACCAATCTCAGTGGTCGTAATGGTATAGTCACAGGTGATGCTGTGCGTTTCGGTTCAGGCATGGGCAATATACGTCGTGGCTACAGTTTCTTTGGCGGAGAGATCAGTGGAAAACCCCGTTGGGCTGAGGCCGCACGCTATGCAACACAATGGGCGGGTATGCCCTCCGACGCCTATCATTCCAACGAGAATACTGGTGACTACCGTGACGATATTTTCACTCGTACCCAAGTCATCAACCTCCTGTCGGGAGGCTCTATTGTCAATCCTTCGCAAGATGGCAGAAAGGTTCCTTTCGAATTGTCTGTGGCTTTTCATACGGACGCAGGTTTCAGACCCGATGAAAGTTATATAGGTTCACTCTCCATCTTTACTACCGACCAAGGGGATGGACGTACGGCTGCAGGACTTGACCGTTATGTTTGCCGTGACCTCGCAAGTGCTTTCCTCACCAATTTGCATAGCGATTTGGCAAAATACAATTGGCAGGTGAGACAGACCTGGAATAAGAAATATATTGAGTCGCGCGAGCCCGCAATGCCAGCGTGTATCCTTGAGATGCTCTCACACCAGAACTTCGCTGACATGCGGTTGGGTTACGATCCCCATTTCAAGTTCGATTTCGCACGCTCCGTCTATAAGACCATACTTAGATTCATAACTACACAGTATGGCGTTCCGGCTATCGTTCAACCTCTTCCCGTGAATAGTTTTACGGCTACTATCGATGAAAAGAAGCATTCTGTCACTCTCCATTGGAAAGAAACGGTTGACGAACTGGAACCTACAGCCCAGTCGACCAGCTTTGTGGTCTATACCAGGATTGGTGACAATGATTTCGACAATGGTGTTGTGGTGAGCAAGAACACCTTTACCCTTGAATTGAAACCTGGTGTGATTTATTCTTTCAAAGTTTGTGCCCTGAACGATGGAGGAAAGAGCTTCCCTTCTGAGATATTGTCAGCATACATTGCCAAGGAAAGCAAAGGCAAGATCCTCATAGTCAATGCATTCGACCGCCTTTCCGCTCCTTGCTCCATCAACACGTTCATGATTCAAGGGTTCGACCTCATGCAAGACCCTGGTGTGCAGTATGGCAAGTTCGCAGGATTCTGTGGCAACCAAATCACCCTGAGCAAGGAATTCATGGGCAGTGAGGCCACCACAGGCACTGGATACAGTGGCAACGAACTGGAAGGTAAGGTTATTATGGGCAACACTTTTGATTATCCTTATGTGCATGGTGATGCTATATCGCAAGACGGTCGGTATTCTTTCACGTCGGCAAACGAGGTTTATCTTAAGGAACATCGTGCCGACTTGTCTGAGTATAGCGTTATTGATGTCATCTATGGTGTGCAGCAGGATTTGAAACCTGAAACAATGGAAATCCTCGACGCTTATTGCCAGCAGGGAGGACGTTTGCTTGTCAGTGGCAGCAACGTCTATCGTGCAACAGCTTTCCGTTGCCCGTCGCTTGGCATCAATCCGTCGGTTGACTCTCTTTCTGACCGTAGCAGTGGGGTGGCTGGTTCGGGTGTTGATTTCAACATCTATCGTGAGATGAACGAGTTTAGTTATTCTGTACCTTCACCCAGTGTTCTTCAGCCCGTAGGCAATGCTTTCTCTATGCTCGCTTATGAAGGTGGAACCTCGGCTGCTGTGGCCAACAAGCAGGCCAATTATGCAACGATTTCGCTTGGTTTCCCCTTTGAGACGATTCAAGAGAAAACTCAACGCCGTCTCCTCATGCGTGCCATCCTCAATTACTTGATGGAATAGGACCATATTCCTCCAAATTCTAGTTAGGTGAGGAGAAGAAAAAGTCCTGTAGCTACCATAAACGCCAAAAATGCTAATTTTTTATAAATACACTTAATCTGTTTGTATATAAGAACTATTCTTTGTATATTTGTAGTGAAATTAAAAAACAAAACAATGAATTTACGCAAATATATATATACAGGATTATTCTTTATCTCCGCAATATCAGCATCTTACGCACAGAAACTTACTATTGGTAGCTACACTTTCAAGGATGGCGCCACCTATTATGGAGAACTTTCGGGTGGAAAACCCTCTGGAAAAGGCAAGACCACTTTCCGCACAGGCGATATTTATGAAGGAAACTACGTGAAAGGCAAACGCCAAGGATATGGTGTGTATACTTTCACTGACGGTGAACGCTATGAAGGCGATTGGTTCCAGGACCACCAGCACGGAAATGGTACCTATTACTTTGCCAACAACAACAAGTATGTAGGACTCTGGTTTACCGACTATCAGCAAGGCGAGGGCACCATGTTCTACTACAATGGCGACAAGTATGAGGGCGACTGGGTACAGGACAAACGTCACGGTAACGGCAAGTATACTTTCGCCAACGGTGTTTTCTATGAAGGTGAGTGGCGCAACGACAAGCAGAACGGCAAAGGTTTCTACAGTTGGGCCGACGGCAACAGCTATTCTGGCAACATGAAAGACAACAAGCGCGATGGTTATGGCATCTATACCTATTCCACAGGCGATGTCTATAGGGGCATGTGGAAGGATGACAAGCGTGAAGGCCGTGGCATCTACGAATACGCCAACGGTGACAAGTTCGAGGGCGACTATCATAATGACGAGCGCACGGGACAAGGCATCTTCACCTATCACGACAACAGCAAGTATATCGGCGGTTTCAAAAACGGACTGATGGACGGCCATGGTGTATTCCATTGGTCTGACGGATCGAAGTATGAAGGCGACTGGGCTAATGATGAGCGTGCGGGTCGTGGCAAATACACTGGAGCTGACGGTGAGGTTTATGATGGTTTCTGGGCCCATGATGAGATGAATGGCGAGGGAGTGTTGCGCACTAAGGATGGCAGCAAGTACAAGGGCAACTTCAAGGACGGCATGAAGAACGGCAAGTTCATTGAGGAAGACAGTGAAGGACTCCGTTTTGAGGGAACCTATGTGAATGATATACGCGATGGCGCCTTTGTGGAGAAGAATCGAAACGGAAACATCATCCGAAAAGGTGTCTACCGCATGGGACGCATCGAATTCAGCGAAGAGAAATGATTGATTTTGGGCGACTGACTGAAGATGTTAAGGATGTGGCTTTGACAGCAGGGGCTTTCCTGCTTGACCAACGCACCCATTTCCACCGTGAGTTTGTCGAGAGCAAACGAGCCCACGATTATGTGAGTTATGTGGATAAGCAGTCTGAGAAACTCATTGTCAACCAACTACGCGAAATACTTCCCGAGGCGGGGTTCATAGCAGAGGAAGGCACCGCTCTACTTCATGACGAGCCTTACTGCTGGTTGGTTGACCCGCTCGACGGCACCACAAATTTTATCCACAACAATGCTCCTTTCTGCGTCAGTATCGGACTTAGGGACAAGACGGGAATGTTGTTGGGAGTTGTGTATGAATGCACGCGCGACGAACTCTTCTGGGCTCATAAGGACAGCCCTGCTTATCTCAACGACGAGGTGATTCGTG
Organism: Bacteroidaceae bacterium; assembly: GCA_017534705.1. Classification (GTDB taxonomy): domain Bacteria; phylum Bacteroidota; class Bacteroidia; order Bacteroidales; family Bacteroidaceae; genus RUG11857. The sequence continues at coordinate 20,084 of JAFXVU010000187.1, forward strand.
TATCGGAAATCGATGATATGGACACTGCGTTCATTGAACTTGGTTTTCCTTACGATGCCGAACAATACAGGCCTTTTGCCGTGTCGTTGGTCAATCGACTTTATGGAAATGTAGGAGGACTGCGTCTGATGGGTTCGGCTGCAGCCGAAACTTGTTATCTGGCTGCAGGACGCTTTGAGGCCCGCATCGAGGCTTTTCTTGGCCCCTGGGATATCGGTGCCGGAAGCATCATCCTCCAGCAAGCAGGAGGAACGACCACCGACTTTTCCGGTGGAAGTGGCTGGATGGACGGAAGCCAGGTGCTGTCGACCAACGGCAAATTGCACAATCAGTTGTTAACTATTATCCAAGAATGCAGGAAAGGTACTCCTTTGGACCGAATCCTGTAAACAAATACTAACCAGAAAAATCACACGCTTTATGGTATTAGATTCATTAGACAACTTAGAGAAATATGTGTCGCTGAACCCATTGTTCTCCGACGTAGTGGATTATATCCGCAACAACGACCTTGCCAAGCATGAACCTGGTAAGGAGTTCATTAAGGGAAATGACCTGTTTGTGAACTTCAGCATCGCCAAAGGAAAGAACTGTGAGGAAGCCAAACTCGAGACCCACAACCAGATGATTGACATTCAGATACCCATCAGTTGTGCTGAGACTATGGGGTACACGCCCCGTAAGGACCTTCCTGAGGTTGACTACAATGCAGACAAGGACATCTCTTTCTATGAAGGACCAGCACAGCAGTACATCACTGTCGAGCCTGGTTCGTTTGCCATCTTCTTCCCGCAGGACGGACACGCACCCTGTATCAGCAAGGAAAGCCAGATTCAGAAAATCATCTTCAAGGTGAAAGCATGATAGGCAATCCTCCGAAATATGAATTCTAAGAAGATGATAGACCTAAAAAAAACGATAATCCCTTAACCCTAAAATCAGATATTATGCCAAAAAAAGAGACGAAGACTGTCACAAAGAAAGTGGCTAAGCAACAGCTCGGAATCGTGAAGCGTGACGGTTGGCTTGAGCCTTTCTCCGATGCCATCAACGGTCGCCATCAGCATGTGGTTGATAAGATAGGCGAACTGACACAAGGCGGCAAGCAGACCCTGAGCGACTTCGCTTCCGGATATATGTATTTTGGATTGCACCGAACCGATAAGGGATGGGTGCTGCGTGAGTGGGCTCCCAATGCCACTGAGATTTATCTTGTGGGCGACTTCAACAATTGGAGTGAGTTGCCACAGTATAAGATGAAGCGTATCGACAACGGCAATTGGGAAATCAAACTCAAGCCTAGGGCCATGAAGCATGGCGACCTGTTCAAACTCCATGTCCATTGGGATGGAGGTTGGGGCGAGCGCATTCCTGCATGGATTAACCGTGTGGTGCAGGATGAGCGCACCAAGGTTTTCTCCGCACAAGTTTGGGCACCAGAAGAGCCGTATGTGTTTAAGAAGAAGAATTTCAAACCCAATACTGCTCCATTGCTCATCTACGAGTGCCATATCGGTATGGCTCAAGACGCAGAGAAAGTAGGTACTTACAACGAGTTCCGTGAGAATATTCTGCCAAGAGTTAAGAAGGAAGGCTACAACTGTATTCAGATTATGGCCATTGCCGAACATCCCTATTACGGTAGCTTTGGCTATCACGTGAGCAACTTCTATGCTCCTTCCAGCCGTTTCGGAACCCCTGAGGAACTGAAGCAACTTGTTGACGAGGCACATAGCATGGGCATTGCTGTCATCATGGACATTGTGCACTCCCATGCCGTGAAAAACGAGAATGAAGGACTTGGTAACTTCGCAGGCGACCCCTGCCAGTACTTCTATCAGGGCGACCGCCGTGAACATCCCGCCTGGGATTCTTTGTGCTTCGACTATGGCAAGAACGAGGTTCTCCATTTCTTGCTTTCCAACTGCAAGTACTGGCTCGAGGAGTTCCATTTCGATGGTTACCGTTTCGACGGTGTGACATCTATGCTATATTATAGCCATGGACTCGGCGAGGCTTTCTGTGGATATGGTGACTATTTCAACGGTCATGAGGATGACAATGCCATCTGCTATCTCACCTTGGCCAACCTGCTCATTCATGAGGTGAAGCCTAAGGCCATCACTATAGCTGAGGAAGTGTCAGGTATGCCTGGGTTGGCCGCTCCTTTCAAGGATGGTGGCTACGGCTTCGACTACCGCATGGCGATGAATATTCCCGACTACTGGATCAAGACCATCAAGGAGCAGAGCGACGAGAACTGGAAACCCAGCTCCATGTTCTGGGAAACCACCAACCGAAGGGCTGACGAGAAGACCATCAGCTATGCTGAGAGTCACGACCAGGCGCTTGTGGGCGATAAGACCATCATCTTCCGCCTCATTGACGCCGACATGTACTGGCATTTCAAAAAAGGCGATGAGAACATGACTGCCACCAGAGGCATAGCATTGCACAAGATGATACGCCTGCTCACTCTCTCCACTATCAACGGAGGTTATCTCAACTTCATGGGTAACGAGTTTGGTCATCCCGAATGGATTGACTTCCCACGTGAAGGAAACGGATGGAGCTACAAGTATGCACGTCGTCAATGGAATCTGGTTGATAACCACGAACTCTGCTATCACTATCTTGGCGACTTCGACGAAGCCATGGTGAAACTCGTTGGTGGCGAGAAGAATTTCCAGAAGAATCCTGTTGTGGAGGTTTGGCACAATGATGGTGACCAGATTCTCGCTTTCTTCAGGGGCGACCTCCTCTTCGTGTTCAACTTCAGTCCTGTCAATTCCTATACCGATTACGGGTTCATTGTGCCAAAGGGAGCCTACAATGTTGTGCTTAACACCGACTCCAGCCTTTATGGTGGAAACGACTTGGCTGATGACTCTGTCACACACTTCACCAACTACGACCCAATCTACGAGAAAGACGGAAAGGGATGGCTCAAACTTTATATCCCTGCCCGTAGTGCAGTGGTTCTCCGTAAGAACAAAGACGAATAGACGAAATGAATTATAACAATCCAGTTCCTGAGCGGACACGCGGAGTGATTCGGTTCACCCTCTCTGTGCTGTTCATTCTCTTCACCTTCTTCTACCTCTACCGTATTCAGGGAGACCTGTTAGCTGAGGCACAGTTCGTGTTTTCAAAGGGAGTGACAACTTACCACAGGCTTATAGGGGCTGTCATCATCACGGCGGTATTGTATCTGCTGCAATGGATAGTGAATCTGCTCACCCGTGTGCCCAATCGCTGGTATGCTCTAACTTTCTTTCCGTCGTTCCTCACACTGACGGTTCTGACTGACATCAACACCAAGATTCTCGACGACTTCTCCTTTGGCAACTGGACTTGGATTTATCCAGTGCTGATGGTGTTGTTCTTTGTCCTCATGTTCTTTCTGTCAAACATGCCACCCGAGAATACGGATGACGCTGACGGTACCATGGCCTCTTTCCTCTGGCCCAACTACTTGACAATGGCGGCGATGATTGCTGTGTCAGCAAGCATCCAAGGCACAAATGATGTCTATCATTATGAGCTAAGGGCTGAGACCCTGATTATGGAAGGAGAGTATCAGGAAGCCGCTAAAGTGGGGGCTACATCGCTTGTCACCTCGCCACGTCTTATCGAATTGCGGGCTTACGCTCTCTCTAAGGATGGCAAACTGGGTGACATGCTGTTCACTTATCCGCTGGACAGTGCGGGCAAGCAGTTGATACTGATAGGCGACTCCATGACTCATCATCGATTCACCTACCAGGACATCTGTAAAGAACTTGGTGCTAAATGCGGACGTAATATCCACACTTCCGCCGGTTATCTCAAAGTGATGGTGGCTAATGACACGCTTAAGCACAAGGATGAGAAACGACTGGCCGACTATTATCTCTGCACATTGCTGATGGAAAAGAATCTCAGTGTTTTCGCTGATTCATTGATGGCCATGCGTATTTTCTCCGATTCACTCACCAGCAAGTATAAGGACATGCCAAGGGCTTATCGTGAGGCGGCATTTTTGGCGCAGAACCATCTCATTGATTACATCGACGAGGAAATGGAGCAACGTTATGATGAGTATTGCAAGCTGAGAGACAGTTACGATGACGCTGTGGAGCGCAAGAATTACCTCCGCCGCCAATTTGGCGACACCTACTGGTGGTACTTTGATTATGTCAAATAGCGGTCCTTAGGCCCTTTAAGACCTTAAGGGCCCTAATGACCCAAATAATTAGCGACACTAAATATAAGAAGATAGCAATTATGACAAAAAAGACTTTACTGATTTTATCGCTCTTGTGTTTCATGTTCACCATTGATGCCAGTGCCAAGAAATTTCCTGTGTTGAAATTTGAGAAGACCACCATTGAATTCGGGGAACTCGACCCTGATAATCCTGTGGTGACATGTGTGTTCAAGTTCACCAATGTGGGAAAGGCCAAACTCATCATCAATCAGGTGAAGACCACTTGTGGATGTACTACTGCTGATTACACCAAGGATCCCATATCCCCAGGTGCTACAGGCTTCATCACGGTGAAGTATGATGGAACAGCCACACGTCCAGGACGAATCATGAAGACCATCCA
>JAFXVU010000188.1 GCA_017534705.1 Bacteroidaceae bacterium
GGTTCAGAGCGAAAAAATATCAGTCGATGTTCAGTTTTTCCTCAATCTCGGCTTTGCAAGCCTCCATCAACCATTTTGGGGTGGAAGTCGCCCCACAGATGCCGACTGAGTTCACCCCTTCGAACCATTGGTAATTGATTTCTGCAGGGCTGCCAATGATGTGCGTCCTTGGATTCACCGACAGGCACTCATTGTAGAGGACCTTGCCGTTCGAGCTCTTTTTACCGCAGACAAATAGAATCAAATCGTGACACTGGGCAAACGACCTGATGTTGGGCATGCGGTTGGCCACCTGTCGGCAGATGGTGTCGTACGACTGAAATATAGCGCCTTCCTCGATGTGCTCGCTGATGTAACGGACAATCTCACGAAAACCCTCAAGCGACTTCGTGGTCTGGGAGTAGAGGAGGATATCGCGGCTGAAGTCCAAACGCTTGGCGTCATCAAGGTTCTCTATCACAATGGCTTTTCCGTCGGTCTGTCCAACCAAACCCACCACTTCTGCATGACCGTTCTTGCCATAAATGACAATCTGCTTTGTGTGCTGCGGGTCGTTGTCGTAGTCGCGTTTGATGCGTTTCTGAAGATTCAGCACCACAGGGCAGGTGGCGTCGAGCAACTCAATGTGGTGGGCTGCCGCCTCCTCGTAAGTGGATGGTGGTTCGCCATGAGCGCGAAGAAGCATCTTCACGTCCGACAAACGGCTCAGGTCGGTATGGTCAACAGTTCGCAAGCCCATCTTGCTCAAACGCTCACACTCCTCGCCGTTGTGGACAATATCCCCTAAGCAGTACAAGGTGTCGTTGCTTGCCAATTCCTCTTCTGCCTTGTTGATGGCCCGGGTTACACCGAAACAGAAACCCGAGTCCTTGTCTATCTCTATGTCCAATGATGGCTTCATTCGCTGGCTGCTCTCATATACTGTTCCAAAAGCCAGGTGTTCTGTTCGTCGTGAGTGAGGTGGCTGTTGTCGAGAACAATGGCATCGGGGGCCTGACGCAGAGGACTCACCTCACGGGTCATGTCCAGATGGTCGCGTTCTTTCACGTTCTGAAGAATCTCCTCGAAGTTGATGTTTTCCTCGCCCTTGGCCTTCAACTCGTCGTAACGACGCTGGGCCCTGATTTCAGCAGAAGCAGTCAAGAAGACCTTCAGTTCTGCATCAGGGAACACTGTTGTGCCGATGTCGCGGCCATCCATGACGATACCTTTCTCCTTGCCCATGGATTGCAACTGGTCGGTAATGGCTTCACGGACGTAAGGAAGCGCAGAGATGCGGCTCACCTTTGACGACACTTCCATTGAGCGAATCTGGTCTTCCACCACCTCGCCATTAAGGCAGGTCAACTGTTTCCCGCTCTCAGGGTCGATGGTGAAACTCACCTTCACATCAGGAAGGCATGACTGCAATTCTTCTTCTTTAATCTCCTCATCGTCAATCAGATGATGGTTGATGGCATAAAGCGTGGCGGCGCGATACATGGCACCACTGTCAATATAGATATAACCGATGTGCTTGGCAAGTGCCTTGGCCATCGTGCTCTTACCGCACGACGAGAACCCGTCTATGGCTATGGTAATCTTCTTCATAATGATATATATGATGTTTGTTATTTCTAAATGTTTTCCAGAAAGATAAGTCTTTATCCCCAAACAAAGAACTAAAATCTACAGCGAGAATGATGCGTTCACGAGCAGGGAGGATGCGCCTACATGGTATTTGCCGTAGCCTAAACCAAGTTTGAACTTCTTGATGGACACACCGGCACCAAGGGAGAAACCAGCCCAATGCGCACTCTCGTCGGCCACCTTCATCTCCTTGGAACGGCGGAAGCTGTAGCCGATGGCCACCCATGTGTTGGACGAGGGAAAGATATCCGCACCAAGAGACACATGCTTGATGAGCCGTTTGCCGAAACTCTCTTCCTCGCCGCTGATGTCGTAGAAATAATCCTTGCTCCAATGTGTCAGGTTGTCGAAGGTGAACGACAGTCGGAAAGGACTGTTGGGGACATCTTTTGAAATACCCAAAGCCAAGTTGAAGGGCATGGATTCCAAATCCTCCTCAAACGCCTTCACCTGACCACCAAGGTTCTGGGCCACAATACCCACCGACCAACCGCGGATGTCGTCGTAATAGTTCAGACCGAGGTCCACGCCTAAGCCCACGGATGAGAATTCGCCATAGTTGGAGAATAAAGCCTTGGCTGTCACTGCACCTGTCCAATGGTCGGTCAGGTTATAACAGAAAGAACCCTGTACATCGATGTCCTTGGCGCTGAACTTTCCCTGTTCCTCCATGTTCTCTGTCGTTTTGGTCATACTGCCGTAGTTCAAGTATGAAACACCGAACCCCAAGGTGCTGCGTTCGCCCAACACCTTCGCATAGCCCGCACTCAGTTTGTTGGTGCCCGCTATGTAGGTCATGAAGTTAAGGTTCAATGTGTTGTCGCTTACATTGGCCAATAGGGCAGGGTTGCTGAACATCAAGGTTACGTCATCCTCTATCAGCGACACATTGTTGCCACCCAAGGCGGCAGAGTGAGCCGACACAGGAATGTCCAGGAAGGAGTATGCGGTGTTGCCGTCCTGCGCCATCGTCGGCACGAACCAACTACACATCATTAATAAAATAGGAATAGTTCTTCTCATTGTTTTTGTAGAATTCCGCATCAAAGTTACGAATTAGTGAGCGAAACGCCAAATTTATTTGGATTTTTCCGAACGAGAGTAACTTCGGCGAAGCCAAAGTCTCTCTTTAGTGAGCGAAACGCCAAATTTATTTGGATTTTTCCGAACGAGAGTAACTTGGACATAGTCAAAGTTGCGATTTTTACTGATTGGAGCTACCGTCAAGTTCATCCTTTTTATAAATAACGACAATACTCTCTTTTTATTATGACGATACAATATGCATTCAAAGGTACAACTAATGTTAAAACTTGACAGCAGACACCTTTATTCATGCCATCTTTGGCCACTTTTATCATAAAAAAACATTTTTAGAGCAAAAAAAATGCAACATTGATGATGTGGATGAAAAAAAAGTGTTACATTTGCACGTAGCATGGTTAACAACGGAATCATTAAATAAAAAAAATAAACTATGGAAATTAAGAAATCAGAAAAAGCGGACCTGGAGAAACACAAAAGTACGTCTCTCCTTATCGGCTACATTGTTGCACTGGCGCTGCTCTTCGCATGCTTTGAGTACACCACCCGCGACTATGTAGAGCATGAACCGGTCATCTACGCTGCTTCTGCAGTGTCAGAGGAGGAAGTTATCCCTATCACACAGCCCATTTTCCAAGCTGCTCCCCCACCACCAGCAAATGCACCACAGGTGTTTGAAGTGCTCAACGTGGTGGACAACAACAAGGAAATCGCTGAGGAGGAAGAAATCGAATCAACTGAGGCTTCAACAGAGGCCATCAGTGGTCCTACTGGTCCAGTCGTTACTGGTCCCGTGGTAACTGGCCCTGTGACAGCTGTCGAGGAGGAAACCGACGAAGGTCAAATCTTCCAGGTGGTTGAGCAGATGCCTGAGTTCCCAGGTGGTATGGAGGCTCTGATGAAGTATCTCCAGAAGAACATCAAGTATCCTTCACGTGCACAGGACAACAACGTTCAGGGACGTGTGATGGTGACTTTCGTTGTTAACAAGGACGGTTCCATCGTCGATCCCGAGGTGATCAAGGCTGTAGATAAGGACCTTGACAACGAGGCACTCCGTGTGGTGAAGTCCATGCCTAAGTGGAATCCAGGTAAGCAACGCGGTAAACCAGTGCGTGTGAAATATACAGTGCCTGTGACTTTCCGCCTGCAGTAATGTTCATCTCTTGAATCAGGATAAGGAAAAATGGACTGCAAATCAATGCGGCCCATTTTTTCTTTTTAAGGTCGAAAGCCATGTCTTGCTTTGGCGAAGAAAATGGGACCATGTGGGGACGCGTCGCGTTCGACAAAAACAACTATAATTATAATAATGTATATGTACAAACCAGAAGAACTCACAAAAGGCATCAACGATTATATCGACAGCCTGGGCTATAACCCACAGCCAGCAGGTCTTTATGATCCTATCAGGTATGTCCTTGCGGCAGGAGGCAAGCGCATGAGGTGCCTGCTGATGCTCATGGCTTATAATATGTATAAGGAGGATGTGGAAACCATCTTCCCTAATGCCGCGGGTCTTGAGACCTACCACAACTTCACTCTGCTCCACGACGACCTCATGGACAGGGCGGAAATGCGAAGAGGACGGCCCACTGTTCACAGGAAATGGAACGACAATGCGGCCATACTCTCCGGTGACGCCATGATTATACTGGCCTACCAGTTGATGTGCCACAATGAGGGACCCAACCAGGCCAAGGTGCTTAAGACCTTCTCCGATGCCGCTCTTGGAGTCTGTGAGGGACAGCAGTACGACATGGAGTTCGAACACAGAGACGATGTGACGCAAGAGGAGTATCTGGAGATGATACGCCTGAAGACATCCGTACTACTGGCCGCCGCCCTCAAAATCGGAGCGCTGCTCGCTAATGCGAGTGATGACGACGCCCAACTGCTCTATGAGTTCGGTGAGAAAGTGGGACTTGCGTTCCAGCTCCAGGACGACTACCTTGATGTGTATGGAGACCCCAAGGTCTTCGGCAAAAAAATAGGGGGAGATATCCTCTGCAACAAGAAGACATTCATGCTCATCAACACGCTCAATCTCTGTGACGAGGAACTCAGACATGAGTTGCAGGGCTGGATTGACAAGGCCGATTTCATTCCCGAGGAGAAAATCAAGGCTGTGACAGCCATCTACGACAAGGTCAACATCAAGGATGTGTGTCGCGACAAGATGCGGCAACTTTATCAGGAAGGGTTCGAAGCCTTCTCTAAAGTCAGTGTGGAAGATGACCGTAAGGCGCTACTCAAAGCGTATGTGGAACAGCTGATGGGAAGGGAATTCTGATATGCTGATTGACACGCATGCACATATCGACGGTGAGGAGTTCGACGACGACCGACCAGAAGTCATCGATAGAGCCAAGCAAGCGGGAGTGTCAAGCATCTTCATCCCCAATGTCAATTTGCAAGGGGTTGACAAGATGCTTCAGGTCTGCGCGCAATACCCAGGATACCTATATCCTATGGTCGGACTTCATCCCGAAGATGTGGACGCAAACTTCCATGAAGCGCTCGACGCATTGGAACAACTGCTTGTTGACGACAATCCTTTCCTTGCCATCGGTGAGGTAGGACTCGATTTCTATTGGGACACCACATTTAAGACACAGCAGTTGGAAGCCTTCGAAACTCAGGTGCAATGGGCGGTGAAGTACCAACTACCGCTGATGATTCACTGCCGTTCGGCAAACAAGGAACTTGTGGAGGTGATGGAGAAGTACCGGAGTAGTGCGCTAACAGGAGTGTTCCATTGCTTCACGGGAAATGAGGATGAGGCCAGGAGGTTGCTTGCTTTCGATGGGTTCGCGCTCGGAATAGGAGGCGTGCTCACGTTCAAGAAGTCCAAACTGCCCGACGTGCTTTTGCACCATGTGCCGCTCGACAGAATCGTCCTCGAGACCGACTCGCCATATATGGCTCCAGTGCCCCACAGGGGAAAGAGAAACGAGAGCGCTTTCGTCCTGCAAGTTGCCAAATGTCTCGCAGAGCTCTATGGGGTGGAAGAAAAAGTCGTTGAGGACACAACTACGCACAATGCAATCAAGATTTTCAAAAAATACCCCTTTTTGAGGTCATAAAACCTCTAAAAAACGTTTTTTTTCATCAAAAAATGAAGTTTAACTCGCAAACGTTCGTTTAGTAGAAAAAAAATGGGTATTTTTGTCTTTGAAATCGTTGGCAAGTCATAATTTTTTTATAATTTGCACTCGATTTTATGCATATAGGGTAAATGCGGCCTATTAGGGAGAGATGCTCGAGTGGCTGAAGAGGCACGCCTGGAAAGCGTGTAACCGTCAAAAGCGGTTCCGGGGTTCGAATCCCCGTCTCTCCGCTGAAAACGGGGATGAGAACCACAAGGTTCATTATCGTTAAGCGCTTTCGAAGAAAGAATCCCCGTTTCTCCGCTTTATAATGATATCTAGCTAAGAAAAGAAAAACGAACATAACTGAACATAACAAGGAAATAAGAAACATTAATAATTATTAATCTTAAAAATTCAAACACACAATGAAAAAAGTATTTGCAATTATTGCTTTGATGGGAGTCTTCACTTTCGGAATGACTCAGTCAGTTTTTGCTCAGGATGAGACAAGTGTGGATTCAGCTGCTGTGCAGGTTGACTCTGCCGCTGTTGACTCTGCCGCCGCAGAAACAGAAGAAGTGGCTGCTCCTACACCAGAGGTGGAGGAAGCTGGTATGTACAAGAACATCAAGACCAAGTTCATCGAGGGTTCTGCAGGCTTCATGGCTCTCGTTGCTGTTGCCTTGATTCTGGGTCTCGCTTTCTGTATCGAGCGTATCATCTATCTCTCTCTCGCTGACGTGAACACCAAGAAACTGCTCGAGGGCATCGAGGAGAAAGTGAACAGAGGTGACATCGAAGGTGCTAAGGCACTGGCACGCGACGAGCGCGGTCCTGTGGCTTCTATCGCATACCAGGGTCTGATGCGTATCGACCAGGGTCTTGACGTAGTTGAGCGTTCTGTAGTTTCATACGGAGCTGTTCAGTCAAGCTACCTTGAGAAGGGTTGCTCTTGGATCACACTCTTCATCGCCATGGCTCCATCTCTCGGATTCTTGGGAACTGTGATTGGTATGGTACAGGCATTCGACGACATCCAGCGCGCAGGTGACATTTCTCCAACAGTCGTTGCCGGTGGTATGAAGGTGGCCCTTATCACAACAATCTTCGGTATCGTCGTTGCTCTTATTCTCCAGGTATTCTACAACTACATCCTTGCAAAGATTGAAGGCATCACTTCTAAGATGGAAGACGCCACAATCTCTCTGCTCGACATCGTTTCCAAGTACGAGGCTAAGAAATAATCCTCGCCTTACAGAGCATTTGTAGTAAAGTAGTATTAATCAATTAAAGGAGAATAATCAATGAAATCATTAAAAATATCAGATTACGTACTTTGGGGCTTGTTCGGCCTTAGTGCTATCGTGATCCTGCTCTTCTTGTTTGTAGGATACGATACTCCCTACGAGGAGGCTCCCAAGTTCGTTGCTCCTAAGATGCTCGACCTCCTTTTGGTGTGGATGTATATCCTTATTGCTGTAACGGCCATTCTCACCATTTGGAGTGCGATCAAGGGATTGGGAGCAACTGGAGGACAACAGGCAAAAGGACTGGCAGGTAAGACTGGCCTCATCGGTTTCGGTCTGCTCATCGTCTCTGTGGTTATCGGTCTCCTCGTTGGAGCTGCCGACAAAGACACCCTCCTCATCAACGGTAAAGCTTTCGCTGCCGCTGAACATAAAACAGACTATTTGCTCACTGACATGTCAATGATTTCCATCATCATCATGATGTTGGCTACTATCATCGCACTTGTTGTCAGCATGGTCATTCAGCCTAAGAAATAACATCAGAAGAAAGGAGTAACTATGGCAAGAAAGAAAAGAAAAATGCCGTCGTTGAATACGACTTCTACGGCTGACATCTCGTTCATGTTGCTCATCTTCTTCTTGGTAACAACATCTATGGACACCGACCGTGGTTTGGGACGTACACTCCCTAAGCCACCAGAGGATGAGGAACAGCAAAACGAAATCGATGTGAAGGAGAGAAACCTCCTCAACATCCGCGTCAACAAGGACAACTACCTGATGATTGGCGACGATTTCGTGTCACTCTCTGATGTTAAACCAAGGGCTAAGGAATTTATCGCCAACTTCGAGAATCTTAGCAACCTCCCTGAGAGGAATCCTAAGAGCATTGAAGCACTCGACAACTCCAGACTTAGCAGCAGCCCTGAGGCAGGAAAGTATATGACTGCTTCCGGAAAGCTGATGGTCACAGACAAACACGTGATATCTGTTCAGACAGACCGTGGAACCAGTTATTGGGTGTATTTCGAAGTGCAGAACGAACTCGTGGCTGCTTACAACGAACTGCGTGACGATCTCGCTAAGGCCGCTTTCGGCCGTCACTACGAGAACTGCACACAGGATGAGCAGGATGCTATACGTCACTATTTTCCTCAGAAGATATCTGAGGCTGAACCTAAAAAATACGGAAAGGCTTTATAATGAGTAGATTTAATGGCGGAAACAAGAGGGAAATGCCCGAACTGTCAACTTCATCTCTCCCCGACCTGATCTTCACCATCCTCTTCTTCTTCATGATGGTAACATCCATGCGTGAGGTGACCTTGAAGGTGAGAATTCAGAAACCAGTCGGAACAGAACTTGAGAAATTGGCACGTAAGTCATGTACGTCCTTCATCTATATCGGTAAACCTACCGAGATGCTCAGATCCCAATTTGGTGACGGTACACGTATCCAGCTCAACGACTCGTATGCTGAGGCTACGGAAATCTACAGCTTTGTGATGTCAGACCGTGGCGAACTCGCCGAGATTGACAAACCATTCTACACCATCTCGCTCAAAGTGGACCGAGAAACACCAATGGGTATTGTCACCGACGTAAAACAAGCGCTAAGAAAGGCGTATGCCTTGAAGATTGTTTACTCGGCTGACCAGAAACAACAGTAGCACTTTGCTATGAACATATGAAAAAAGAGGATGCAAACCGCATCCTCTTTTTTAACGCTATATCTATAGTAGCTATAGTTTCTATAGTTTCTATAGACGCTATTGAAACAAAATTTGCTATGTCCAAGAAATTTACGCTTCTTACGCCTGACGGCTCACATCGTGTCTTACTACACACTTGCTGTGCACCTTGCAGTTCTGCAATTATTGAAATTATGATGCAGCACGGCATTGAGCCTGTGGTCTATTACTGCAATCCCAATATCTACCCCAAGAAAGAATACTTGATACGCAAGAATGAGTGCACACGTTACGCACAAAGCCTTGGGTTGGAAATCATAGATGCAGACTATAACCACGAGGCATGGCTGGAGCGGATGAAAGGGATGGAGAACGAGCCTGAACGCGGTGCCCGTTGTCTCAACTGCTTTAAGATGCGTTTGCTCGATACGGCCCGCTATGCAGCCGAACATGGCTTTACTGTCATCACAACCACGCTTGCATCAAGCCGTTGGAAAAGTCTTGAACAAATCAATAAAGCGGGCAGATGGGCGACATCACATTTCCCTGGTGTCATCTTCTGGGAACAGAACTGGCGTAAGGGTGGGCTTCAGGAACGCCGTCTTGCCATCATCAAGGAATACAACTTCTACAACCAGCAGTATTGTGGTTGTGAATTCAGCATGCAACGACTCTTGAAATAGTCATTCATCAACTCACGTTAAAGTTGTTGTATACGATTCTACATAAGAATCATTATAAACTCAATAACGATAATTCTCTCATTCTTGATGAATATGAACAAAACCATCATCACCATCATGCGTTGAGGAACCACCAACAGGAACTTGCCCAAAAAGCGCAGGGAAAAACAGATGGCAAAACTACCTTCTGCCTGATTTACGGCGATGAATCACCAGAGGATGTTCTAACTGACATTCTCGACCGCTATAAGGGCAAGATTGTGTTCATGGATTTTTGGGGCACAAGCTGTGTCCCATGTCTCAAGGCGCAGCCAGAGATCGAGAAGTTGGCAAAGGAAATGCCTGACGACGTGCAGTTCATAGACTTGGCATGTACTCAATCTAAGATGGAGAAGTGGGGGGAGTTGACAACTCACATGTCAAGTCATCATTTTTATCTGACTCACGAACAGTTCTGGGGCATCATCAAGAAACACCATTTCGACATGATTCCCACTTATCTCATCTTCAACAAGCAAGGCAAATTGACATACTCCACCATGGGCTTCCCCGGTGCAGATGTCATCAAGGAAGAGTTTTTGAAGTGTACTGAATAAAAACTTATTTATCTCACAATCCTATATAATTATGCACATCTACCCTCATTTTAACAATTAAGTGATAACATTTTCTTCAGCTTTCACCTCAAAATCTCAAATACCTCGACTTTCGTAAGTTCCCCGTCTATTCTTAGGTATATCTGTCACTGATTTCATCGAACTGACGTTAAAAGAGGAAATCCTCGTCCTCGTTCTTCCGCTTGGGTTGTTCCTTGGGTTTGTTCATGCTTTCTTGTATTTCTTTCATGGTCATGCCATAAGTGGTGCGGAGCACGCGGAACTCAGTACGTCGATTCAGGGCATTGCAAATCTCCTGGTCATCCTCGGAACCCAGTTTCTTGATGTATTCTTCTGTCAGCGTGTCACCTTCTTGTAGGAACTTATATTGCTCTGTGAGTTTACGTCTCACAACCTTTGGCCGTGACTCCCCATACCCTTTGGCAGTCAGGCGGTCGCTTTTGATGCCATGTGCAATCAAGTATTTTACCACTGACTCAGAACGCCGTTGAGACAAACGCTCATTGTAGGCATCGTTGCCACGGTAGTCGCAGTGCGCACTCAACTCAATGGTGATGTTGGGATTCTCATTGAGCATCACAACAAGTTTGTCGAGCGCCTCTGTCGAAGCGTCTGTCAGCGTCGCCTTGTCGAATTCATAGAAGATATTGTCAATCAGCACGGGAATGTTGATGGGAGGCAGAGGGAACTGCAAGGTACTGTCGATGCTTTCGTTGGTGTCCCATGGAAGGCTGATTTCCTGCTTCACATTAAGATATCCTTTGCACGTTCCAAGCAGCACGTAATCCACGCCAGGTTTAATCACTTGGGTGAACGAACCATCCATCTTCACACTTAATTTCAGGTTGGTGCCGTCGTTACCTACCATATAGACCAGTGCTTCGGGCAATTCATAACCATCTTTCTCGTACACCCAACCCGTGATGGTCTGCATGATTTCGGGATTCTCAAACGAATAGATGTGGTCCCAACCTTTGCCATCGTTGCGGTTGGAACAGAAGAACCCCCGGTTGTGAACGCCTTCGAACGTCATGCCGAAGTCATCGCCCATGGAGTTCATCGGTGACTGAAGGTTCTCAATCGTCCATCGGCCAGTGCTGTCGCAGACAGCCTTGAAAAGGTCCAGGCCGCCCATGCCTGGATGACCGTTGGACGAGAAGTACAACTCACCATTGGGACGGAATGTCGGGAACATCTCGTCGCCTGGGGAGTTGATGGGCCGTCCCATGTTCTCCAGACCACCAAAACCATTGCTCATGATTCTTGTGCGCCAAATGTCAAGTCCGCCTTCTCCGCCTGGCATGTCGCTCACGAAATAGAGCCATTCATTGTCGGGGGATACAGCAGGGTGGGCATACGACGACAGCGTGTCGCGCGTGATTTCACATTTAGTGGGTTTGCTCCAACTGGCGTCACTGCGTTTAGAACTGAAAATCTCAGCATACCGTGGATAATCTGGGTCGGAACTGCAACGTGTTAAGTACATCGTCTTGCCATCAGGACTCAAGCAGCAAGCGCCTTCGTCGTATTCACTGTTCAGGTCTCCCTCAATTTCTTCCACGGGTTTCCATTTGCCTTGCTCGTCCTTGCGTGCCACGAAGATGTCGCCGTTTTTGGTGCCTGTGATACCGCTCAAGTCGTCACCTTTGGCTTGGTTGCGCGTAGAACTGAGGTAAATCACGTCCGACTCGTCACCTCCCAGCACAGGGGAATAGTCTGAACGGCGGGCGTTGAAGAGTTTGTCTTTCTTGATGCTGTACTGGTTGGGCTTTGCCTTCCATTCCGGTCCTAATTTCGCCGAACGAATGCCGTTCAAAGCCAATTCGTCACCAGGGACAATATCTAAATAGAGTTTGAAATTCTCTTCAGCGTCCTTGTAACGACCGATTTTCAATTGCTGTTGGGCAAGGTAGAAGAGGGCGGTGCTGTCGGGGTATTTGAATCTCACTGCATTTTGGTACGCGGCAACAGCTTTGGCAGCGTAGTTGATGCGACGGTAGCAGTCGGCCATGCGGAAGGCGCGGTCGCCACGTTTTGCCTTGTCTTTGGCTGGCACACGTTGGTACGACCTCTTGTAGTAGTTGGAAGCCATATAGTATTCACCCATTGCATAGAACTGGTCGCCTTTCTTCAGGGCAATATTGTCGCTGTCGCATGATGAAACCAACATCATGCCGCATACAATACTTAAAACTGCAGTTCTTATTCTACGCATGGGGTAATAATCATATAGTGACTCTTTATATTAACGCTGAATTGCTCGGTTTATTGTGTGATGTTTTCAGTCACATTCCTCTTGCACCAAGGGAAATGCGCCAGAGCGTGTAACTCCTTATCCCAAGATTTCTCCGAACACTCAGAATTGTCAAAAAACACAAAAAAAACAAAGCAACTTGAAAGAAATGGTTGTGTTTCTTGGATGTCATGTTTTTTTTTCGTTATTTTGTCATATTAACTTATAATAAGACAATCATGAGAAGATTTCATTTGTTGATAGTCGTCATGATGATGACAGCCATGCAGGTCTCTGCACAGACGTATGACCTCTTCAACGGAGGGCACGAGGATGCACCAATAGGTTTCACCGTTGGTTATGTAAACAAAACCTGGCGCACCAACTTCGATGATGGTGTTTTTCATGAGAATCCGTGGGGCGATGAGAACAAACGTCTGCACGGCATGCAGTTCGGTGTTGTTTACCAACCTTGCTTTCCGATAGGTTTTGGAGCGCATACGGGTCTTTTCTATGAACTTTACATCTCCTATAAGAATCCCGTTGTCAACTCGGGCAAACACGATGAGTTCACCGAACACGACCTATACTTGCCACTACATGCAATGTGGAGATTTCCATTGTCCAGAGACTGCTCCTTCAGTGTCTATGGCGGTGTGGCTTTCAACTGGGCCATGTATGGCAGCTACAACGACTATTTCTGGACCATCGGACCAGATTTGGTTCCCCAACAGACTTCCGTGCCAAGGAGTTATCAAAAGTATGGTAACGGTGAGTTCCCTCACCACATGAATGTGCAGTGGGAAGTGGGCGGACAATTCAGAATCAACCACTTCCAAGCTGGCTTTACCTATTCTTTCGGTGCTACCAACCACGATTTCTATAATGATGCCAAAACCCGTCAGGATAAGATCAACATCCACCTCAGTTACGTCGGCAACATCTTCGGCGACGATTGATGAATCCTTTTTCCATCAACAAATGAATTTAAACCAACGAGCCTGTCAGAACAATACTTCCGACAGGCTCGTTGGTTGATATCAATGCTATTCTTCA
>JAFXVU010000189.1 GCA_017534705.1 Bacteroidaceae bacterium
AAGATGATTTCAGAAATCCCTAAGATGTAATAGTTTCAATATGTTTCTAAATAACTATAAGAAAAAAACATGAATAATCGGAATTCTCATTTCCTCAATTATTTGCTCTCCAACAAACACCTCACAAGAGAGTAAAGGAGAGAAATCTCACAATTACTTGTGAGAGAAATCTCTAATGAAATAGAGCGAAACACAGGTCTTGATAATAGATTAAGTGAAGACATTCCTCTCGCAACTGTACATGATGTAAAACATGTTTTTGATTTTCTACATTTATTTACTGAAGAAGATGCGTTGAAATATACAACTCATACGTGGGATCGTTCTTCTGAAACAGGAAATTACTTTTTTAAAAATTATTCATACTTTAAAATCCAAATCAAAGATACATTAAAAACGAACAACATTTACGAATACAGTGAAGAACTATGGAAACTCACAAATAATTTTTTGAAAAATAATGACGGGAAATTTGGTTGGAGCGAACACCAAATAAAAATAGGTTACAACAAATATGTTGAACAATGGATGAAAGAAAATCCAGGTGAACAACCGATGGCAATGCCGCTGTCTGCATTTCCCTCAGACATGAGACCCGGACTTATCAATAGAATCACCCTAAGTTCTTTCAGTGATATTGTGGACATCTTTAAGCGCTGTATCGAGTTTAGGGATAATGACCTGTACTTGATGGTCAGAAAAGTGTTTAAAAAGAAAGGATTTAATGTTGTCAGGGAAAAGCTGGACACTTTAAAAGGTATTGTTTTCTACACTCACACTGAGAGTATCAAAAATGTCTTGGAACAAATTGCAGGCAATATCTTCCTTAGACCAGAATATCCCACTATTGAAATAATTTGCAAGAAGAGAGAGGGAAAACAACGTGATGAGATTATCCTTGAAATACTTCACGTCGGTTCCTTTTCCAACAGATCAATTACCGATGAAAAAGTATTAGGCAAAAATGAAGATAGTACGTTTCATAAAATTGTGAAGACTCTGAATAATTTATGCGATTTCAGTGTTGAGAGTACATTCAGAGACATGAATGATGCTATTAAACCCTACCGAATAAATTATCTTGTGAGTGAAGATGAGAAACCTCTGTTCCAAGAAATTCCTGAACAGGATTGTAGGGGATACAAGTCAATACTGACCTTTTACAAATACAAATGATATGCGAAAAATTATAATTATCGATGATAGGTCGGAAAGGAAGAAACTGCATCTTTCCGAATCTTCTGTTTCGCAATTGGAAAAATTGGAAGAGAAAGGGTTCTTGACCCTGTCCGATGGGAAGGGTTATGAGTCCGTATCTTCCAAATTGGACGGTTATGACCTGATAGCCATACATCGTACTTTCCTTACCAATTCCAACATATTCAACGAGTATGTTGATTACATCAAAGACAATAAAAAATGGATCATCATATTCAGTGGTGGTATTACACAGAATACCATATTGCTGAATGGTCGTCAACTTAACATCAACTCATCCGATTTTTATACAGAAAGACTGTCCTCATTCATCGAGGAATTTTGCATCAAGTCTGATCTGTCTAACCCTTTATTGTCTTTTCTCTATGGAGAGTCTTGGAGATTGACCCTTCTTTTACAATATCGCTATCTTATTTGGGAATATGAAGACCTGGAGGATATAGAAGAAAATGGTAGCGACTTTGACATAGCCAAAGAAGAAGAAATCAGGACTGCTTTATGGACTGACGGCAATTACCGCACCCTTGAAGAAATATCCAAAGAAATCGAAATTGAGAAAAACAAAAGACAGAACAAATGAAAATATTGGTTTTACATAACAACAATGTGCCTTTGTTCCTAAGAAGTAATGAGAAATACGAACTAAAAGGAGACATTACAATATTCAACTTTAATGAGGGTATTACAATTCATTCAATTATTCTTAAGTATGAGAGCAACATAAGCAATCAGACTTACGATGATTTTATCTGTGACAAGCTTTCTTTTCTTAAAGATGAGAGCTATGACCTTATCATCTCTCCATATACTTTCAGCAGAGATAATTACATGGAATATTCTGGCCTTCGTGTAGCCACCCATATCAGGCTAACAAAGGAATGGCACCATCTCACAGCCCCCATCCTATTCCTCGGGCCTGACAATATTGACGACATCGTCAAACTGTCTGAGTTTGGCAGTATCATGACCTCTTATCGGATTTTCATGTCTGAGGATCATGAAGAGGATGAAGTCGAGAACAAGATCCTTGAGATTGTCGAAAACAATCAATATGATAGCGATGCTGAGACGAAATACTCGTCTTCACATCGTTATGTTGAAATGGTTTCCAAACTCGTAATCAAAGCCCCTGCAAATTATGCGACGCACCATTCCATTGCCAATGAATGGGGCGTGCAACGCTGGAGCGAGATGTTTCAATACGATGTCAATTTTAAAAATGGGGATTTTGAAAATCAACTGTTTTATAAGTGCCTGAGAGCGAAAATTGGCGAACCTCAAAGATTTAATGACAAATGGCGTAACAAGAACCCTTCATTCATGACGTTCGGTTTCAAAACTGACGAGAGATATAAAATCGCTTACATCGATGACGAATATGATAAAGGATGGTATTCTATTCTGTCCTTTATGTTCAAATCTGAACCAATTGATTTTGTTGCCTTCGAGGATTTTGAAGAAGGTCTGGATAAACCGGAATTAATCAATAAGATAGAGTCTTTCATAGACTCTTGTAATGCAGATTGTTATATCCTTGATCTCAGGCTGCATGATTCTGATTTTGATAATGATATTAGTAATGATGAGCTTACAGGACACGAGATTGCCAGATACATCAAAAGAAAAAACATTGCCAACCAAATTGTTATCTTTACAGCGTCTAACAAAGTATGGAATCTAAAAGAAGAACTCCATAAAATCGGAGCATCTGGTTATGTAATAAAAGAATCGCCCGAATTAGTTTATGATAGGAATCAAACCTATCGCAATTTTCAGGATTTCCAAAAGGAAATTCTACATGCCTGCCGGCAATCATACATAAAGGAGTATGTTACCGCAACTAAAGATTTAGGCTACTCCACACTCAATAGCTTCGTCAGCCTTTTATTGATTGACAAGACAGAAGATAAATCAGATGTCTTATCCGCCTTGATTCTTGAATTAATGGTCTTTATCGAAGATTACGTCACAAAACACTTTGAAATCAGAGATGGTGATAACTTATACCTCAAAGGCTCATCTGAACGTATCGCTAACATTGGCAAAAAAATCCGATTCCGTCAAGTAGGTGAGGATGATGACAAGTATTTTGAGAAGGTCTCATGCAAAGAGAATGTCGAACAACTTGACGACAACTATAATTTCTATGCCAAGTCAAAAGACAAGGATGGAAAGACCTTTGTCCTTACCAAGACAATTGCTGTTCTATATTTCTTTTACAAATTCCCAAACGACTTGATCAATCTATTCCTTCATGCAAAAAACCAAAGGAATAGGAACATCGCTCATAATGGAAACAAGGTGGACATGACAATAAAAGATGTGAAACGCATTTTTGAAGAAATCATTGAGCCCATCTTAAAAGATGAACGAATAAGTGACTAATAATACTTTTCAAGACTATGTTATATTTATGTCAAGATGTATACTTAAGGTCCAACATGCTGCCTGAAAGTAATGAAACGACAGTAAAAAAACAGTTGGCATTTTTACTAAAAAAACCTTATTTTCAAACATTGGAATCTATTGTTGTACTGATCTTTGAAAATCTTAAAGCACTTGCTAAGGGGAATATGTTATAGAGAAATTGGGTGATTAAATATAATTTATGTTCTATCTAAAACGTTTCATAATCTTTATAAGTTCCTGAGCAACAAAAAGTTGTTCAGGATTTTGTCATGTCATGTTTTTCACTTATCTTAGTGCTGCATTTCAAGACGGGCAAAAATCATTAATGACATGGTAAAGGTAAGCAAAAAAACTGAGAAAATAACCGCTTTTGGTGGAATATATTTCGTTTTGGACAAATTTGACAGCATTCTCTCCTCTGTAATAGACTCCCATCTGGGACTTCGCAGTAAGCTAGTAGGCTACCAGTACAGCGAGATAATACGTGCCGTCTTCTCCGTTTTCTACTGTGGCGGCGGCTGCATGGAAGACCTCAACCTGTATCTCAAAGGCGTGCTTACCGAGCGTCCGCATACGCGTGTCCCAAGTGCAGACACGGTGCTGCGCGGCATAGAGGAACTGGCAACGGAGAACATATCATATACGGCGGAGAAGACCGGCAACGCCTATGACTTCAACACCGCGGAGAAACTGAACCGTCTTCTGGTTGAGTTGCTGCTCGCCACCGGGCAGCTTACGGAGGGAGGCGAGTACGACGTTGACTTCGACCACCAGTTCCTTGAGGCAGAGAAGTACGACAGCAAGCGCACCTACAAGGGCTTTGACGGCTACAGTCCGGGCGTGTTCACCATCGGCGGGCTGATAGCCTATCTTGAAAAGCGTGACGGCAATGCGAACGTGCGCTTCATGCAGGCAGAGACTCACCGGCGTTTCTTCGAGATGATGAAGTCCTTCGGCATTCATGTCAGGAGTTTCCGTGCCGACTGCGGCTCCTATAGCGAGGACATCGTAAGGACGGTTATGGAGCACACCGACAAGTTCTACATCCGTGCCGGGCGGCATGCAGCTCTGTATGAGAAAGTGAAACGGCAGACGGGCTGGAGTGCTGTGGAGATTGGCTTCCAGCAGTACGATGTGCAGTCGTTCCCCTTCGAGAGCTTTGAGGGCGTGAAGCACTGCCGACTCGTCGTACAGCGGCAGCGCAAGCAGAAGGGGGAGCAGCTTGACATCTTTGACGGCGAGTACACTTACCGCTGTATATTGACCAACGACTGGGACATGACAGACGAGGACATCATACGGCACTACAACAAGCGAGGATCGGCAGAACAGGTGTTCGACCGCCAGAACAACGACTTCGGATGGGCGCACCTGCCAAAGTCGTTCATGAACCAGAACACCGTTTTCCTGCTCTTCACCGCCATGGCTGCCAACTTCTACCGGTACATCGTGGCAATGCCGCTCATGGCAGTCCTCTTTGGTATCAAGGCCACAGACAGGGTCAAGAGCGTCCTGTTCAGGTTCATCGCCGTTCCTGCCAAGTGGGTCAGAACGGCAAGACAATACAAACTCAACATCTACTCCGACAAACCATACGACCTTATTTGGGAACACGGGTAATCCAATATCCTTCGTTGATGATTCGGTCTATGCCTCTCGACCTTACGGGGTAAGGGGAAGCTGGCTCATGGCTGGTCGGATTACACGCTTGTATCGCGAAAACAAACAGACATATCTCTAACAACGGCAAAATTAGACCATTGAAAAATTATCTGCGGATTTTAGGTAATGATGAAAATATGAGGGAGCCGTCGCCCCAGGCGCTATTTCCCTGCGAAAGAGCGGCGATAGGCTACGGGCGACATGCCCGAGCGCATTTTGAAGAAATTGGTGAGGGCCGACGAATCGTTGAAATAGAGCATATCCGAAATCTCGCTGATGTTGTATTTGGAGGAGCGGAGCAACTTGCATATCTCATTATATAAAAAGTTGTTGAGATAGGTGTTCACCGTCTGGCCCGACATTTCCTTCACGGTGCGCGAGAGATAGGTGGTGGTGATGTTCAGGTGGTCGGCATAGAACTTGATTTGGCGCTCTTTCTTAAAGTTGCGTGAGGCCATGTGAATGAATATCTTGAAAATATTCTGTTTGTTCGTCAGGTCGTGAGAGGGCTGTATCTCGCCGCTGTAGAGCAGTTCGCTGAAAAGCAGTTGCAGCACATGCACCAGATGGTCGACCATCTCCTCTCGATAGAGATGCGGGATGCGGATGGTGTTTTGGATCTGCTCGCTCAGATGAACAAAAAACTCCTCCTTGTTGGTGTTCAGGTGAAACACCGGCAGGAGATTGTAGGCATAGCTATACTCCATGTCCGTCAGTTTCGGGTCGAACTGCAGCACCCTGTGGTAGTAGTCCTCCTCAATCATCAGGTTGATGGCCTGAAGGTCTTCGGTGAAAGAGTCGTAGCTGACAGGATAGTTGGGCGGCACCAGCACAAGGTCTTTCGCTTTGAGCTCCACCAGATTGCCTTTCAGGGCATAGCTCATCCCTCCCTTCTGAATAAGCACCAGTGTATAGAAATTGACGCAAATCTGTCCTTTCTCAATCCTTCCTAAGACGGAAGGATCAAGATGGGCCACCATCACACTCGCTCCAGTGGAATAATTGTAGTGCAACATGTCGGAGACCTCGGCTAACGTATAGATTCTCGACTTCAAAGGCAGGTTAGGTCGTGTTGGTTTTGCAAAGATAATGAAAAGTTTCGTTTTTTGCAATTCTTCTTTCGTTTTTTGCAATTGTGGGGCAAAAAAATATCTCTATCTTTGCCACCGAGAACAAACAAGAAATCTAATAACACACTTTATGGCAACTACTCTTATTCTTATCCAGCTTTTCATCGTACTGGCACTGATTTTCATCGGTGCGCGTGTAGGAGGCATCGGCTTAGGTATCTACGGTATGGTTGGCGTGTTCATCCTTGTCTTTGTCTTCGGGCTCAAGCCGGGCAATATACCTATCGACGTGATGCTCATCATCGTCAGTGTCATCACCGCCACCGCCGCGCTGCAGGCAGCGGGCGGACTGGACTATCTGGTGGGACTGGCAGCCAAGTTCCTGCGTAAGCATCCCGAGCACATCACTTACTACGGACCGCTCACCACCTGGCTCTTCTGCCTTGTCGCCGGAACGGCGCACACCAGTTACTCCCTGCTTCCTATTATCTCAGAGATAGCCACAAAGAACAAGATTCGCCCCGAGCGCCCCATGACCGTGGCCACGATTGCCGCGTCGCTGGGCATCACGGGCAGTCCGATGTCTGCCGCTACCGCCGCTGTCATCAGCGCCGACCTGTTGGGCGGAAAGGGCATCGAACTGAAGGATATCCTGCTTGTTTGTGTTCCCGCGTCGCTCATCGCCATCTTGGTCTCCTCGTTTGTGCAGAACCGCATCGGCAAGGAACTCGTTGACGACCCCGAATACCAGCGCCGTGTGAGGGAGGGACTCATCGACCCGAATGAGACTTTTGAATCTACGGAGGATACCGACCCTGCCACCAGCGCGCAACACAAATACGCCAAGCGTGCCGTATGGGCATTCCTGTTGGGAGTGTTTCTCGTGGTGCTTTTCGGAAGCATTCCCACGCTGCGCCCCTCCTTTATGGTGGACGGTGAGATGCAGCGCCTGTCGATGCCCCAGACCATCGAGATCCTGATGATGTCGATCGCCGCACTTATCCTTATCGTGGGAAAGGCCAAGGTGGGTGATGCCGTCAAGGGCAACATTTTCGGAGCAGGTATGAATGCCATGGTGAGCATCTTCGGTATTGCATGGATGGGCGACACCTTCTTCAACGGCAACCTGGAATTCTTCAAGAACGGCATCGCCGACATCGTCACACAGTATCCTTTCCTATTTGCTATCGCCCTGTTCTTCATGAGCATCATGCTTTTCTCTCAGGCAGCCACCGTGCGCACGCTCTATCCCCTCGGTATCGGTCTGGGCATCAGTCCGCTGGCCCTGGTGGCCATGTTCCCTGCCGTCAACGGCTATTTCTTCATCCCCAACTATCCTACAGAGGTGGCTGCCATCAATTTCGACACGACTGGAACGACGCGTATCGGCAAGTATGTGCTCAACCACTCGTTCCAGCTCTCAGGCTTTATCACCACCTTTGTGTCGATAGGCATCGGCTATCTGATTATCACATTTCTATACTAGACAACTTAACTCCAATCTTTTCATTAACTATTAAACTGTACTATTATGAAAAATCTACGTGGTATTTTAGTGCTTTTGGCACTCTTGGTCTCTGTCAACATCGTTGCTAAGCCAAAGATTCGTATCATCGCTACCGGCGGCACCATCGCAGGTGTGAGCCAGTCGTCGACCTCTTCCAGCTACAGCGCAGGACAAGTGGGCATCCAGACCCTCATCGACGCCGTTCCCCAGATGCTCTATCTGGCCGACGTGAGCGGCGAGCAGCTCGTGAATATCGGTTCGCAGGACATGAACAACGAGGTGTGGCTCAAACTCGCCAAGCGCATCAACCAGCTGCTCAATGAGGAAGGCTACGACGGCGTGGTGGTGACCCACGGAACCGACACGATGGAGGAGACGGCCTACTTCCTGAACCTCACCGTGAAGAGCGACAAACCTGTGATCCTGGCCGGTTCGATGCGTCCTTCGACAGCCATCAGCGCCGACGGTCCCGCCAACCTCTACAATGCTGTGGCCGCCGCCGTCTCGCCTGCCGTCAGGGGCTTGGGTGTGCTCTGCTGCATGAACAACCAGCTGCTCGACGCCAAGACCGTCATCAAGACACACACCATCGACTGCGACACTTTCGAAGGTGGCCCCTCGGGCATCATCGGCTACATCTACAACGGAGAGGCCCACATCCTTCAGACTCCCAACAACGCTCATACCCTGAAGTCGGAGTTCGACATCACCAATGTGGAGAAACTTCCCAACGTGGGCATCGTCTACGGTTATGCCAATGCTTCTCCGCTGCCTATGCAGGCATTCGTCGACGCTAAGTTTGACGGTATCGTGCTGGCTGGTGTAGGTGACGGCAACTTCTATAAGGATGTGTTCGACGTGGCAGTCAAGGCCCAGCAGAAGGGCATCCAGATTGTGCGCTCCTCACGCTGCCCGACAGGTCCCACCTGTCTGAACAGTGAGGTGGATGACGCCAAATATCATTTCGTGGCTTCGCTTGAACTTAATCCGCAGAAAGCCCGCGTGTTGCTCATGCTGGCCCTGACCAAGACACACGACTGGAACCAGATCCAGGAACTCTTCAAGAAGTACTAATGGCCCTGCCGAAACTGCTTTTATCAAGAATGCTTAGTTATCCAACGACCAACCAACTCAACCAACACATTTACTATCTATGAAAAAGATATTGTTATTAGCGGCACTGTTCGTGCCCGTGACAATGATGGCACAGCAGGACAAGGACGCTTCGGCCGGCGAGGAGACCTTGTTTGAGAAAGTGACGAAAATCGAGAAGAAGCAAGACAATTTCCATTTCCTGCTGAACCTCAACAACTCTTTCGACGTCAATGAGAGCGACGGCAAATTCCAGAATGCCAAGTTCAATATGCGCCAGATCCGTATCGAGGCCAAAGGAAACATCAACGACACGTTCTCCTTCCGCTGGCGCCAGCGCCTGAACCGCAACAACACCCCGGCTCCCGACGGTATCGACAACATGCCCTCATCATCGATCGACGTGGCTGGTATCGGAGTCAACGTGAACGATAAGTTCTCCATGTTCCTCGGTAAGCAATGCGCAGCCTATGGCGGTATGGAGTTCGACCTCAACCCCATTGAGATCTACGAATATTCCGACATGGTGGACTATATGAGCAACTTCCTCACCGGTGCCAACTTCCAGTTCCAGGTCGCCCCCGACCACCAACTGCAGTTGCAGGTGCTCGACAGCCGCAGCGCCAGCATGAGCGATATGTATGGCGAGGGCTACGAGCAGTCGAAGGTGCCTCTGGTGTATACCGCCAACTGGAACGGCAATTTCGGCAACGTGTTCAAAACCCGTTGGAGCTACTCGCTGATGAGTCAGGCTAAAGGCCACCAGAGCCATTACTTCGCCCTGGGCAACGAGGTGACCATCAACAATTTCGACGCTTTCTTGGATGTGATGTACATGCGTGAGGGCATCGACCGCGAGGGCATCGTCTCCAGCATCGTCGGCAACAACGCGATGGGCGGCCATCAGAACGACGCCGAGTATCTCTCGTTTGTCATGAAGGCACAGTATCATTTCACTCCGAAATGGAACGTCTTCGTCAAGGGCATGGTGGAGAACGAAGGACTCTCCAAGGCCAACGGTCCTATCGAGAAAGGCAAGTACCGCACGGCCTTAGGCTATCTCGCCGGCGTGGAATACTATCCCATCAAGAACAGCAACCTTCACTTCTTCCTCACCTATGTGGGCCGTCACTACAGCTACACCGACAAGGCAAAAGCCTACGGTTTCGATGACTACAGCACCAACCGCATCTCGCTGGGTTATATCTGGCAACTGCCCATGTTCTAATCAAGCAACAAACAATCAATCATTAAACTCATCATTATGTCAGAACAGAAATTCCGCGTTGAGTCGGACCTTTTAGGTGAACTCAAAATCCCAACAGAGGCATACTACGGTGTGCAGACACAGCGTGCCATCAACAACTATCACATCTCACGCAAGAAGATGCGCGACTACCACGACTTCATTATCGCCATCGCATACGTGAAGTTGGCTGCCGTGCAGACCAACCACACTCTCGGTGTCATCAACGACGAGATTGCCGGAGCCATCTCACAGGCTTGCCGCGAGATCATCGACGGACAGTTCCATGACCATTTCCCCATCGACATGATGCAGGGCGGTGCCGGAACGTCGGTCAACATGAACGCCAACGAGGTGATTGCCAACCGTGCCCTTGAGATCATGGGCCACGAGAAGGGCGACTACCAATATTGCTACCCCAACGACCATTGCAACTGCGGACAGTCGACCAACGACGTCTATCCCACGACCATCCGTCTGGCCCTTATCCGCATGAACAAGAGTCTGGTGGCCGCGCTCACAGGACTGATCAGCGGACTCCGCTACAAGGCCGAGGAGTTCAAGGATGTCATCAAGATGGGACGCACACAGTTGCAGGACGCCGTTCCTATGACCAGCGGACAGGAGTTCAATGCCTATGCCAACAACCTGGAGGAAGAGATTCTCAACCTGGAGCGCAACGTGAAACTTCTGCACGAGATCAACATGGGCGGCACCGCCATCGGTACCGGTCTGAATGCCGTGCCCGGCTTCGCCAAACTGTGCGCCGCCAATCTGAGCAAACTCACCGGTGAGGCCTTCGTCTCTGCCAGCGACCTCGTGGAGGCCACTCCCGACACAGGTGCCTACGTGAGCTACTCATCCGCCCTGAAGCGTCTGGCCGTGAAACTCTCGAAGATCTGCAACGACCTTCGTCTGATGGCCTCCGGTCCCCGCTGCGGACTCAACGAGATCAACCTTCCGCCGAGGGCTCCTGGATCAAGCATCATGCCCGGCAAAGTGAACCCCGTCATCCCCGAGGTCGTCAATCAGGTTTGCTTCAAGGTCATCGGCAACGACACCGCCGTGAGTTTCGCCGCCGAAGCCGGACAGTTGCAGCTCAACGTGATGGAGCCTGTCATCACCGAGGCGCTCTTTGAGAGCCTGATTTGGATGAAGAACGCCATCGACACGCTGACCGACGAGTGCATTCTCGGCATCACTGTCAACAAGGAGCGCTGCTACGAGATGGTGAAGAACTCCATCGGCATCGTGACCGCCCTGAACCCCTACATCGGTTACAAGACGAGTTCGAAGGTCGCCAAGGAAGCTCTGGAAACCAACCGTTCGATCTATGACATCGTGTTGGAGAGAGGCCTGATGACCAAAGAGAAGTTGGATGAGGCCCTTGACCCCAGGAACATGCTTATCTCACACAAGATTGTGAAGTAACTCAACGTTCTCAATTTGAAAGGAGTGTAGGAGTGTAGGAGTTTAGACATTACTCTTGCAATTCATAGCCTATACTGGCGATGAGTCATCAGTTCTATGGGCTTCGCCGATAGTTCTCACACTCTTGAGAGAAAACGAACTGAGGAGCTTAGAAGACTCGTGTGGCCGTTGCTGTTATACGTTCCGTATCACGGCGACGGCCATACCGTTTTTTGAAGAATGTACACTTTGAGGCAAATTTTGGTTGCCTTTACGGCACAGAGTTGCTCTTTTTTTCCGTATATCAGCACACAGAAGAACCTTTTGTTATGCCAGTTGAGGCGAGCCAAGTCCACTTGCGCCTCGCCCTGGCGAGAGCCTGAACCCTCTGCCGGTGCCGCCGGCTGTTGGACGTCGGCACCAATCTTCCCATCGGCATCGAGGATCACTTCAACCTAAATTCCGCAGCACTTTAGTTAAACATTTTTATAAGTTCCTGAGCAACAAAAAGTTGCTCAGGATTTTGCCATGTCAGATTTTTCACTTATCTTAGTGCTGCAATTCAAAACAAGTAAAATCATCAATGGCATGGCAAATATAAGCACTAAATCTCAGGAAATCACTCCTTTCGGTGGAATTTTTCACGTGATGGAGAAATTTGACCATCACATCGGTCCTGTTGTTGACGGTGAGCTTGGGTTTCGGTGCACCACTTTCGGATACCAATACAGCGAAATAACACGCTCGCTGATGAGCGTATACT
>JAFXVU010000190.1 GCA_017534705.1 Bacteroidaceae bacterium
TACACATGTCCATTACCGTTTTTATTGAGTGGAGGCATTGGCCCTGATGATGCCAATAAAATACAGACTTTCCATCATTCTCAATTCATGGGCATTGACCTCAATAGCCGCTTCGAATCAGCGCCTGCACTAAAGGATATTAAGAAACTCGACACTTTCATCAAAAACATTGAACATTGAACATTGGACTCTAATAATCAAACTATAAAAATGAATAGAATCAACAAACTATTTGCAGAGAAGAAGAGTGATATTCTCTCTATCTATTTCTGCGCAGGACATCCCTCACTTGATGCCACAGCCGAAACCATTAGCACATTGGAACACAAGGGCATAGATATGATAGAGATAGGTATTCCCTTCAGCGACCCCATGGCCGATGGTCCTGTAATTCAGGATGCTGTCACCAAAGCCTTGCGCAATGGCATGACTTTGAACACTTTGTTTGACCAACTAGAAGGAATCCGTGATACAGTACACATACCCTTGCTTCTGATGGGTTATCTGAACCCAGTCATTCATTTTGGTTTCGAGCGATTCTGCCAACGTTGTGTGGAAGTGGGAGTGGATGGTATGATTATCCCCGACTTGCCTTTCAAGGACTACCAAGAGGAATTCAAGCCAGTTGCCGACCGCTATGGCTTGCGCATCATCATGCTCATCACACCAGAGACCAGCGAAGAGCGCATCCGCTTCATCGACGAGCATACCGACGGCTTCATCTACATGGTGTCATCAGCCGCCACCACAGGAGCGCAGAAGGAATTTGACGAAGCCAAACAACGATATTTCTCGCGCATCAATAGCATGAGCCTTCGCAATCCCCGTATGATAGGTTTTGGCATTTCCAATCGTCAAACCTTGCAGTCAGCATGGAAAAATGCGTCGGGAGCCATTATCGGCAGTAAGTTCGTTTCTCTTTACGAACAGACAGGAAATGCAGAGGAAGCTATCAACGCCCTATACGAATCTTTGGAAAAATAAGAGATGACAGAGAGTTTGGAATCTCCAGATTTTCAGGAAACTAAGCATCAAAGGGACGGACCGCAAAAGCGTATCCGTCCCTTCTCATAGTCAGTTTATAGAATTACTGTCTTTGACGCCTACTTCTTGGCTTTCTTGGCCTTTGGCTTCTCCTCAGGTTCAGCCTTCTTGGCAGCCTTTTTGGCTGGAGCTTTCTTTTCGGGCTCTTTCTTAGCGGCTTTCTTTACAGGAGCTTTTTTCTCAGGTTCCTTTTTCACAGTGGCCTTCTTCTCCTTGTCAGCCTTCAGCTCAGGACTCTTGCTCGGGTTGTATTTCTCAAGTTGCTTCTGCAGCTTCTCGATTTCGCGATCCTTGGCGGCAATCTCCTCATCCTGGTTCTGGATGGTAGTGAGGAGAGAGTTGAGCTCCTCATTGTCCATGTCAGTTGGATAAAGATTGTTGACGCGGCTGATGAAGTCACCAAGGATGTTCATGTAGTTGGTGAAAGCGTCGAACGGGCTGTCGTAGATGCCACGGTTCATACCCACACTGTTGTGTTTGGTGGTCATGAAACGGAAGTTGTTGCTGGCCTGCAAGTAATCCCAGTCCTGTTTGATACGGCGGTCGGTACAGATGCGTACACGGTCGGCAACGCTATAGAGTTTGTTGAAGGCCTCACGCTGCATGTCATTGCCGAGCCAGCAGCTGGTGTCGCGCTCCTCGTCAACCCATGAAACATTATAAGGCACATCAATGGCGCCTACTGATGGGTAGTTCTTGATGACCTCTGAAGGTGTGGAGAACGAGATGCCGCGGTCCTTTGCCACCTTAGGCAGTGCCTTAAGGAACTCGAGGATGTTGGAGCTCAATGGCTGGAAGATACCGAGAGCGGAAAGCTCCATGAAGATGTTAATCACTTCCTCTTCCTGTGGCAGTGAAGCAATCCAGTCCATGTATTTGTCAGCAAACAGTGGGTACTCGCTCCATTCGGTATTGCTGAATCGCAGGCTGATGTCGTCGCTGAGTTTGTAGTCGCGGAGCAGCACTTTCAGACGAGGGTCGATTGGATTCTCATAGACAAAGTGTGGACTCTTCCATCCGAGCACTTGCTTGGCACCTTCGGTGAGCACACCTTCAAATCCCATGTCGGCTACCAATGCACCGATATCGTCACTGTAGATAAGAGAACTGTTGCGGAACACCTTTGGCGTTTGTCCATACATCTCCTTAATCTTGTTCTTCAAGCGGTTGCACTCATCACGAAAACTCTCCTCGTTGCCCAAAGCAGCAAGACCATGTGAATAGGGCTCGCAGAGGAACTCCAGGCTTCCAGTGTCGTTGAGTTGTCCAAGAAGGTCGAGAACCTGTGGCGCATGGATTTCAAGTTGCTCCAATCCCACTCCAGAGAGCGATACAGCCACTTTGAAGTAGCCAGGATTCTCTTTTGTCATTTGAATCAAGGCGTTGAGGGCTGGCACATAAGAGCGCTCAGCTATATCGGTTATACTGCGTTCGTTCTCATAGTCGTCGTAGTAGTAGTGGTCGCGGCCAATGTCGAAGAAACGATAGCGCCTCAGATGGATAATCTGATGTATCTCAAAATAAAGGCATATAGTTTTCATAACAATACGTGTGTTTTATGATTATGTTTTTTGTTAATGGTTATAGTTGGAAATGGTCTGGTCATAGAGTCCACGAATACGCACACCCACTTTCTCCCATGTGATGCCGTTGACCTCCTTGATACCTTCTTCCTGCAAGTACTTGAAGAGTGAAGGATAGGTGCAGATGGCATAGATGGCGTCTGCCATGGCATGGACATCCCAGTAGTCTGTCTTGATGCACTTGTCGAGAATCTCGGCACATCCCGATTGCTTGGATATAATGGAGGGTGTACCGCACTGCATGGCCTCAAGTGGCGAGATACCGAATGGCTCCGACACAGAGGGCATGATATAGACATCACTGTCCTTCAAGCACTCATACACTTGTTTGCCTCTCATGAATCCTGGGAAGTGGAACCTGTCGGCTATACCTCTTTGCGCAGCCAAATATATCATGGCGTCCATCATGTCGCCGCTTCCAGCCATACAGAAACGAATGTTTCTTGTTCTGTTAAGTACGAGCGATGCTGCCTCAACGAAGTACTCGGGACCTTTCTGCATAGTGATACGTCCGAGGAATGTCACCACCTTCTCCTTGGAATGGTCAGGACGAGGTATGTCCTGGTACTCCTGTGGCAGTGGATAAACGGCATTGTGCATGGTGAAGACCTTGCGTGGATCCTGATGATACTCATTGATGACGGTACGTCTGGTGAGTTCGCTCACACACATGATGCAGTCAGCATAGTCCATACCATTTTTCTCTATGGAATATACAGTGGGGTTGACGTGTCCACGGCTGCGGTCGAAGTCTGTGGCGTGCACGTGGATGCACAGTGGACGACCCGACACCATCTTGGCATGAATGCCAGCTGGATATGTGAGCCAGTCGTGGGCATGGATGATGTCGAACTGTTGGCGTCTTGCCACAACGCCTGCCACGATGGAGTAGTTGTTGATTTCCTCGTGGAGGTTGTCGGGATAACGGCCAGAGAACTCCATACATCCTATGTCGTTGGTGTTCATATAACTGAAGTCAGCGTAGATGTGGTCTCTGAAACCATAGTAGTCTTCAGGTGTCATATAACCTGGCACGCGCGACTTCACATAATCATAATTGACATCACGCCATACGATAGGCACATTGTTCATGCCTATAATCTTCATGAAGCTTTGGTCCTCATCGCCCCAAGGCTTAGGGAGACAGAACGTGATATCCATATCTTGCTGCAAACTAAGTCCTTTGGTCAAGCCATAACTTGCAGTTCCGAGTCCACCGAGGATATGAGGTGGAAACTCCCATCCGAACATTAATACTTTCATTTTGTCTCCTCCTATTAGTAATTATAGAATTTACTTAGCAACTTCATCACTCTCAGCACAGCGGCCACATTCATGGCGAATGAACCAGCTCCACGTCCGTGGAATGGTGGGTTACCGTCGAATAGTTCGGGCAGTGTGCCAATGCAGTGGTAGTTGAGTTCTTCTTCCAATCCTACGAGCTGGCGTTCCACAAACGATAGACTGGAGAGTTTCCAAACCTTGAGTCGTGTTTCGAGATAGAATCCGAGCAACCATGGCCAAACTGTTCCCTGGTGGTAAGCAGCGTCACGCTGTGTCTGGTTGCCTTCATAGATGGGGTTGTATCCACCACTCTTCGGGCTGAGAGAACGAATACCCTTCTTGGTGAGCAGCTCCTTAGTGCAGATATCGACGATAACCTTGCACTGCTGGATGCTGAGGGGCGTGTTCTCCATAGCCGTGGCAATAAGCATGTTTGGACGCACGCTCCATGAGGTGTAGTCGCCGTCAATGTAATCGAGGAGATAACCATGCTGATTGAGGTGAATGTCGATAAACGACTTGCCAGCCTTGTCGGCTACTGACTTAAGGAGCATGGCCTTGCCATTGATACCCCAAGCCTCATTAATCTGTACACTGCAAATCAGTGCGTTGTACCAAAGTGCATTAATCTCCACCACATAGCCAGATCGTGGAACAACGGGCTTACCGTTGACGATGGAGTTCATCCATGTGGCGGGTTTGTCTCTACCATCGATCTTCAGAAGTCCGGTTTCTTCTTCGAAAGTGATTCTCGGATGCTTGCCAGAAATGATGAAGTCGACAATACGATCCACAACATTACCATATTTCTCAAGAGCCTCTTCCTTTGAACCGAAGCGTTTGTATTGCTGCAGACACCAAACAGCCCAAAGCAAGACATCAGGGTCGTCAATCTCTGTCAGTTTGCCAGTTACCTCCTCGCCTGCCATAAATTGATTGAGAGCCTTGACTGCGGTATTCATCACACGCTCAAAACGACTGTTCTCATCAATGGCTAGAGTCAATCCAGGAAGGGCGATAAAAGTGTCGCGTGCACGGCACTTGAACCATGGATATCCTGCAACGATATAGTCGTCCTCATCGTTGTCAAGGTCACCATTGTAGAATTGGTGTGCAGCGTTGATCAGACACTCGCGGAAGCCGCTTCTCGGTGTATGAACTTCCACTTCGTGGTCAAAAGTGTCGATGAGACCTGAGGTCTCGTATTCCTTAAGTCCAGCGGAGAACACCACACTCTCATCCTTCTTGATGTTGAACTCGAAGTAGCCAGGCACATAGAGATCTTCGTTAAAGTCGTAACCCAATTCTTGTTCGCGCTGGTATTCGATGTTGTGGTACCAGTTGGGCTCGAAATGGAAATCGGCCTGCTTGTTGAGCTGCATGTAGAGGTCAGGATAACCATCGTACATGCATGTCTTGATGCCATTGTCCACTATTTGGTAGTCACGGTTGGCCACAGCGTTCTCGTGTGTGTACTGACGTACACTTCTGAAAGCGAGGAACGGGCGCAGCCTGATTGTGGTTTCCGAAACAGCCTTGAGCAGTGTGTAACGAATAAGTATTCTGTTTTCGAAATGCTGGAACACCTTTTCTTTCTTGAGGATAACACCACCTACTCGGAAGATTGTTGTAGGAATCTTGTCCCATTCGAAGTCGAGGACGTACTTATGTCCATTGGGGCTATAGACACCTCCAGCATACTTATGAATACCTAAGTTAAACTGAGCTCCATGCTGTATGACTGTTTCGTCAAGCGATGAGAGCAGGACGTGGTTCTCATCGTCGATTTCAGGAACAGGCACTACAAGCAATCCGTGGTACTTACGCGTATTGCAGTCGAGTATCGACGAGCATGAATACGCACCTGAACGATTTGTACGGAGGATTTCCTTGGGGAGTGCCTCTTGCAAATTCGTCATCAGGCTTTTGTCAAAACGTAAATAACTCATAGTTGTATTTTAAGGTTTTTAAATATGTTAACCGTTAAAAACATACCACAAAAACCACACTGTATCGTGGTTGTGATAAGATTTTCATTCAAAAATAGTGCTTTTTCTCCATACAGACAAATAAATATCGTTATTTTTTCAAAAAATAATATGTGTAGGCGCAAACAGAGCCTTTAAGAGTGAAGAAAAGCATTCAAATGTCGTGTAAAATGGCATCATGAGATTCTCTTGATACGGGACCATTTTACATAGGTGAAACCTTGTCGGATACCACAAAAAGGGAAGTGTTCTTCGAGCTACAGGGAGATGTGCAAAATCAGCGACAACATTAAGGATAAGCCAGCGAACACTGACATCATTTATGAAAATAAAAAGAGGTCGCATTAAACCTTTCTTATTTTATATAGTCATAATAATGTTTAATAAGCCACGATAATAAACGAAAACATCATGTTTCCGTTAATAAATCGTTAAACTGGTCACAAACTTTCCTACAGATTATAAGAACAAATTTAGGAATAAATTCATAT
Source organism: Bacteroidaceae bacterium (assembly GCA_017534705.1). GTDB lineage: Bacteria > Bacteroidota > Bacteroidia > Bacteroidales > Bacteroidaceae > RUG11857. The sequence goes on from JAFXVU010000190.1 coordinate 6,391, forward strand.
AATACTCGACTTATGAAAGCATTTATACAACGTCAGATGATTCTATGCATTGTCATGCTTAACTTTTTCGGCATTGTCGATATTCATGCACAGTCAAAGGGCAGAGCCTCAGTTGCCGGAAGGATTCTCGATGGAGAGACTGGCGAGGCCATGATAGGAACAAATGTAGTAGTTACCGATGCTGAGGGCAAGAACCTCGGTGGTGCCGTAACACTACGTGACGGCAGTTTCAATATCACTGCAATGCCAATGGGAAAAATGACGGTCAAGGCTTCATTTGTTGGATACCAGGCGTACACTAAGGAAATCAACATAGAGAAACGCAACCAACGTGTAAATATAGGTACAATTGTACTTGCACCAGATGTTGTGCTACTCGAAGGAGCAACAGTAACTGGAGAACTGCCACAAGTTACAGTCAAGGATGATACCGTTATTTACAATGCCGGGGCATTCAGGGTTCCCGAAGGTTCTGTGCTTGAAGAACTGATTAAGAAACTCCCTGGAGCAGAGGTAGGTGATGATGGTTCCATCAAAATCAATGGCAAGACGGTAAGACGCTTTTTGGTCGAAGGAAAGGAGTTTTTCGGCAACGACATGAACATGGCGATGAAGAATCTGCCAACGGAGATTGTGGAAAAGGTGAAGACCTACGAACGCAAGAGCGACCTCACCCGCATCACAGGCATTGACGATGGCGAGGAAGAGACTGTCCTCGACCTGACCATCAAGAAAGGCATGAAGCAAGGGTGGTTCGGTAATGTCGATCTCGCCTACGGTAGCAAGGACCGATACGCCGAGCGATTCATGGTCAACCGATTCGCTGACAAGACACAGGTGTCATTAGTAGGTTCATATAATAATGTGAACGATACAGGTTTTCCTGGTATGGGAGGTCGTGGCCGTGGAGGCGGCGGTGGAGGCGGCGGTGAGACCAAGAGCGGTATGGGCGGTCTGAACCTTGCCTTGGAGCGCGGCAATGTGGAATTCGGCGGCAACGTGCGCTATCGCAACACCGACAGTCACACATCGACAAAGAGTTCAGTACAGAACTTTGTGAGTACAAGAGCATCCTTCTCAAATAGTTCGAATGCGGGTAAGAACATCAACAACAACATTAACGGCGATTTCCGCTTAGAGTGGAAAATCGACTCAATGACTACGCTCCAATTCCGTCCTAATTTCAGTTTCAGCAAAAGCGAGAGCGAGAGCGAGGGTTTGTCTGCCACTTTCAACGATAATCCCTATTCCGATGAAATAGATGACCCATTGAGCCAGATGGACAATATCCTGCACGACATCAAAATCAATTACAACAAAAACGCATCCGACTCGGAAAGCCACACCGACAATGTGTCAGGAAATCTCTTGTTCAACAGACGTTTGGGTAAGAGCGGGCGCAATCTGTCCATCCGCATGAACGGTAATTACTCAAAGACCAAGAACGATGGTTTCAATGTGTCGAACGTGACATATTTCCAACGCAACGACTCCACAGCGCTCACCTACCGATTCCGCCAAACTCCTAACTCCAACAAAAGTTTTTCAGCAGGTTTCACATACAGTGAGCCCATAGCCCAGGCTGTATTCCTGCAACTCAACTACCAGTACCAATACAGCAAGCGACACAGCGACGGCAAAACCTACGATCTCGGAGGCATCGCGAACATGCTCGACAGCTTGGCACAGTTTGGCAACACCTTCCTGCCCTACAACTACCGTGACTATCTCGACGACGCATTGAGCCGTTACACAGACAACGAGAACTACAACCACAACATTGAGGTATCGATGCGAGCTATAGGTGAGCACTACAACCTAAATGTAGGTGTGCAGATGCAACCACAACGACAAAAAGTCGATTACGACTACCAGAACCTTGATACGGTGGCATCGCGCAATTTCTTCCGCATCTCCCCCACCCTGAACTTCCGCTACCGTTTCTCGCGCCAAGAAAACCTACAGGTCACTTACAGGGGCAACCAACAACAACCTAGCATCACAGACCTCTTCAACATGACGGACAACAGCAACCCGCTGAACATCCGCCAGGGAAACCCCGAGCTCAAACCGTCGTTCACTAACAACTTCAATGTCAATTACAACAAATCCATCGTCGACCTCCAACGCAGTTTTTATGGAGGTGTGAGTTTCTCCAACACACTCAACAGCATTTCCAACCGCACCCAATACAACGACGAGACTGGTGGAAGAATCACAAAACCCACCAACATCAACGGCAACTGGAACCTGAACGGCAACGCAGGATTCAACACGGCCATCATCCCCAGCCGGTTTACGGTTAACTTCTCGACTTCCGCCGGCTACAACAATCGTGTGAGTTACATCTACCAAGACAACGAGTCGATGAAAAACAAAGTGAAGGACCTCAACCTCAGCGAGCGACTGACATTCACATGGCGTGAGGAATACTTTGACATCTCTGTACACGGCAATCTCAACTACACCCATTCTCGCTCTCTGCTCGTCTCCACCAGCAATCAAGACACTTATCGGTTTAATTACGGCATCTCCACCAACGTAAACCTACCCATCAATCTGTCATTCTCCACAAACCTCAGTATGAACAGCCGTCGTGGATATAGCAGCAGTCAGATGAACACTAACGAACTGATATGGAATGCCCAAGTGGCATACCGTTTCCTGAAGAACAAACAGGCAACTGTCAGTTTACAGGCATACGATATACTCGCCAAACGAAGCAATATCTCACGTTCGTTCGACGCTACCCGTCGTTCGGATACGGAGACAAACGAAATCACGTCCTACGTGATGGCACATTTCATCTATCGTGTGAACCTCTTCGGAACACGTGAAGCACGTCGGAACATGCGCCAAGGTATGCGCGAAGGTAGAGACATGAACTTCGGCGGCGAACGTGGAGGTGACCGCGGAGGCCGTGGTGAAGGCGGTGGCCGTGGTGGTCGTGGTGGAGGAGGCTTCGGAGGCGGTGGAGGCTTCGGTGGAGGCGGTGGCAACCGTGGCGGTGGTTTCTGATAAGAAACACGATGACTTCCAAGTAAATCATGTTGGGTACGCAGACACACAGATGACTGCGTACCCAATATAACATATTTAATTCGTGAAAATTGTACGTTTTGTAAAATAGTTAAAAATAATATGGCTAGCATCCGAACTATTTACGAATACCACTTGTCGTCATTCTTTGCACCATAACCACTTTCGCATTTTCAAAAATATCATTTATACGTAAAATATTCTGTATTAGTTAAGGCTACATTCAACTTCCGAAACCCGAGAAGTGGAACTACCCGCATAAAACCTGCTTAATAATTTCTTTTTTATCTGTATAAAAAGGAAGATTCGCTATGTAATCTTTCTTTTTTTTTGTGTAAATTTGCACTATCAATAATTCATCAAACCCTACGACTATGAAAGAATTTATGGACAAAGACTTTCTGCTCCAGACCGAGACGGCGCGGAAACTCTATCACGAACACGCATCGAAGATGCCTATCATCGACTACCACTGCCACCTCATACCACAACAGGTGGCTGAGGACAAACATTTCGCTTCCATCACTGAAGTATGGCTCGGTGGAGACCATTACAAATGGCGCGCAATGCGCAGCAATGGCATTCCTGAGAAATATTGCACAGGCAAAGACACCACAGACTGGGAGAAGTTTGAGAAGTGGGCTGAAACGGTACCTTACTGCCTCCGTAATCCACTCTACCACTGGACACACCTGGAGCTGAAGACGGCTTTCGGTATCAACAAGATTCTCAACCCCAATTCAGCCCGTGAGATTTTCGACGAGTGCAATGACAAGCTGAAGAACGACCCGTCCCTTACCGCTCGCGGCTTAATGCGCAAGTATCATGTAGAGACTGTCTGCACTACTGACGACCCTGTGGATTCACTCGAGTACCACATCGCCACGCGTGAGTCAGGCTTTGAGGTGAGAATGCTTCCCACATGGCGTCCCGACAAGGCGATGGCCGTAGAAGTGGCTGCTAATTTCCAAGCTTATATGGAGAAACTGTCAGAAGTAAGCGGTGTGACAATATCCTGTTTCAACGACATGATTGACGCACTGCAGAGTCGTCACGACTTCTTCGCTTCACAAGGTTGCAAACTAGCCGACCACGGCATTGAGGAATTCTACGCTGAGGACTATACCGACGAAGAAATCAACGCTATCTTCAATAAAGTTTATGGTGGCAAAGAACTGAGCAAGGAAGAGGTGTTGAAGTTCAAGAGCTGCATGTTGGTGAAGTTCGCCGAGATGGATGCTGCAACAGGTTGGGCACAACAGTTCCACTATGGTGCCATCCGCGACAACAACACCCGCATGTTCCAGTTGCTTGGCCCTGACACAGGCTTCGACTCCATCGGTCAGTTCCAAACAGCCAAAGCTATGTCGAAATTCCTCAACCGTCTCGCCAGCGAGGGCAAACTTACCAAAACCATCCTTTACAACCTCAATCCTGCCGACAACGAGATGATTGCCACCATGCTGGGCAACTTCCAGGATGGTACCGTTCCCGGTAAGATACAGTTCGGTTCGGGATGGTGGTTCCTCGACCAAAAGGATGGTATGCAGAAACAGATGAACGCACTCTCTGTGTTAGGTCTGCTCAGCCGATTCGTGGGTATGCTCACCGACTCCCGCTCCTTCCTCTCCTATCCTCGCCACGAGTATTTCCGCCGCACACTCTGCAACCTGATAGGAACCGATGTGGAAAACGGAGAGATTCCGTACAGCGAAATGGACCGTGTCTGCCAGATGGTGGAGGACATCTCTTACTACAACGCCAAGAACTACTTTAAGTTCGGGGAATAAATAACCTTAAAGTCCTTTAGGACATTAGAGGCAATAACAGCAAACAAAAAACCGGAGCCATAAAAATGACTCCGGTTTTTTATGCTAAGAGGAAATATTATTTCAGAGAGTAGATATATGGATCTTTCTCATCCTGAGTCTCAGCAACATTAACTTTGTCCTCACGGAGCAACCAACCAAGACCAAGATTGAAATCTTTCTCTGACAACTTTGTGGCTTTCTTAATCTGCTTGAAAGTCAAACCTTCTGAACCTGCAAGGGCATTCCAAATTGTTCCTGCCACATTACCTGCTTTTTCCTGCAACATAATCGTAATTTACCTAAAATTGTTAAACTTAAAATTGAGTTCGTTAAAAAATCTGTGCAAAATTATTGCTTTGCAATGGATTGCACAAATTTTTCTACGAAAAAATGGCAAAATTTCAGAAAAAAATCACATAATTTGTTTAAAAATTGCACACTTAAGGCTTTTTGTGCCGTGTTCGCACACAACAAATGTTTACATCACTATTTATGATGAAAAGCCGTTAGGATAATCATCAATTATGTAAAAAAACAGTTTTAACATTCCTCGACGAAAAGAAAAAAGCAAGACAGGAAAACATCTGCCCTATTTGAAATCGTTCAAGACCCATTGATCTCGCCAGGGGATTTCTATAGCACCCGTCTTTTTGTCAGCAATAAGTGGTAGCCAAATATAACGGCTGTCTGCTAAGTCTTTCTTCTTCCACATATCAAAACATGCGATAAACAGTCCTTTCTTAGGCTTGACTGGGATAACGTATGTGCTTTGGCCGTAGAAAGTCTTGTCGGCATCAGGACCAGTACAAGGGTCGCCTACAACTCTCCACTCACCCATGATGTTATCAGCCACAGCAAGTTCGGCGCGGTTGGGATCCCATCCCGTACATCCGCTGGAAAGCATATAGTATTTACCTTTGTACTTGAAAACAGCAGGTGCCTCACGCGCCATGTCCACGAATCGACGTACAAAAGTCCCGTCAGGACGAAGATAGTCGTCTGTCAGCCGGTTGATGTGGAGCGTTTGGTTGTTTTCCGAGGAGCAGAACTGATACGCGGTGCCATCGTCATCGACGAAAAGGGTCTGGTCGCGGCTCATACCATCATTAGGTCTAAAACTCTCAATATACTTGAAGGGACCAATAGGAGAATCGCTGACAGCAACACCTGCACAGGCCTTGGAATAGTCCGCGCTTTCTGCATGCACCCACATGACGAACTTCTTGGTTTTCTTGTTGTAGATGACCTTCGGACGCTCAATGACTTTCGACGGATGAAGGTCACTGTCGGGATTGTCAGGTTCAGCCTTCAGCGCAAGACCTTCGAACTTCCAGTTGAGCAAATCCTTGGAGGAGTAGCAACTGACACCACTCACATCTGTGCGGTAGCATTCCCATGTGGCCCAACTGGGAAGGATTGTCTCGCCAACCTTGTACTCGCCATACATGTACCATGTATCCTTATATTTCATCAGACCAGCACCATGCGCATTAATCATGTTGCCGTCTACATCTTTCCACACCTCTTTAGGGGTAAAACTCACGTTTCGATGCTGTGCGTTTGCTGTGCTATAATTGGCAAGAACCATCAAAGTGGCAATTACGCCTGTAAATAGTTTACGGATTGTCTTTTTGTAGTTAGTAATGAATGATTTTCCTATCTTCATGATTGTATGATTTTAATGAGATGATTATTCAGACACAAATTTAGATAAAAAAACGAATTTATCCACCAATAGAGATAAAGAAAAAATAATCTATCGAGAAAAAGAGTTTTATTTTGCTGTAAACGATACTTTTTTGTAAATTTGCATTGTCCCAAAAAATAACCGTTTTAAATTTATATTATAGACATTATGAAAAAGACCGCAATCTCTGCTTTGTTGACTTTATTCATGGTTTGTGCCAATGCGCAGGACTACACGATCACCACTGCAGGTATCGTGACTGAAATTACATTCTACACACCACAGATTGTCAGAGTGACCAAATACCAGAGTTCTGATGCCCTAGGCAAATCAGACCCTAAGGTTGTAGTGACCATGACTCCGCAAGAGGTAAAGCCGACATTATTGCAAGGCAACAGTGTCGACACATTGAAGACGGAGGAGATGATGGTCACCTGCAATAGAACTACAGGTGTAGTCGGTTTCTATCGTCCAGACGGCACGACACTCCTTAAGGAACGTGGCCGGGCATCGTTCACTAAACGGACATCGCACGCTATCGACCCCTACGATGTGTCACAATCCTTCCGTCTCTCTAATGGAGAGGCCATTTACGGATTCGGGCAGGTGCAAGACGGCAACCTCAACCATCGCAACAAGAGTTACAACCACATGGTGCAGAACAACATGTCTGTATGGATTCCTTTCTTCCACTCGACAAGGGGCTATGGCTTATACTGGGACTTGTATGGTCCCTGCGACTTCAGTGACAACACTTCGAATGGTGCCACGTTCAAGACGGAAGCCGCACATGCCGTGGATTACTACATACTTGTAGGCTCTGAGACAGATGGTGACGATGTTGTGCGTCGTGTGCGTGAGCTGACTGGGCAAGCAACGATGGTTCCACTCTGGACATTCGGATACTTCCAAAGCAAGGAACGCTACCAAAGCGCTACTGAGACATTGGGTGTGCTTCAAAAATACCGCTCCATCAAAGTGCCTATCGACTGCGTTGTACAAGACTGGCAATACTGGGGCGACAACAACCAATGGAATGCCATGGAATTCCTCAACCCTCAATTCAGAACTGACTATCCAAAGATGATTGACGGCGTACACAATGACGGCGGCCACCTACTTATCTCTGTCTGGGCCAATTTCGGGCCTGACACCAAACAGTACGCACATTTCAAGACTAATAATCAGTTGATGAAGATGGGCAGCAGCATCATGACCACAACCTACCCGCCTAATTCTGGGGTAGCCATTTACAGCCCTTACCAACAGTCAGCACGCGACTATTACTGGAAATGCTTGTATGAGGGTCTAGTGAACAAAGGAGTCGACGCCTACTGGGTGGACTCTTCAGAGCCCGACCATTACCAAGGAGGCGAGGATTGGGAGAGAACAAACGATTTCATTGTCCTGGACAAGGACGATAAGGACAACGCCACCCTCAACCCCCATTCATTGGAAACGACCCACACTTGGCGCTCAATGCGTAATGTGTTCCCGTTGATGCATGCCAGCGGTGTTTATGACGGTCATCGCAAGCAGAAAGCCGACCTCACCGAAGCCAAGCGCGTCATGATTATGACTCGTTCAGGTTTCGTGGGCATGCAGCGCTACGGCGCTGGTACCTGGAGTGGCGACATCACTTCATCATGGGAAACTCTTGCCAATCAGATTCCAGCTGCCCTCAATTACTCTGCCTGTGGCATTCCAAGTTGGAACAGCGATATCGGTGGTTTCTTTAATGGTTCATACCATGGCCCTGGCCAGGACAACTACAATGAACTCTACTGCCGTTGGATTCAGTTTGGCGCGTTCTGCACCATCATGCGCAGCCACGGTTCCGGTACCGACCGTGCCATCTATCAGTTCGGGAAAAAAGGCGAAAGCTACTTCGACATCATCGCCCGCTACATCAATCTCCGATATGCTCTATTGCCCTACATCTACAGTACTGACCGCCAGGTCTATCACGACGGCTACTCCTTTATGCGCGCCATGGGCATCGCCTACCCCGCCGACTCCAAGACCCACGAACTGAAGGACCAGTTCATGTTCGGGCGAGACATTCTTGTAGCACCTGTGGTCAAGTCACAAGCTGAGCAACGCAAGGTTTATCTGCCTGTTGGCGACAACTGGACCGACATTTGGACAGGCCTGCAATACGAAGGAGGCCAGACTGTGAACCGCAGTGTATCACTCGCGCTTATGCCTCTATTTGTACGTCAGGGTAGCATTATCCCCTGGGGACCCGATGTACAATACAGTTCACAAAGCGATTGGAAGGACCTCGAGGTTCGTGTCTATCCAGGTGCCAACGGGGCATTCACCCTTTATGAGGACGAGCGCGACAACTATAACTATGAGCAAGGACAATTCTCTGAAATCCCGTTTTCATGGAATGACGCCACACATACACTGACCATTGGCGCGAGAAAGGGTGAGTTCAACGGTATGCAGACCGACCGTACTTTCCGTATCGTGCTTGTCGACCCCACCAACAGTCTTGGACTGGGCATTAAGCAGTCGGTTCGTTTCAGTAAGGAAGTGACATATTCAGGCTCAGAAGTGTCCGTGCAAATCGACAACGAACATCTTGTAGCCGAAGACATCCCGGCTGTGCAAAGCATTCAGGTTTCGCCATCTAATCTCAAGTTGTATCTGGGACAAAGCCAGACCATCAGCATCAAAGCCACTCTTGAAGACGGCACATCGCAGTTTGTCACCCTAGATGCTGTCTGTGAGAGCAGTGACAATGGAATAGCATACATTCGTGACGGCATTATCTATTCGGGGATGAAAGAAGGTCGGGCCGACATCAATATTACCTACACGGACGGACTTGGCAAAGACCATCATGCTATCGTGACAGTGGAGACTTCTATACCGTCCAATCTTTATACTTGGAAGGCTGTGGAATGGTATCGCAACCGTGTGGCCGACCGACTTGGGTCATCGGATATCACCTACAGTAGCAAGGACAACACCATTACCATTACCAAGAAAGGCGCACAGAACATCGCGCTTAAATACTCCGAGAAGAGATACATGGAACCAGGGATGAAGTACCTTGTGGCTGTGGCATCTGATATATCTAAGGACAAGGGTGATTCCCAACTCTGGTACATCAACGGCACATGGGTAAACATCGTCAACCCCACCGAGGTAAAAACGCTCGATGACGGACGTGTCATGGTGGCGTGGGCTATTGACGAAAACAAGGGTTATGAACTCACTGGCGAAACCATCTTCGGTATGACTTCTACCAGCAACACGGGACGTTCCGTCATCAGCTACGTGGGCTTCTCCTCTGACTTGAAGAAAACAGAGCGTGAACTCAAAGACGCTGTGAGTATCCACACGCCGTCGATTGATCCAGGCAAGCCTAAAAATGTCTATTCAATTGACGGGGTAACCCGTCCTGCTCTTGCACATGGTATAAATATCGTGGTCGATAACAACGGTAAGACATCAAAGGTTTACAAGAAGTGACGATAGGGCATTGAATTGCAAAATGTCTGAGGTCATCAGTATAGTCCGTAGGTGCACTTGCAAAGCACCTACGGCTAATTTTTTAGAACACACTCAATTAGATTTTTAATATCATTCAATATTCCCCAACAAGATGTTATCATTTGCAGTTATTTTTTGTTAATATCTTGCCGTTTTATTTTTTTCCTTTTTTATGATGCGGTATGAAAAAATATTACTAATTTTGCAGAAATTCTAAGTATTATATATTTATCCCAAGCATAATAAATATTTCTATAAAACTTTACTTAACCAATTAAACATTTTTCAGCATGAGAAAAATTTACTCAATTGCATTGTCAGCATTCTTGATGATTCCGATGGCGCTGAATGCTCAGACAATGACCAACGAGAACGAGACGCTCGACGGCATGGGCTATCGTTTGGAGAAAGACGTCAATTTCCGCGACGGTTTTGTCAACGACAAGGAAATTGTACCTAACGACCATTTCGAGTGGGGAGCAGTCGAGGAAGATGTCAGCATCAACGGCTATAATCCCACTAAGGTGGCCAATGAGAACCTTGAGTTCATGTCTATCCAGTTGGCTGGAAACGGTATTTCACTGGAGGCAGGTGGAGGTCTGAAATCCACTAGCAACGAACGCTGGATTGTGGTGAACGAACTGCGCGAAGGCCAAATCATCGCCTTCGACATCTCCGACACCAACGACACCACTCGCTTCGTGCCTAACTCCAACGCTTGCAACAGCAAGACTGGATGGGCCGACACATGGGTGGAACCACTTATCGTAGAAGCCATCTCTGGTGAAGTTCACGCCATTCAGGAACTGGCTCAACAAGAGGTGGATACTTATCGCTACTTCAAGGTCATTAACTCGGGTTCCATGTATGCCAAGTTCAACGGAAAGGGAAGTTCCAACTACATCTACCGTATGCAGATTTGGACTCCTAAGGGCGAGGATGAAGTGGTGACTCCTCCAACCCTCAAACTGGGTATGGTCGATGGCACTCGTCGCGGTGTGGAATTCAAGCACGGTGTTTCAACTCTGGGTGCTGAGTGCACCACTTGGTGGGGAGTAGTTGAGCAGGGTGAAGTAGCGCTCTATCTTGAAGATACCGACGAGGTGGATCATATCGAGTATGTATATCAACTTGATGAGGAAGGCAACCAAGCTCTCGACGAGGAAGGCAATCCTATTGTCGTTGAAGAGATTACTGTTTACAAAAAGGTGCTTGTTCCTGCTGAAGGCGCTTATGGAGACCGTCAGTTCGTTGAGTCCGACGGCTACGAAATTGTTGACGATGGTGACGATGTGGACGGTGATGGCTTCGTAACCATTGCTGCCGCTTCAGTTTCCGCTAATGGTGGTTTCTCAGAAATCGTTACGCTGAAACTGGCTGTAGGAGAAATTCAGCTCAACGCTCCTACCCTCTCTCTGACGGCTCTGTCAGGCAACACACGCACATACACACTCGGTTGGACTAACAATACACTTTGCGGTGAGCCATACAGATTCATCGTTGAGGTAGATGAGGCAAACGAGTATGAGTTCGAGAACGAGGGCATCGGACAGACTTTCGACGCTAAGGAAAGCATTAAAGTGACTGTACGTGTTGACGGTTACACTGATGGTATCAACGAAATGGATGAGCTCGACCTGGAGAACACAGATGTAAACAAAAAAGCTGTGGGCAACAACCAGAGCGAGGAGCACAACTGGGACTTCCAGAACCTTGGCGAGAGCGCTCTCGACAAGATTAACGGTAAGATCATCGATTACTATGTGCTGTTGGATGACGAAGAGAACGAAATCAAGCGTTACACCGTGGAGCAGTACGACAACGGTGAAGTTCCCGATGAGGAGTACGACAAACTCGTCAGCGTTCAGAAGTATTTCGGTTGGGATGGCGCCGATTCACGCAATGCCGCACGTCACTGGAGAACTTGGATTGCTGAGTATTACGTGAATGAGGAAGGTGAGACCACAGACTCTATCCTCAGCACTTCTTATGCACAGGACCAGACTGGTATTTTCGACGGCCTTGTGGTTGACAACTCTCACCCCAATTACAGCACAATAGCTGTGTTCAACGACGGTAGTGGTATCTACTTCATGTCGAAAGGTACAGTGGAGATAGCAGACGTTCTGTATGGCGAATATGTTGGTGTAACCACCAATGGCGGTACTACCATCTACAAATGCGAGAACGCCGAAGGTGGCTTCACTTTCGATGTGCCTAACGGTGCTTATCTCTACAGCATTGACATCTACACTTACAATGACCTGCCAATACCTGACGGCATCCAGCAGATTGCAACCGTAAAGAAGGTCGACGGCAATGTCTATAGCATCGACGGACGTATCGTCAGCCGCAATGCTTCGCTCAACGGACTCCAAAAGGGTCTCTACATCATGAACGGCAAGAAGTACATGGTGAAGTAGTAAACAACACCGTAAGAACTCTACTTACGCACATAAAAAAGTGTCGCACCCCAAAGAATGCGGCACTTTTTTATTTCACAAACCCTGTGGACTCACCACTCTTTCAAGTCGTTCATGTTTTCCACCATATCTTGAACGGATTTGTCAATCAAGGGGAAGAAATCAAATTCAGTGATGCGTTCTACTTCGCGGACACTATTCACATAATCGTGCTTCTTGCCATCAAGGGCTGTGTTCTTACAGATGAAACCTATCGCCTTGGGACGGACATCGAGACAAAGCACTACCTTGAAAAAAGCATCTGGTACTGCCACTTTGTTTGGACCAATAGTCCTTATTTCGTTTTTTTTGTAAAAGATGGGGCCGCAGACAATATACACCTCGCCGTATTTGTTGGCCCATTGACGGCACAGCATTTCAATTTGGTTCCACATGCCCGTATTGAGCGCTGCGTGCTGCGGACAGACATTGGTCATCAGGAAGGTGTCGTACATAGCCTTGAAATCCCACTTGTTGTCACCTGCCGGGCAAAGGTGACCACGGCTCCAACCACTGCCTTTATAGTCCTGTGGTGTGGCACGCGGAATGGGCACATCCATATCCTCCATGAAATTCTGCAAACGTTTCTGAGGACCATTCGTATGTTCTCTGGTCAAACGCCATGCCACAAAATTGGGCACACGTAAGTCTTTGTTATAACCGACGATATACCCTTCTCTGTAATAGACTTTATTCTCTATGCACTTTGGCACGTGGGGTTCTTCGAATGGCTTCTGTGCGGCTATATTTAACACCTCAGACAGAAGCAAACACAGGAAGAAGCAACAACGGCTATAAGAACGCATGCATAGCATAGTGGTCAATTTCTTTTAATGTAATGATATAAGATAGTAGAGACGGGGGGGTAGCCCCCGTCTCTTTAATCGTTGAGAACGCTTTTAATTGAAGATGTCGGATAGTTCGTCGAGCGCACCTTCAACCTCGTCTTTGAGGTCCTCAAGGTTGTTGAGGAAATCGCGCAGAGATGACTTTGCGAAGATACCTTGGCACTTGCCTTTCATCTTGCGGATTTGCTTTTTCTGATCCTTGGTATACTCCGACTTGTACTTGTCCACCTCGTTGCAGATTTCATTGAACTCATCAGCGGCTTTCTCCCACTGCCCCTCATCGTAGGTAGAACTCTTCTTTTCCAACTGCTCGGTGAAACGCTCCAGACGGTCGTAAGCCATCTGCTTCTTGTCGCATGAAGACAACAGAAGCGTGAAACAAAGCATCAATGCAGATGCCAAAAAGAATGAATACTTTTTCATTTTGATTCTGGTTTTTATTGTGTTGTTTGATTTGATGATTGTTCGAATTGATGCTATTTGTTGTATTTAATAAAAATGTAAAGTAAATAGAGGCTTTCGATTCCAACATCCCATAGAGATGTCCAAGCCACACATCCTATAGATAGTTATTTCTATCGGTTTCTATCAATAGATTTTCTTTTTTCCCATCTCGGTGAGGAACTGTTGGTAGCAAGCATCGAAGTCGGTGAGAATGGTATCAATGTCCTTGTCACCCGTCTCACATTGAAGGTCCGACATCGTGACATCGTGTAAGTCTTCCATTCTCTTAATCATCTCAGCAAGACTGATACGGGCGATGTCTTCAGCTGGTTGGTAGGTTGACTCGTCTTCAGACTTAGCAGTTATATTCTCGCTGAGGATGTTCGCGCGGCATAATTGAGTAAGCAGTTCCTTAATGATGCTGATGGGATAGTTGGTCGCCTTCTTGATGTCGAAAGCAGTCATCGGAGATTCTCCATTAGCAAAACGCTTGAAAATCATCTTCAGTATCACAGCACTCATCCGCATGCGGTAACGGTGACTCACATGACTCGACTGGAGATTGAACATGAAGTCCTCGTGGTTTTGACTGGCATAATTGTACTGCGCAAAGAAAAGAATGATATACCAAACAAAAAGCATCCATAACATGAACAGTGGCAAAGCGGCAAGAGAACCATAAATGCGGTTGTAGCTGGAAAGCAGTATCTGTCCATGCACATAAATGTATTGAAGCGCAGACATGAACAGACTTGCTAGAATGGCTGGCAGAATGGCTGTAGACACACGCACCCTAGTATTGGGAATAAGCACATACATGCAGATGAACACCACGGTCATGAAAAGGAATGGTGATATCTGAATCAGAAACTTGGCCATCGGACCAAGCATCTCATAGCCCTGAAGGCTGTTGGCCACATTATAAGAAAAAATATTGATACCCGAGATAATGATGATCAGTATCGGAAGAATGAAAAGCATAGCCACATACTCCGTGAGCATTCGCTTGAGTGGTCGGTAGGATTCCACGTCCCATATCATATTGAAAACATGTTCAACATTGCGGATGAGCATCGTAATACTGTAGAGCATCAGGATGATACCGAAACCAATCACCACATAACCCTGGGCATTAGTAAGATAAGACTTCGACAGGTTGAGTATTTCCTCAGCTATCTGGGGCTGGGAGGAGAAGACATCACGGACACTGCTTTCAATATAATTGCCGAATCCGAATCCTTGAGCAATAGCGAAAAGAAGAGCCACCATAGGCACAATGGCGAATATCGTGCTGAAAGCGAGGGATGTGGCATAGTCAATCAATTCTTTCTTGATGAAAAGACGGCCAGCCGTGTATAATTGGCTGCATCCACGCTTCACTAAACGGACAAACCAGTTGTCGTGGTCGTTCACCCACATGCCTTTGCCGATGAACACCGACACATAATCACGGAATTTCTTAATCTTGGCCATAGGTGAACTGATTTAATCATTCTGAAGTGATATTCACTGCCACTACCCGTTCTTTATCAAAGAGAGGTGTGATGTCGCCCTTGATGTCACCGATATGGACCACCTTGTAAGGAGACAGATTCACATTCTTCAAAACAAGTACAAAAGCATTCCAAAGACTGAAATAATACACTGAACAACATCGAATGCGTGAAGTGGCACCCTCGCTGTCATCCACAAGTGGCTCTTGGAGCGTACATGTGAACTCATTGCTGAGCGAACGGACCAATCTGACCTGCAAGGGCAGTTTATTGTAAAAATCCAAAGCCGTCGGATTGTTTTCCAACTCCAAAGGAAAGACTTGGTTTTTAATTTCTATCTGAACAGTCATTATACTTTGTTTGATTATTGAAAAGAAGAGACTTTAGCAATCTGAATGAACTTAAAAAAAGTAACAGCAATGAAAGTCCCTATCTTATTTTACACTTATGCAAAAGTAAACAAAAAAAGCAGAACTATGTCATTTTGACCATTTATTTCTTCACCAAAAAGCCTTTTTAGGGTAATTCCAAACAATTTCATTCCCAAAAAGAACAATTTTCAAAACATATAGTATGACGAGTAACGTATTACTTGGGATAAAGAAAATGACATCATCCACCGATTATTTCTATGAAAGTCCACAATTAAGACAAAAAAACACTAATTTTGCAGTATGATACTGAAACACCTAAGCATACTCAACTATAAGAACATCCCTGAGGCGGAAATGACTTTCTCGCCAAAGATTAACTGTCTGATAGGCAGCAATGGCGAAGGAAAGACCAACATCCTCGACGCCATTTATTTCCTATCGTTCACCAAGAGTGCCAGCAATGCCATCGACTCTATGAACGTCAGACATGGAGAGGAGGTCATGATGGTCCAGGGTGTTTATGACCTCAACGGGACAGACGAAACCGTGAACTGTGCCATGAAAATCCACCAGCGCAAACGACTGATGCGCAACAAGAAAGAATACAAACGGCTTACTGAGCACATCGGACTGCTACCTCTCATCATGGTCTCACCAAACGACATCTTCCTTGTCAGCGGTGGAAGTGATGAAAGACGCAAGTTCATCGATGGGCTCATCTCACAACTCCAACCCGACTACCTCCACTTGCTAGCTCGATACAATCAAGCACTCACACAACGCAACAAACTACTGAAGCAAGAAGAGGAGCCTGACATCATGCTCATGGAGACCTACGAGGAAGAGATGGCTGACACTGGGGAGCAAATCCACGCCAGGCGTAAAGCGCTCATCAACGAACTTATACCCGTCTTTCAGCACTACTACAAACGGATAGCAGGTGAAATGGAAAAGGTTAGTCTCAACTATACCAGCCACTGTGAACGAGGGAAACTGATTGACATCATCCAGCGCGACCGGATTAAAGACAGAATAGTTGGATACTCACTTCATGGGATACATAAGGACGAACTCGAGATGACCCTTGACGGATATCCCCTCAAGAAAGAAGCGTCCCAAGGACAGAACAAAACATACCTTGTTGCGTTAAAACTGGCCCAGTTCGAGTTTCTCAAGCAAACAGGCAGTCACACCACCCCACTTTTATTGCTTGACGATATCTTTGACAAACTTGACGCTAAACGCGTGGAGAGTATTGTCAATCTCGTTTGCGACAACCAGTTCGGTCAAATCTTCATCACTGACACCAATAGGGAGAACCTAGACAAAATCCTCAAGCAAACAACCAACGATTTCAAAATCTTCACCGTCAGAAACGGAGAAGCAACCAGCGAGATAGACTCTCGAGCAGAATAAAAAGGGTAAACTTGATAATAAATATACTAGATTAACGTATAAAACAAGTCACTAAATAAAGAAAAATTAAAATTCAAGTAAAACTTTAACATATAAATATAATAATCATAATTTCAATTAATTATAAATAGAATAATGAAACGAAGTAAAACAGAAAGTCTTGAACAGTTGATTCATGTATTTCTCAGAGAACAAGGACTTGAAACTCCCTACAACGAATACAAACTGGTGAATGCTTGGCCAGAAGTTGTAGGCGATGTCATCTCGTCATATACGGGTAATATTTTCATTAAAAGTCAGGTGCTCCATGTGGAAATAAAATCACCCGCCCTACGTCAGGAATTGCTTATGCGGCGCTCGTTGTTAAAGGACAAACTCAACAACCATGTCGGCGCACAGGTTATCACCGACATCGCCTTCCACTGAAGCTTATAGCCAAGATAGAAAAATGCAGATTATTCTTCGACATGACATCCACTGCATTTAAATCTCAAGATAAAACAACCATGAAAAGCAGAAAAAACACAATTAAAGCACTTTTTTTCGATTTTTATCATGCTAATTGCGGAAAAACCTATAAATTTGCATGTTTTTTGTGAACAGACAGCTGAAAAGCCTCCAAATTGAACAATTCTATAATATATATGACCTGTAGTTTCTCTTGCATCTACTAGGATTTACAGTATTTATAGCAAATAACATCGCCAATAAAATTAAAACAACAATAAAAAAATGGCAAACACTAAGAAAATCAAGGTAAAGACAAAAACCGAGAAAAAAGAAGAAGAAGCCATAGGGCTTGACATCCAATTGTCGAAGTCAGAGGCATTTATCGAAAAGAACCTGAAGGCTATCCTGATAGGTCTTGCAGCAGTGATTATCATTGTCGCTGGTGTGTTCATCTGGAAAAACCACATGAATAGTGTGGAAAAGAAGGCACAAGTTGCTATTCGAACAAGCCAGACACTCTTCGGCCAGCAGCAGTGGGACAATGCACTCAAGGGCGACGGAGCCAACAACATCGGTTTCCTGCGCATCATAGATGAGTACAGCGGTACAAAGACTGCAAACCTTGCCAAACTTTATGCAGCTATCTGCTACGCAAAGACGGAGAAATATGACGAAGCCATTAAGTATTTCGAGGATTTCTCCCCCAAGAGTGACCAGATGATTTCACCTGCAGCTGTAGCCGCTCTCGGCAACTGTTATGTGGAGAAAGGCGAGACAGCAAAAGGTGCCGAGACACTTGTAAAGGCTGCCAAGAGCGCCAACAACGATGCCGTCAGCCCAGTATTCCTCGTACAGGCCGCTCACCTCTATAAATCACTGAACCAGAACGATAAGGCTCTTGAACTTTACAAAGAAGTAAAGGACAAATACTTCCGTTCACCACTCAGCTCTCAGGTAGAAAAATATATTGAAGAATTGTCGAAATAAATGGCTACAAGCAATCATAATCTCTCAGACTACGACATCAACACCATTCCCTCAACTGAGGGAATGAAGTTTGGCATCGTGGTGAGCCAGTGGAACGACAACATTACTGGTGCATTGCTCAAAGGAGCACTACGCACGCTCAAGGTCAACGGTGTGGCCGATGAAGATATCCAAGTGATGAGTGTCCCTGGTAGCTTCGAGCTGACTTACGGCTCCCAGCTAATGACCAAGACTGGTGTTGACGCTGTGATTGCCATAGGATGTGTGATTAGAGGTGATACACCGCATTTTGATTACATCTGCGAAGGCACCACCAATGGACTTGCCTATCTTAACGCATCGCAAGATGTACCTGTCATCTACGGGCTCATCACAACAAACAACATCCAACAAGCACTTGACCGCTGTGGTGGTCAATTGGGCAACAAGGGCGACGAAGCCGCTGTGACAGCCATCAAGATGGCTGACTTCAGACGCAGAATGAGAGAACAGCAATCATAATTGCCATAGAAACGACAAAGACAATAGTTTTTTAAAGACTATATTATATTGACCGCAAATCGAGAAAAATCGATGATGCGGTCTTTTTTTATGATGGAAAGACTAACTACACCAATAATTATTTGTAAATTTGTAGAATAAAATAATCCACATTCAAAACCATCTGCCTATCATTAAGAGAATAAGAAAAATAGCGATATACACCGCCATCATCCTTATCGCCCTTTATTGCGGTTTGATATTATTGCTCAGCATGCCGTTCGCACAGCGTGCCATGGGTGATTTTGTGGCCCGTACATTGTCCGACAAACTGCATACAGACGTGAGTGTGGGAAGCGTGAGGATAGGTCTGCTCAACAGATTCATTATCGACGACATCAACATCAAAGACCAAAACGACGACCATCTCCTCAGCGTTTCGCGTGCCACTGCCAACATTGACTTGCTTCCACTTATCGATGGTAAAATAGTGGTCAATACCGCTCAAATCTTCGGACTCAAAGCGAAACTCCACAAAGCGACCAAGGACGCACCTGCTAATTTCCAGTTCATTCTCGACGCACTAAACAACGACCAAGAACCATCCTCGCCTATCGATTTGCGTGTCAAGTCCTTTATACTACGCAGAGCTAATATCACATGGGATATCGATGATCAGCCAAGGACTGACAAAAAGTTCAACACAGACCACTTGAACCTCAAAAACATTAATGTCACACTCTCGTTGAAACACCTTACACCCGACACGCTGAACCTTGTCGTACGACGTTTCAACGCAGAGGAAGTCAACTCTTCGCTTGCGCTAACCGATATGCGGTTGAAACTGGAAGCCGACAACAATAAAGCCATATTAACCGGCGTCAATATTCTATTGCCTAGATCTGAAATCAACACCGACAGTATTCTCCTGTCTTTCGAAAAAAACGGAGACAAAATGAAAGTCAACTATTCGACCAAAATCGACAACTCTTTCATTACTCCCTCCGACTTAGCTCCTTTGATACCATCACTGCAAACACTCGACAACACCTACAACATTCAAGCCACTGCTAAAGGCAACGAGACCGATGTCGATTATTTCCACTTGAACGTCTTCACTGAAGACAACAACATCACACTCGACACCCATGGAAGTCTGTCTGGTATTGGAACAGACAATTTCTACGCCGACATACCCAAGTTCAGTTTCAATGCCAAGCGCGACAATATCAGTGAACTGCTGGCAGCTTTTGAATTGGAGCAGGACATCACTCAAAGAATTGGCTCATTGGGAGATATCGATATTGATGCTAATATAAACAAGGCAGACACCGAGATAGATTGCCAGGCTATTGTTGACACATCTATAGGAGACATGGAGTTGTCAGCACTTGCCGATATGGGAGACATTATCCTGTTGAAATCCGCCACTGTGAGTGCCAGCGACCTTGACTTGCAAAAAATCCTCAATAACGAGGATTTCGGCATGGCCAGTTTCGACCTCTCGCTCATGGGCGACTACGATACACGGTCGAAGTCAGTGGGTAACATGGAAGTGGAAGCAAAAGTGACTCAACTGGCTTACAAGGGTTACGAATACAACGACATCAGTCTGGAGGGAAACAAGAAAGGCAATATCTATACCGCTGACATCATCAGCAACGATGACAATGTCAAGATGACCCTCTCGGGACAGTACGACAAGACCCTGACAGAGCAACAAAAAGTAGTGGGCACACTGCATCTGACGCACATCAACCCCTATGCCCTCCACCTCGACACAAAAAATCCCTCTACGACCTACGGCATGAGGCTACAAGTCAACACCTGCGGAAAGGACCTCAACTCCATGACTGGAACTATCAACATTGACTCTCTCCATATCCACAAGGGAGAACAAACACACCAGCTTCATCATATCGCACTCAACATCATACCAGACGAGGACAATAAGAAAAACATATACATTGGCAGCGACTTCCTCAATGGAGGAATCTATGGAATAATCAACTACACAGACCTCGCCGCCAGCATACACAACCAGATGCACGACAAGATGCCAGCATTCTTCAGTAAAAAGCATGCTACAAAGAACAACTTCACTTTCAAGTTCGATATAGTGTACAACGACTTCCTCAACAGCATCGTCAATCTACCTATTGAGACGCGCAAACCGGTACATTTCAGCGGCTATGTTAACGACCTTGACAACACCATGCAGATTAACCTTAACACACACCGACTCATCTACGACGACAACCGCTTCGACTCCTTGAAAGTGGAATTGAACAATGACATTGGACTGCTTTACTGCGACATTCACTTCCGAAGAAAACAAGAGACAGCCACAAGCGACGTGCAAATTTCAGGAGTCGTTAACAACAACCAACTGGAGAACACGCTTTATTGGACCGACGTGAATCATCCTGACCGCAATGGAGTCATCAACTCTCTTACTTCCTTCACCGACAGTCTCGGAAAACTGAAAACTACCATTGCTTTTAAAGAGTCAACACTAGCATATAATGACAAGAAATGGACAATCCATCCCTCTTCTGTCGATATATATGGAAAGGAGTTCCATGTCAACAACATTTATGTGAACAGCGGAGACCAATATCTGAAAGTCAAAGGGAATATCTCTAAGTCACCAACCGACACTCTGTTTGTTGACCTCAAAGATGTGGATGTCAATTATGTGACCAACCTCGTGGATTTCCACTCTGTGGAGTTCGATGGTCTTGCCTCAGGCCAAGCCGTCATCAGCAATATCTATGAGGATACACCAGATCTTGACGCTTATTTGCGAGTGAAGGACATGTCCTTGCAAACTGGTGTCCTGGGGTTCGGCGAAATCCATGCACAATGGGACAAAGAAGTGAATGGTATCGGATTGAAAGCACACATTGTTGACCATGGAGGTGAGAACGTGACCGACGTCGATGGTTATGTGTCTCCAAGCGATAACAAGATAGACTTGATGATTAACTTAAACAAGACCAGTATCGGCTGTCTCAACGGGTTCATTGGCTCCATTTTCCGCGACATCAACGGTACTGCATCAGGTTATATTAATGTGGTGGGTCCACTCAATGATATCGGTCTGGTAGGCGATGTTGCACCATACGCATCACTAACACTAAGAGCTACTGGTGTCACCTACCACACCATCGGCGACACACTGAGACTCAGGCCCTACAGTTTCTTATTCGAAAACATGAGACTGACTGACAACAAAAACAACACAGCAGTAATCAACGGAAAGGTAGGTCACGGCAACCTCAAGAACTTCAGTTACACGTTCGACATGAACTTCAACCAGCTATGCTGCTACGAGGAGCATGAGTTCAACTCCGACAAGTTCTATGGAACTGTTTTTGCTGATGGCAACCTTCACTTAGCCGGTAGTGATGGGCATCCTCTCAATATCACTGCCAACATCAGCCCTACACGAGGCAGCGTCTTCGCTTACGACGCCGCTTCGCCCGATGTCCTCACCAGCACATCTTTCATCACCTACCGAGACAGAGCTCTTCTAACGCCCACCGTCGACAAAGACTTCTTCTACCAAAAAAGTTACGACAGTACAAGTGCAGAAACAGATGACGACGATGATGACTTCCTCGCTGACAACCAAGAAGAAATGCCTGAATACACTGGAGACATCTTCATCAACTTCAATGTGGTCATAAATCCCAACTGCGAAATCAAACTGCGCATGGACAACACACCACAAGACGATGCCTACATGACAACATACGGCATTGGAACTATCACCTGCAATTACTACAACAAGGGGCCGTTCACCATGTTCGGCAACTACGACATACAAGGAGGACGATATCGTATGTACCTTCACGACATCATCTTCCGCGACCTCCAACTGCAGGAGAGCAGCCGTGTGTCATTCAATGGAAATCCTTTTGACGCCGACATCCACCTGCTCTGCCACCACATCCTCCCTGCAGTGCCATTGAGTGACCTCGCCGTGACAGGAGGGAACCAGAACAACAAGGTGAAAGTAGTCTGCATACTTGACATCACAGGCAAACTGGGAAACATGAATTTCAACTTCGACCTCAACCTGCCCAACGTCAGTGAGGAGACCCGACAACTCGTCAGGAGCATGATCAGCACCGAGGAGGAGATGAACACCCAGCTCATATACTTATTGGGATTAGGGCGTTTCTACTCATCAGAATATGCCCGTGCCACCAATAATAGTACATCATCGGGAGCGATGGGTTCACTGCTGTCGTCCACGCTCAGCGGACAGATTAACCAAATGCTCTCCAATGTCATTGGAACAAACAGCAACTGGAATTTCGGCACCAGCCTCTCAACTGGAGAGCGAGGTTGGGAAGACATGGATGTGGAAGGAGTGCTTTCTGGGCGACTACTCGACGACCGCCTGCTCATCAACGGTAACTTTGGATACAGAGAGAACTCCATCAAGCGAAATGCCTCGTTTGTCGGAGATTTCGACCTGAGATGGCGACTACGAGAAAACGGCAACACCTTCCTCAAAGTCTATAACCAAACCAACGACCGTTACTTCACGAAGGCCACACTCACCACACAAGGCATTGGCATCACCTACCAGAAAGACTTCGAGCATTTCTCCGACCTACTCAAGCGGCAAAGACGAAAGGAAGCCCGGGAGAAAGCCGGACAATAGAGTCATGTTTTAGAGACCTAAAAGCCCCCAGAGACCTTTAGAACCTTAAAATAGACTCAGAAAACAGAATTAATCATTAAAAAAACAAGATATTATGAATCACGGTTTTGTAAAAGTCGCAACAGCTGTGCCACTAACCAAGGTGGCCGACTGCGAATATAATGAATTTCAGGTGCAAAGCATCATCACACGCGCCGAAGGGCAGAAAATTGAAGTGATTTGCTTTCCCGAGATGTGCATGACAAGCTATACTTGTGGCGACCTCTTCACCCAACAACTATTGATTGACAGTTGCGAGAACGCAATCCTCAAATTACTGGAGGCTACCCGAACCTTCAATATCATCTCCATCATCGGAGCTCCTGTCGCTTATAAGCACACTTTGCTTAACGCGGCTATCGTCATGCAACATGGCAAGATACTGGCTGTCGTGCCAAAAAGTTACCTTCCCAACTACCGTGAATTCTACGAACAACGGTGGTTTACCTCTGGTTTCGACATCCAAGAAGCCAATGTCGTAATTTGTGGACAAAATGTGCCAATAGTTCGTAATGCCATTTTCACCACTTCACAAATGCGATTCGCAGTGGAAATCTGTGAGGATGTATGGTCGCCAATACCTCCAAGCTGCCACTTGGCGCTGAAGGGGGCAGACGTTATCTTCAATCTCTCGGCCGACGATGAGAGCATCGGCAAACACAAGTACCTGTGTTCACTCATCGCCCAACAGTCTGCGCGTTGCATCTGCGGTTATGTATTCTCCTCTTCTGGTTTCGGAGAATCCACCCAAGACTTGGTATTCGCCGGTAATGGACTTATCTATGAGAACGGCAAACAACTTGCACGCAGCGACCGATTCTCGTTCGAAGAGCAAATCATCGTTTCCGAAATCGATATAGAGCGCATCAGAGCAGAACGACGTGTGAACACCACATTCGCTGAGAGCGCCAGGAAGGATTGCACGAACGTCACCTTCATCGACTGCCCAACCATTGTTCCAGAAGACCTTCAAATCACCCGTTATGTCGCTCCCCATCCTTTCGTTCCCACTGGCAGTGAACTCGATGACCGATGCGAAGAAATCTTCGCCATACAAGTGGAAGCCCTGGCCAAACGCATCGTCCACACGAATGTGGCCACCATTGTGATAGGCATATCTGGCGGACTCGACTCAACCTTGGCGCTTCTCGTTTGCGTTCGAACCATGGACCGCCTCAAACGCCCCAGAAAAGATATCGTAGCCATCACTATGCCAGGCTTCGGAACCACCGACCGCACTTATAACAATGCTGTATCACTCATGGAGTCACTTGGAGTTACTATGATGGAAATCAACATCAAGGAAGCATGTCTGCAGCATTTCAAGGATATTGGACACAACCCCAATAAACATGATGTGACCTATGAAAACAGCCAAGCACGCGAACGTACGCAGATATTGATGGACATGGCAAACAAAGTCAATGGTTTTGTGGTGGGCACAGGCGATCTGTCGGAACTCGCACTCGGATGGTGCACTTACAACGCCGACCATATGTCGAACTACGGAGTGAACGCTTCCATACCCAAGACCTTGGTGCGCCACCTCGTCAGATGGGTGGCTAACACCAGTATGGACGACAAGTCGAAAGAGATACTTATGGATATCATCGACACACCTATCAGCCCCGAATTGCTGCCTGCCAACGAAAAAGGCGAAATAGAGCAGAAGACTGAAGACCTTGTGGGACCATACGAATTACACGACTTCTTCCTCTACTACTTCCTTCGTTTCGGTTTCCGTCCATCTAAAATTTTCTATCTTGCGCAAATCGCATTTGACGGCAAACACAAGAATGCTCCGCAATACGACGATGCGACCATCAAGAAATGGCTCAAGACCTTCTGCCGCCGTTTCTTCACCCAACAATTCAAACGTTCCTGCCTGCCCGATGGTCCAAAGGTGGGTAGTGTGGCCCTGAGTCCTCGAGGCGACTGGCGCATGCCTAGCGATGCCAGCTATGCGCTCTGGGTCAAGGAATGTGAGGCCTTGTAGTCTTTAGCCTTTTGTTTTGGCGATAGGTTTTCAAGAACAATATCATCTATTATATATAGACAATTGCGTCTATAAGAACTATAGCGCATATCAAATACTCCTACTATGCGTATCCTCTTGTTGGGTGAATACAGTAATGTACATTGGACGTTGGCGGAAGGCTTGCGGACAATGGGCCACGAAGTGACGGTAGCTTCCGATGGAGACTATTGGAAGGACTACCGCCGCGATATAGACCTCAAGCGTAAGTCGTTGGGGAAAGTTGATACTGCCACTTTTTTGTTGCGGCTCGCCTGGCTGTTTCCCCAATTCAGAGGCTACGACGTGGTGCAAATCATCAACCCCGTTTTCCTCGACCTGTCCGCAGAGAAGATGTATCCATTCTACCGATATCTACGCCAGCACAACAAGAAAGTGTTCATGGGTGCTTTCGGTATGGATTACTACTGGGTGAAAGCCGGACTAGATTGCAAGACTTTCCGCTATTCCGACTTCAACATGGGCAGTGAACTTCGTCATAATGCCGACAACGACATCTACATCGCAGACTGGTATGAAGGCGAGAAAGGAAAACTCACGCAATATGTTGCCAACGACTGCGATGGCATTATATCTGGCCTATATGAGTATGATGCCGCCTACCGCCCATATTTCGCAAATAAACTGAGATTCATCCCCTTTCCTATCAATATGAACGCAGTCTCACCCCTCCAACCCGACGGACACAAGAAAGTACGGTTCTTCATCGGTGTGCAAAAGACTAGGTCGGAATACAAGGGCACTGACATCATGCTACGTGCCTTGGAACGAGTAGTCAACGAATATCCAGAACATTGTGAGATGATGAAGGCCGAGTCTGTACCTTTCGAACAGTACCAGTTGATGATGAACACCAGCGATGTATTGCTCGACCAACTCTACTCCTATACACCTGCCATGAATGCCTTACTGGCCATGGCTAAAGGACTAGTGGTGGTGGGTGGAGGCGAACCTGAGAACTACGACATTCTCCATGAAGAGGAACTGCATCCTATCATCAATGTATTGCCAAACGAAGAGGACGTGTATGAAAAACTCCGGTGGGTCGCCCTACATTCTGACCGCATACCAGAACTCTCTCGACAAAGCATCGAGTACATCCGTCGTCATCACGACCACGTGAAAGTGGCACGTGAATACTTGGATTTCTGGAGAGCAAACGATTAAAACTTCTTTATTCTTTGTTTTTATGTTTTTTAATGTATATATTTGTTGATTAATTAAAAGTGTCTATAAAAAACATGTAATCAACTTTTACAACAACTTTAGTTTATGAACGACAAGAAAGAAAATTCAGGACACTACATCAAGTCATACAACAACAAGGATGACCATTACGACCGCAGTGAAAAAATACACTCGGACGTAAAAGATGATGTTATCGTCTCACATGAGGCCCATACTTATACCAACCAGCGTAACAATCAACCCAACAGTTACAACCCTAACAATACGGGTCCGACGAGAAACCGTCAACAAACTACGCCGCCACAGCCACCTAGGACGTTCACTAAAGGTCCAACAAGACCCCGTCAGCAAACCCCACCAACACCTCCAAGGACTAACCAGCCCAAACCGACTTACGCCTCTGACAACGAGCAAAAGAAAGCTAATCCTGGTTGTATTGTCTTTCTTTTCTGTGTCTCTATCTATATGCTGCTCCGCGCCTGTAGTTAATCATCACCTATTGGCGGTCATACATCCCTGATAATGAACATTCAAATACACCATATAGCATCTTTAGCGTCTATTATGTCAACAATATAGCCTTTTATTATTTCAACCAACCTACTAACTAACAAAAATGAGAACTATTTTATCTATTTTATTGCTCGTGACAGCTGCAATACCCCTTCACGCGCAAGACACGACTAAAGTCTATCAAAAAACCGCAGGAAAAGACATTTTCATTCCCCAGGACCTACAAGACAACGATTTCACACGCGCTGACTCCAAATGGAGTTATGCCCGCATGGCCTACACCGATGACGTAGTGGTGTTTTGGGAGAAACCCTTTGGGCCTGACCCAGCCAACGCACCCGACCTCGAGGGCAAGAACATGAAAGTGGATATCCCCAACCTGCTCAACAGAGTTGAATCATTCTATACGTTCTTCCGTGACACCCTCAAGTTCATCGGTGCTGGTTCTAAGGCTGAGAAATATCGCATGATGGTGATGCTCAACTATTCACTCGAAGGCACAGCCTACGGTGGTGATTATGACGGGACGATTGGTGCCCTCTGGATTGCACCCAACCGTGTACAGGACCGAAAACTCAACTGCATCGCCCATGAACTGGGACACAGTTTCCAGTCTCAAATCTCATGCGACGGCAAAGGCGAGGCATGGGGAGGTGGAGGCATCTTCGAGATGGCTTCGCAATGGATGCTTTGGCAAGTCAATCCAGATTGGGTGACCGACGAGAACTATCACTGGGAGGCTTTCAAGAAACTCACTCACCTCGCTTTCCTGCATGGCGAGAACATCTACCACTCGCCTTACGTTCTCGAATTCTGGGGCGAGAAGCGTGGAAGGGAAATCATCGGTGAACTCTTTCGTCAGGGCAAACGTGGAGAAGATCCATTGCAGACCTACAAACGCATCAACAACCTCTCATGGGATGAGGCTGCCGATGAAATCTTCGAATGCTATCGCCATCTCATTACATTCGATTTTAAACGGGTGAAAAATGTATGCGGCAAATATGCCAACGAGATATCCACACCTTGTGCCACCAACGAGAAAGGTTGGACCACAGTGACCGACCTATCCTTGCCACAGCAATATGGTTTCAACGTACTGCCTGTGAAGATACCTGCTAAAGGCAAGAAAGTGACCGCTGAGTTCCAAGGTGACCCCACAGCCAAGGGTACATGGAAGGTGGGTTTTGTGGCAGTGAAGAAAAATGGTGAAGTCGTTTATCCAGAACAGCCATCGTCATGGAAAATGAAGAATGTCAAACTGACTTTCAAAGCTGACGATTTCACTCAGTACAGCCATTTGTGGTTTGTGGTTATGCCCGTTCCCGACGAATACCAATCGATGGCTGGTTTCCGTCGTAATCCTAACTATGAGACTTTTCCCTATAGAGTAAGATTCAAATAATAATATACGAGTTGCGTGAGTTTTTTAGATGCACTCTATCAATAAGCGACCAATGAGAAAAAAGATATTATTCACAAGTTTGATGCTATGCATAAGCATCAGTAGCATAGCCAAAAACATCGAAGTGTCATCACCCGACGGACGGATAAGACTTGTGGTAAACGACGACCTTACTTATGACCTTTACGACAGCGAGCGGTTGCTGATGGACGACGCACGCCTGCAAATGGTTTTTCAGGATGGTGTGACCGTAGGTAGTGATACCAAAATCACAAGAACATCTGTGAAAAAAAGTACAGAAAGTATTGATGCTCCGTTCTATCGTACACAGCATTTCGACACTTCATACAACGAGCTGACGGTGAAGACGGGCAAAGGCGCCAGCATCCTTTTCCGCTTGTACGATGACGGAATGGCATACCGTTTTGTGACGAACTTCAAAAAGAAGGCACAAGTGGTGGTGAATGAAGTGGCTGATTTCAACTTCACAGGTGATTACCAGGCATGGTTGCCCTACTCCACCAACGACCGTAAGCCTATGGCGATGGCTTTCCAGGCCACCTACGACCACAAACCGCTTTCTCAAGCTTCCGACCAACTTGCTTTCCTGCCAGTCACAGTAGATTGTGGCGGAACCAAACTGACCATCATGGAAAGCGACCTCGAAGCCTATCCCGGTATGTTTTTGAAGGCTGATGGTCATGCACTCAAGGCTCAGTTTGCACCCTATCCCACTGAATTCGACTACTATGCATGGCGTAAGCAACGCTATGTCACTGCCACAGCTGACTATATCGCCAAATCCCAAACCAACAGGGCTTACCCTTGGCGAGTCATCAGCATCAGCCGTAAGGACACCGACATGCCTGTCAACAACCTCGTTTATGCTTTGGCCAGCCCTAACAGAATCGGCGACACCAGTTGGATTAAGCCTGGCAAGGTGGCATGGGACTGGTGGAACGACTGGGGTGTTTCCGGTGTAGATTTCAAGGCTGGCATCAATATGCAAACCTACAAATACTACATCGACTTCGCCAGCAAATATGGTTTGGAGTATATTGTGCTTGACGAGGGGTGGTATGACCCCAAAAGTGGTGATATGCTAACAACCATTCCCGAAATCGACTTGCCTGAACTTGTGGCGTATGGACAGCAGAAGAATGTGGGCATCGTGCTGTGGACAGTGTTCAATGTTTTGGACGACAAATTGGAGGAGACCTGCAAAAAGTATGCTGAGATGGGCATCAAGGGTTTCAAGATTGACTTCCTCGACCGTGACGACCAAGAGGCTGTTGAGATGGTCTATCGCATCGCAGAGATGACGGCAAAATATCATCTTTTCATCGACTTGCACGGCATCTACAAACCCACTGGCTTCAACCGCACCTATCCACATATCATTAACATCGAGGCGGTATTTGGCATGGAGGAGGCAAAATGGAGCAAGGCCGACGAAAAGGACATGCCACTCTATGATGTCACCTTCCCCTTCATCCGTCAGCAGGCGGGATTCACCGATTTCACCCCAGGTGGTCTGCGCAATGCCACTGTCAAGGACTTCCAGCCTGTGTATTCCAACCCGATGACGATGGGCACACGCTGTCATCAACTGGCCATGTATGTGGTTTACGACTCTCCTTTCACCATGTTGGCCGACAATCCCACCATATACATGAAGGAAGAGGAATGTACCCGTTTCATGGCTGCGATTCCCACGGTTTTCGACAACACGATCATTCCTCTCGGCAAAATCGGAGAATATATCGTCACTGCTCGTCAGCGTGGCAATAAATGGTATGTAGGTGGTATGACCAACTGGAATGCCCGTGACCTGTCCCTCTCGTTCGATTTCCTCGACAAGGGACGCACCTACACCGCCACCATCATGCGCGACGGCATTAACGCAGACAAGGTCGCCACTGATTATTTCTACGAGACATGCACCATCGACTGCACCACCCGACTCGACTTCCACCTCGCCCCAGGCGGTGGCTTCGCCATCATCATTGAGTAATTTTGGTTATATTTGTCGATTCAGTGTTAAGAAACACCATATTCTGTAGAAAAACATAATATATTCTGCCGAATGTGACTATTTTGAATAAAAGACATCGCACCACAAGGCGCGATGTCTTTTATTATCATTGGCTTGACCAATGAAGAGTCAGAAAGTAATGTGGGTATTGTTCCTTTACCCACCTATTTTGAAAGGTATTTCTTGTGGCCAATGATGTAGAAGCCCTTTGAAGGAATCTCTGTCAAACGGCGACCTTGAAGGTCGTAGATGGCTTGGTTGTCAGTCTTTTCTGCCTCAAGCGCAAAGATGGCAGTATAGGAATCCCAACCAGCAGAACGGTCTTCAAGGGTGATGACACGCGGGTCGTTCATACATTTTTTCCATTCGGCATTGCTGGTCTTGTCCACAAACTTACCGTTCCAAGTCTGGTACCAAGGCATCCACCACGACCAAACGGCATCCTCGTCAAACTCTTTGTCAATATCAGGTATTGGACCGTTCTCAGACAGCGCAATCATCTTCTTGCCACCTGTGAGCGATTTCAGTTTGTCGAAAGAAGCGTAGTTGCTGGAGTAATCGAAATCGGGGTTATATATGTCGGCTGAGACGACGTCGTAATAATCCTCACCAGGATTCCAGTCTGCATCATTGTCACCGGCGTTCCAGACCCAAATGACATTGTGCACTCCCTTCACGTTCACCATCTCGTCGAAAACAAGTTGATAGAGTTTGATGAAAGGTTTGGCACCCTCGCGCCCCCACCAAAACCATCCA
>JAFXVU010000191.1 GCA_017534705.1 Bacteroidaceae bacterium
CTCCACCATGTCGCCCGAGGGGTTGAGCAGTTCCACGTAAAGCACGTGGCTGAGGTCAGTCCTCTGCTCCGTGTCGCAACGGACGACGTAGGCCTTGAACCAGATGGTCTCGCCCTTGAAGTAACCCGTGTTGTCGAGGTGCAGATAGACCTTCTCCTGAGGGTAGTATTGGTTGAAGTACAGCACATGATTGAGACAGCCGAGCATACGTGCCGAGTCTGTCAGGCCCACCTCTTGACCCATCGTTTGGGCGTTGGTGCAGACCCCCAAGCAGAGGAATAGCAACATGTATATGCAGGTCAGTCGTTTCATATTGTTATTCATTAGTGAGGAACTTCTTGAACCAGAGTGTCTGATAGAAAGGGGACAAGAACCATCAGTTTATCTCTCCACCACTTTCCATTCCTCGATGCAGCGTCGGTCGCTCGAGAAGTTCACGCCTATCTTGTAGAGACGGCGAGGGTCGGCGGCGTAGGGCAAGGCATAGCCCTTGTCCTCAATTTGCTGAAGGGCCTCGTCCGCACTCTTGTCGAGTTTGAACTCGAAGATGTAGATGTAGTCCGCGGTCTTCACAATCATGTCCATACGTCCGTCGCTGGTTGCACGCTCCACCTCCACGAAGAAACCCATAAGTTTGAAGAACACGTACAGCACGTTCTGGAAATACAGTTCCTGATTGCCCTGAACACGGTAGTCATTGTCGGCGAAGAGCGCCTCCAAGCGGTGCATGAACGACTCCACCTTTCCGGCCTCCAGTTCAAGGACGAAATTTTTGATGTCGAAGGCACTGACGCTGTCCATCTTGGTGAACGATTTTGACAGGTACTGTGTGAAACCCTCCTCCACCTCACGGTTTGGGAAGCCCAGACGATATTGCTTGAACCGCTTGTCGTAACCCTTGATGGTGAGGTAACCGCTCTGGTAAATCACGGAAATGGGATTGCGGTCCATGTTTCCGATATCGCTGAGGGTGCTGGTCGTCACCTCGTTCTCAACGAGTTCGTTGAGATTGTAGTTGGTCTTTTTCAACAGTTCCATAAGGAAGGTTGGAGTGCCAGTCTCGAACCAGTAACTGCCGAAAGAGCGTTTGCGGAGGGCAGAGAGCAAGCTGAAGGGATTGTAGATGCCCACGGATTCCTGGCGGAAGTGGTAGCCGTCGTAGTACTCTTGTAACTCCGCATAACCCTCGTCCTTAGTGATATCATTGGCTGCAGCAAGCTTCTCCACCTCGGCATCAAGATTGTTTCGGATTTCCTTCTCTGTGAGACCGCATATCTCTACATATTCATCGTCCATGGAGATGTCGGTGAAGTTGTTGAGGTCGCTAAAGATGCTTACCTTGCTGAAACGGGTCACCCCTGTGATGAAGCCAAATTTGATGTATCGGTCCTGCGTCTTCATCACCGAGTAGAAGGCCTTCATCTGGCTGCGGTAGTGATCCTGCAGTTCGGGGTTACCGATGGAATTGAGCAAAGGCTTGTCATATTCGTCGATGAGGATGACGACCTTCTGGCCCGTCTGATTGCAGGCACGTTCAATGATTCCAGCGAAACGTTGTGAAGAACTAACCTCTCCTTCTCCCTTACTATATATTGATTCCCATCTGAGAAGGTTCCTGTTTAATTCTTCAGACAGGTCGTTTTCTTTTCTATACTCAGAAGTGTTCAGGTCGAGATGCAGCACGGGATAGACCGTCCAGTTCTGCTCGAGTTGTTCCAGCGCCAATCCCTTGAATAGTTCCTTCTTTCCAAGGAAGTAGGCTTCCATGGTCGAGATGAGCAGACTCTTGCCGAAGCGTCGCGGACGGCTCAAGAAATAATAACCGAAGCCACTCGCTAATTTGTAAATCAGTTGGGTCTTGTCAATATATAGATAATTGCCCTCACGCAATTTCTCGAAATCCTGTATGCCAATGGGATAATTCATAATGTCCTCCAAGTTTTTTGTTTTCACGTTGCAAGTTACAACTTTTCCGTTAAACCAGTGTTATAATTTGCAGAAAAAGAAAAGGCCTGTCATTCGTTAGTGAGGAATTTCCCGTCAGGAGTCATGCCCTCGACACTGATGAACATCTCGCGGCAGGAGGAGTTGTTGTAGAACTCAACTTTCGCCTTGCCCTCGCTGTCTGTCTTCACGTCGGGCTGCCAGTAGAGGGTACGTCGGAAGTCCTCCATGGGTGGGATTTTGGAGTAGTCCTCCATCTGGAAGGTCTCGCACTCGCTGTAACCCTCGAAGTGCGTGCGGCGGAGGCCTTTTTGCTTGAAGAAATACTTGGGATGGGTATAGACGAACACAATGGCAGGTTGGAGGGCATCGATCTGATCCGATTGGATATAATAATTCAGAAAATTACTGTCGTCAGTGATATACACAGACTTGATTTCATCTATAAATGTGGGCATCGAGACAAGTGCACCGAGGCAATCATCGTTAAAGACTTGCAAGTGTTTTTTCGTGAATCTCGTGATGGTACAGAAAGAGTTATCCACAATCCAAACAATGGGCTTTCCTCTGTATGTGAGGCCGTCACGATATAGAATGTTTCCCCTACTAATTAAAATATCTTCTTCAATATCACTCAACGGAGTATCAGGTGAGTCTTTGAGCTTTATCATCTTAAATCGCGGATTTTCTTCTCCGTCGAACAAGCTGTTTTTCATCTTGAGCCATGCCCCGACGGTAGGTACCATCTCTCCTTTGTCTTGAAACATATCCACATCCGCATCTGCATCATAGTACAGGTTCGCGTGCCGTCGTGCGTCCGTCTCGTCGAACCACTTGGCGGTGTTCACATCGCCTATCAGTCTCTTGGCCTTCACTGTCACGTTCTTCAATACGTGGTTTTGTTTGGTCATCAGGATGGGTGTCTCGTCTATCTCCATCAACGCACTGCGATAA
>JAFXVU010000192.1 GCA_017534705.1 Bacteroidaceae bacterium
GTTTTCGGCCACTCCAATCTCTCCTTGTATGACCCCCACATCCGTACCATCAAGGTCTTGTGCCTCAGCCACTTCATCAGGGTTTCGGTCGGCTCTCACGCCAGGTATATTACTGCTGACGACCTTGGCATCGGGATAGGCTTCAAGGATTTTTGCATTGATGTCATCCCCTGATTTTATTTCCATCAGTTTTGCACCTCCAGCTGTTGTGGCGATGTGTATGAACTGTGCTACCGGGTCATCGTATTGAATGCCCTGGATATCCAGTTGTGGTTTATCGAAAGTGGTGTGGGTGTTTTTGCGCAAACGACCCAGTATTTCTTCTCTGCTGCTCATTTTTTCACTTTTCCTTCCTTCCAAAGTTGATGAAATGATTTCTTGGCGAACTGAGGCATCGTGTGTCCTATGCTCCAGGCGTTCAGTCGGAAGTCGGTCATGAACGATGGAAGAGCGTTGACGAGAGGTGCCATTCTGAGTGTGCCAGTATATACAGACGGATGGTTAAAGAGGAATCCCATACCCTTTGACATCATTTTCTTCATCGCGTCCGCATGATGCCAAGCATCGAGTTGCTGTCGCCATCGATAGATTTGATGGCTGAGGTCGACCTTCACGGGGCAGACATTGTCGCATGAACAACAGAGGCTGCATGCCGAAAGGTTGTGATAGTTCATGTCCTTGTCCTTGAGCATACCGAGGTTGACACCTATGGGGCCAGGG
Organism: Bacteroidaceae bacterium; assembly: GCA_017534705.1. Lineage (GTDB taxonomy): Bacteria > Bacteroidota > Bacteroidia > Bacteroidales > Bacteroidaceae > RUG11857. The sequence goes on from JAFXVU010000192.1 coordinate 721, forward strand.
ATGAAATAGGTATAACTGTATCCACCCGAGCGCCGATAGACGGGACATGTGTTCATACATGCTCCGCAACGCATGCACTTGAGTGTCTGCCAATGCTCCTCATTGGCTAGTATTTCACTGCGTCCGTTATCCACCAATACGATGTGCATTTCTCCACCTGGTCTCGGCTTACGGAAATGCGATGTATACACAGTGGTTTCCTGCCCTGTGCCACAACGTGCGAGCAGACGCTGGAACACTCCCATCGCCTCATAGTCGGGGATGAGTTTCTCGATACCCATACTGACGATATGCAGTTTGGGGATACTTGTGCTCATGTCAGCATTGCCCTCATTGGTGCAAACCACCACATCTCCGGTGGCAGCGATACCGAAATTGGCTCCTGTCATACCGCACTCCGCAGTCATGAAGTTGTCGCGCAAATGCAGTCGGGCCTGATGCGTGAGGTAAGTAGGGTCGCAGTTGCCAGGTTCTGAACCTATTTTCTCCTCGAAACACTTACCGACCTGTTCCTTGGTGATGTGGATGGCCGGCATGACGATATGGCTGGGCGCGAGCTTCATCAATTGGAGTATACGCTCCCCGAGGTCGGTTTCGACAGGGTCAATACCCGCTGCCATCAGATGCTCGTTGAGATGGCACTCTTCCGTGAGCATCGACTTGCTCTTCACCACTTTCTTCACGTTGTGGCTACGGAGGATGTCGAGTACGATGGCGTTGTACTCATCCGCGTCTTTAGCCCAGTGAACATGCACCCCGTTCTTGGTGGCGTTGTTCTCGAAATGCTCCAGGTAGTCGGCGAGATGGGTGACAGTATGTCGTTTTATTCTATCAGCAGCATTGCGCAGTTCTTCCCATTCGGGTAGAGCGCCAGCCATTCTGTCGCGTTTCTGTCGAACGCTCCAGAAAGTATTGTCGTGATGCGCCACCCTGTCGGCATCCTCATTGAACTGACGGGCTGCCATGGAATGTTTGGTACTCATGTTTGAAGTCTTGAATCTTTTGAACGTTAACGGATTGCCGCAAGTGCAGCGCCCTGGGCAACCCCCAAAACCTATAAAGGAGAAACAAAAAAACTAAAGTCCGTAAGCAAGAATCTGGACAGCGTGGATGAATTTCATCTTGTCACCCACCTTACGGGCGATGCCCTGTAGATGCATCAGACAGGACGAGTCGGCTCCTGTCACGTATTCTGCCCCAGTTTCCTCATGCCTACGGAGTTTGTCACGTCCCATTCGGGTACTGACTTCTGGTTCCTCGATAGCGAACATACCACCAAAGCCACAGCACTCGTCGGGTCGTTCGGGTTCCACCACCTCAATACCTTCGACAAGTTGCAGAAGGTCGCGAATCTTGTTGTAACGCGGATAGTCCATACGCTCTGTCGGAGTAGAAAGTCCTAACTCGCGCACCCCATGACAGCTGTTGTGGACGCTGACTTTATGGGGGAATTTACCAGGCACCTGCTTCACATTGAGGACGTCGTGGAGAAACTCCACCACATCCATGATACGGTCGGTGGTGGTGCAGGGATGATGGCCTTCAAGAATCTGCGGGTGGAAGAATTTCACGTATGCTGCACAACTGGCAGATGGTGCGACAATATAGTCGTAACCCTCAAAATTGTGTTCGAAACGTTCAGCCAGTTCCACAGACAGTTTCTCAAAACCAGCATTCCCTTGGGGTTGTCCGCAACAAGTCTGCTTCTCCGGGTAATCGACGTCAAGCCCATAGTGGGTTAGCAATTTATAAGTGGACACGCCCACCTCCGGGTAGAGCGCGTCCACATAGCAGGGAATGAATAATCCGATTTTCATATCAATATTATTTCTCGGAGATAAAGGGGAAGTTAAGAAATGAAGTTAAAGGGGAAGTTAAAGGGGACTATAGTTTTTGGCGCTGATAAAGTATCGTCCTTTTTCGCACCCATTTTAACTCCCTTTTTATCTATTCACATTTTAACTCCCTTTTTTTCAATAATGAGTCTGGAAGTAGATGACGTGGGTGTTGAGGTATTCCTCAAGGCCATGCTTACCGTCAGCTCCACCTATACCGCTCTTCTTCACACCAGCATGGAATCCCTGAATGGCCTCGAAATGGAAGCGGTTGATGTAGGTTTCTCCAAACTTCAGTTCACGGCACACACGGGTTGCAGTTTCGAGGTCCTTGGTGAAGACGCTCGAAGCCAGTCCATACTCTGTGTCGTTGGCCCATTCAATGGCTTGGTCGATGCCATCGAATTCCACCAAAGGAAGCACAGGTCCGAAGGTCTCTTCATGTATGATATCCATATCCTGTGTGCAGCAGTCGAGCACTGTAGGAGCATAGAAGTAGCCCTTGTCGCCGATGCGGTGAGCTCCGCAAAGCACCTTGGCTCCCTGCTTGATGGCGTTCTCGACTTTGGCAGTGACGCTGTCGAGCGCACGTTTCTCCACGAGGGGTCCCATGTCGGCGTCCTTCACCACGGCAGGGTCGCCCACCTTCACTGCCTGGAACTTCTTCAGCACGATTTCTGTGAATTCCTTCTTCACTCGCTTGTCCACATAGACACGTTCTGCCTGGTTGCAAATCTGGCCAGTATTGCCGATACGGCTGTCGAGGATGGCCTGTGCCGCCAATTCGAGGTCAGCATCAGCGCAAACGATGGCCGGTGCCTTTCCACCAAGTTCCAGTGATACCTTAGTGATATTGGGTGCGGCAGCCTCCATGATTCTGGTTCCAGCCTCTACTGAGCCAGTGAGGCTGACAATGCCTATCTTAGGGCTGGAAGCCATGGCGTGTCCCACCACAGAGCCCTTTCCAGTCACCACGTTGAAAAGTCCAGCAGGCAGTCCGCTCTCGTCAACAATCTTGCAGAACTCGCAACAGTTCTCAGGGGTAAGTTGTGATGGTTTAATGACAATGGAGCAACCCGCTATGAGCGCTGCAGCAGCCTTGCGCGCAATGAGGAAGAATGGGAAGTTCCAAGGTAGGATACCTGCAGCCACCCCGCATGGCACTTTGGCCAGAAGCATGGTTTCGCCAGGGTTGTCACTTTGGATAATCTCGCCTTCTATATGACGAGCGAAGGAAGCCATGTAGTCGAAATACTCGGCAGTGACTCCCACTTCAGTGGCGGCCAGGGCCTGTGTCTTTCCTTGTTCACGGACGAGGATTTCCTGGAACTTGTCGAAGTTGTCGCGAATGCCTTGCGCCATTTTCTTGAGATAAGTGGCGCGTTGTATGGCGGGTACTTTCTCCCAAGCCTTCTGCGCCACGACAGCGGCGTCAATGGCTTCTTCCACGTCTTCTACAGTTCCTTCGGGCTGTCGGCTTACCACCTCTTCGGTTGAAGGGTTCAGCACGTCAATCCATTTGCCAGAACGGCTCTCAACGAACTTCCCGTTGATGTACATTTTAAGGTCTTTCATAATTGTGTTGTAGTAAAAAGGTTGAAGATTATAGTTGGTTAGTCATTATCGGGTGTAAAGTTACGATTTTTATTCTAATAATCGTCATAAAAGTACGGCAAAAAGTGGATAAATTTCAATCCATCCTTACGAACCCCTGATGAAGCCAATTTTTCACTTAGTCACCTTGCGCGAATAGAACATCTCGCCTTTACGTATGAGGCGCAGCACATAGACACCGTCAGGGAGTGTAGCAGTCGGAAGCACAGCTTCTGTGACGGCATCACGAGCGACCACGACACGGCCTGAGAGGTCGCACAACTGTGCAGTAAAAGGCTGTCCATCCTCAGCCACGCGAACGGTCAGATGGTCAGTGAAAGGAATGGAGGAAAGTGTGATGTCGTCCTTCGAACTGCTGACCACCTCAATGGCATTGGTGTCCGCCTCCCTCTTGAATCTCCATGTGATGGTGGAGACGTGGATTGAGGAATGATTATCGACAAGCAGATACTTTGACCTGTCCTCTACAGAGGCTGTAAGCAAGTGCAGTTTGGTAGGTGTCTCAAGACTATCGAACTGTATGGTTAAAGAATCCTCATGTTCGTCTTCAAACACTTTTCCATCAAGTTTCCAACTGACATAAAGTGAGTTTGGTTTTGGTTTGAGCAATTCAAGCGAGAAGGTGATGCTATCGTCCTCAACGTTGGCATAGACACTTTTTTTATTGTCGGGTGCATATCCTATGATGGGTTTCACTTTCTTGTGAATTTCCTCGACGAGTGCCTCGCGGCAAACATCGCAATAACGTTTTCCGAGATAACGCATCAGGCAATTCTGGTGAGGCCGGTACCAGGTATTGTCCTCTTCGTATGGATAGACACCTACTTTGTCTTTTCCTATCCAATTCTTCCATTTCACTCTTTCGGGGTTAGATGTCCTCGTTTGGTTGGGCCTTTCCCGTCCATCATACCAGTATTCATCGGCCAAGTCGCCGAGTGCATGCCCAGCCTCATGAATGATGGTCTGGAAATAATCGTTGACCCAGTATCCCGACTTAAAGTTTGACAGGCAGACAAATCCGTTTCCACCTCCACCGCCATACTTATTCATATTGACAAGGATGATAACCATGTCGTGGTCGGGAATGGTGGCGTTCAGCACCTGATAGACCTTGCTCATGTTTGAAGGCCAAGGCATACGGTCCACCCCATAGGCACCGAAGGTGACACCATAGACATTATCGACAGGGTTCTCAGGAGTAAGTCCTGCGCCAGACACATTCGAGGCTATAGGCACCGCATAAAAATTGATGTATTCCTTGTATTCTTTCCAAGGAGTATGACGGAAAAATGAATCAGCCATCTCGACCGATTCCCTATGGAAACGTTTGAGTTGTGATTCTGTGTAACCTTCAGAGAGAATGACAATGTTGAGTCCATTCCTGCCGGCTTTTGACTGATGAATTTCATCCACTGTGTATTGCTGACCTCTCATGGAGGCGGATATGCCCATCAGCAACACGAAAGCATAAAAAAGTCTTTTCATTGTTAGTATTTTTATATTTTAATATTTACATATTTATATGTTGTCATATTTAAACTTGGAATTGTCATTCCAATGGGATGACTCCGATGACATGTTGATCATTTTTAATGGCGATGGCGGCGAGTCCTTCCACATTCTGAATTCGCAAGAACAATGAGGCTTGGTTTCGCTGAGCGACCATACGTTTCAAGAGTCCATCCTCGCCAACAGTCTCAATTTCAACAATAAAAGGATTGTCCATACCATGTTCTGATAAAACTTTTCCGCGTTTATCCCGTTTCTCATAGGTGAAGTCACATTCCGGTTGTTCAGAGGCAAGGATTTCGGTTTTCTTCAGTCGTCCAGGCAACAATTCAGCCTTGCCTTCGGTCATAGCATAAGTACCGTTAATCGTATCTCGCACCATTATGGCACTGATAAAAACTATATCCTTTTTCAATTCCGTTCGAGTTTGTTGACTGGTGTCTGAGCCATCGTAAATCTTACGATGACAACCCGTAAAGGTCATCAATACCAGCACTGCCGCCCATACGGCCACGATCACTTTGATGTGAAAGTGATACGTCGGTTTGTTATCACATCTTTTGTCAAACATTATATCTTTATCGCTCAACATTCACTAATAACATGGAAGTAAACAATAGTTAATCGTTCAAAGCTTTTGAAAAGGCCGTCTGCAGTTATCAGATTGCCCCCATCATTCAAAACAGGGCCCTGAAAAAATCGTTGAACATCTACGTTGAAGCCAAATCAAGCAAAAGTATAAAAAAACCTTGTTTAATCCACTAAAAGGCATTAAAAAAGAGTCTTTTTGATGGAGAATCTATGTGCATCACTCAAAAAAGGGTGCTTTTTTGTGTTTTTGCGAGATAATTATGCTTATGACAATCAAACCCTTTGCATTAAGTCATGCATTAATACTGCAAAAGTTAAAAAATCAAATAGGAATAGAAAACTACTTAAATTTTTGTAAATATGGTTTTTTATAGGTAATTTTGTAGTCTACATTATTAAAATAATGTCATTTTATCTATGAAAATAGAGAAAACCATTCAAAGATAACAGAAAAAACATTTATAACGAACAAAAAACATAAGTATTTATTCCTATTCTTCAACGATTAAAGAGATGATGATATATGGCTGAGAAATTAACGATATGCACTTGTCTATGGCGTAAGTTGATACCCGCTAACCGTATAGAGAAACTGTTGGAGCAAGCCAAAGTTGAGGAACGTGAAGTCGAGATTGTGGATGACCTCTGTGCTTTGATTGAGGAAGGCGATGAGGACGTCATCAAAAAGTTGTCTTCTGGCACAATAGCCGCTTGTCATGAACGTGCAGTGAAAAGCATGTTCTCTTGGCGTGGTGTTGAACCCATTAGCATCATCAATCTCAGAGAAGGTCCTGGCGATATTGGCCCAGGCAATGACGCATGGTATCCGGTCATCGACAAAGACCGCTGTTCCGAATGCGGCAAGTGTTTTGACTTCTGTCCTTTCGGTGTCTATGAGATGGTGGATGACAGGGTTCGTGTGGTCCATCCCTCGAAGTGCAAGAACAACTGTCCGGCATGTGCCCGCAACTGTCCGTCGGAGGCCATCATTTTCCCGAAATACGGCCGTAGTCCCATCAATGGCGGCACGGAACAGGAAGAACAAGCCTTGCGAGTGGATCATTCCATGCTCTATGCCGATGCATTCAGGAAACGACTGATGGAACGTCGCAACACGGGTACTCCATTGATTCAAATCAAAAAGGAAAAAGACACAGATTGACATTCTACTTCAATGGGATTAACAGATTACACATCACTCCTCAAGATAACAGGACGAGTGGTAAGTCACACCACCCCACGTCTGCTCTGGAAGTTCGTCAGGAACTTCGGACTGCGTAATCTCAAGAACATGTCCGCTTTCGAACGGCGCATGAAAAATGGTGAGCCCTTCTTTCCAGCATTCATGATGATATCAGTGACAGAGGCTTGTAACCTGGCGTGCTCGGGTTGTTGGGTGTCGAAAGGAGGCAAAATGAGCCTGACTCCTGAGCAACTTGACGGTATCATCACTCAGTCAAAGTCTCAGGGCAGTTATTTCTTCGGTATTCTGGGTGGTGAGCCGCTGATGTACCGCGGTTTGTTCGAGGTGTTGGAAAAACATCCCGACTGCTATTTCCAGATTTTCACCAATGCCACATTGATTACTCCTGAACTGGCCCAGCGCATGCGGAAACTCGGCAACGTGACTCCTCTCATCAGCATCGAAGGCCTTCAGGAGGAAAGCGACCGCCGCCGTGGAAAAGACGATGTCTATGAACGTACCCTCCGTGGTCTGAGGGCATGTCGCGATGCCAAGCTTATCTTCGGTGCGGCAGCCAGTATCTGCAAGTCGAATTTCGACGAACTGGTCAGTCGCCAGCACTTGGAAAACCTGGCACATGAGGGTGCGGCATTCATGTGGTACTACATTTATCGTCCTGTAGGAGCTGATGCTCATCCCGAGAACGCTCTCACCAAGGAGCAGGTGCGTCAACTCCGACAATTCATTGTGGAGCAACGCCGCAATGCCCCTCTCATCATCATTGATGTCTATTGGGGTGCCGACGGCAAGGCCATCTGCCCTGGTGCCACAGGCATGAGTCACCACATCTCTCCCTCAGGCTATGTGGAATTCTGCCCTCCTTTGCAGATGGCAATGGAGAAAGTCAATGCAGACGGCAGCAACCTTGTGGAAATCTGCCGTGACTCACAGTTTCTTGCAGACCTACGGCAATTGACATCATCCACAACACGTGGTTGCATCCTAATGGAAGCCCCAGATAAACTGGCAGACTTTCTGGAGGCGCACGGCGGGTTCGAGACCACTTCACGCGCCACTTTCCTAGCAGAGTTGAAGCGAATGCATCATGTGCCAGGACACGACATGCACGACGAAGCCATACCAGAAAAGAGTCCTTTATACCGGATGCTGCAGAAGCGCTATTTCTTCGGTTTCGGTGCATACGGATAACAAGATCATGACGATGAGAACGATACCAACATCATACACCGAGCGCCAACGCCTGCGCCAACTGGCTCACGACTTTGTCAACACGAAGTCGTTGCAACCACCTGTATCGCTCACTGAACTTGAGACGCTGGCCAAAGAACTGATGAATGCGCATCAGTTGGACGACAGTCTGCGCGACTGGTTGATGGTAGAGTTGCACAATGGTGTGTGGATGCCTATGGTGGCAAAGATTCCTCACGAGCGTCGTTTATTGCTCTTGCCCAAATGCTTGCGTGACTCAAGTCGTTGTGAAGGAGAGATTGACGACCTCGGTTTGCTCTGCCATCGTTGCGGCCGATGCGTCATTCCTAACCTCCAGACACAAGCCGACCGACATGGTATGCTCTCAATGGTGGCCGAGGGTTTCACCAGTGTCATCGAACTCATCCGCCAGCATGTGGTGGATGCAGTTGTCGGTGTGAGTTGTCTTGATTCCTTGGAGAAAGCCTTTCCTCTCCTAGTCAGCCATGCTGTGCCTGGTATCGCCGTAGCTCTGAACGACGGTGGTTGTAAGGACACCCATGTGGATACCGACTACGTGGAGAAGATTTTACCAGAACTGAATGAGGAGACCATGACGCTCCTCAATTATGATACTGTGCGGGAGAAGGTGGACGAATGGTTCACAGCAGAAAACCTGGCACAAGTACTGACTCCCGCTATAGACACCACAACCCAGGCATCTCTAGAATGGATGCTCTGCGGAGGAAGCCGTTGGCGTCCATTCCTCCTCGCAGCGGTCTATGCTGCCATCACCAAACCCCGTCCTTTGGCGTTTCCAGACGAAGTGATGCGTGCGGCTGTAGCTGTGGAGTGTTTCCACAAGGCCTCGCTTGTTCACGATGATATCCAAGACAATGATTTGGAACGCTACGGTCAGCCCACCGTGCACGCCCGCTATGGACAAGCCATGGCCATCAACATCGGCGACTTACTGTTGGGTGATGGCTACCGCTTGCTTGCTTCCCTACCGAATAAGGAGTTGTTGGGTGTCATTGCCAACGCGCATGTCAGCCTATGCCTTGGTCAAGGAGCAGAACTGACTTGGCAACGCGGACAAGACATCACCATTGACGAGGTGCTGCAAATCTTCCGTCAAAAGACAGTGCCCGCCTTTGAGGTAGCACTCTCTTTGGGTATCCTTTGTGCCGGGGGCGACAAACTCACCGCTCGGGTGCTGCACAATTATTCCGAAGCTTTAGGCATCGCCTACCAGCTGGAGGACGACTTGGACGACATCAGCGATGAGCACACCGACAAGCCCTCCGCCGTGCATGCGCTTAGGATGCAGTATCCTGATGCCTCCGACGATGATATCAAGAACAAAGTTTCTGCCTTGGCAGAAGACTACCATACCCGTGCCCTGGCATCTCTATCAGAGATTGACTCCTTCGAACTGAAGCGTCTGTTGTTCCAGGCCACAGAAAAAATATTGGGCAAATGAGACAAGCGCTCTCCTTACGGCTGTTGCAAGCGCTTAGGCGCGGGGCAGAACGACTGAGCGGGGAAGCCCTACAGAAGGTATGCCACTTTGTGGAAAGCCAGCGCAGTGAGGGCGAAGCGTTTATGAACAGAGGCCGACAGACAGACCTCTACTACACCATGTTCGGATGGATGCTCTGTTATGCCTTGAAGATTCCTTCAGACAGAAAAGGGCGAAAGGTTTTCCTTGATGGGATATCCCCCACCCGACTTGACGAACTTCACCAGACGGTGCTGAAGATATGCCGAATGGTTGACCGACTGCTCACGCTGCCGCGATTCACATCCACCGCAGCCATGCGTTTGATGGCCGATGACGAGCCCCTACTCCGTTTTCTCACGTCATACGAGCAACATGGCAGCGGAGAGGGCACCAACGCATTGGCATCTCGCCTGGCCATGTCGATGAGAGACGATGCGGAACTGTCAGAGCGATTGTTATCCATGCAACACGAGACGGGCGGTTTTCTCGCACATCACCACTCGCTCATGCCCGATATGCTGAGCACAGCAGTGGCATTGTTTGCTTTAAATGGGCACAACATCCACCCTCGTTTCGACGCCAGTTCCTTTATTGAGGCCCACTGGTTAGACAATGGTGGTTTTGCCCCCACCCTGCTAGACGAACTCAGCGATACAGAATATGCATTTTACGGATTATTAGCGTTAGGGAGTTTGACATGACAAACGAAGAAAAGATACAGACCATGTTGGATGACGCCACTCAGCGGCTGCTGTCGATGCGTCGTGCCGACGGCATGTGGCAAGGCCACTTGTCGAGCAGCGCCATATCCACATCTGTGTCCGTCTTTGCCTTGAGTGTCATCAACCATGAGGAGTATGCCCATGAAATTCGCCAAGGTACATCATGGCTATTGCAGACCATGAAATCCGACGGTGCATGGGGCGACAGCGTGGAAAGTCCGGTGAACATGACAGCCACTCTGCTTTCCTATACGGCACTGAGCCATCTTGGACAGGTACCAGAAGCCACAAAACGCTATATCCGTGAGACATTGGGCTGGAAGAACGAAGAGGACCTGGTCAAGGGTGTGTTGGACTACTACGGCCGTGACCTGACCTTCTCCGTACCCATCCTCATGATGTGTGCCTTGGCAGGAATTGTCAGCGATTGGAAACGCATTCCTCCATTTCCTTTTGAACTGGCTGTGCTGCCCCAAAGCACATTCCGTTTCCTCAATCTGCCTGTCGTCAGTTATGCCATACCCGCACTCATCGCAGTAGGCATTTTGCAAAACAGGAAGCGTCAGACATGGCTCAGCCCAGTCCGTGAGAAATTTGTACCTAAATCCTTACGGGTGCTGACCAATTTGCAGCCCGAGGATGGCGGTTTTTTGGAGGCAGCTCCACTCACTGCTTTTGTCTCCATGTGTTTGTCCGAGGCAGGTTTGCGTGACCATGTTGTCACCACCAAATGCGCCCAGTTCCTGCGAGCCACCCTCAGAGATGACGGTGCCTGGCCTATCGACACCAATTTGGCCGGGTGGGTCAGTTCCCTGTGCGCACGCGCCATTGGCGACCTATTGCCCGAGAAAGACCGCAATGCCCTTGCCGACACGATACGTTCCAATGCCACCAAAGCACGTCATCCTTTTACCGGTGCGCCTGCTGGTGGTTGGGGATGGACCAACCTGAGCGGCAGCGTGCCAGACGGCGACGACACTTCGGGAGCACTTGTTGCTCTCCACACTCTACTCAATGGCAACTATGTGAAGGAAGTAGGTGCTGGCATCGACTGGCTCATCCAGTTGCAGAACAACGATGGTGGTATGCCTACGTTTTGCCGTGGCTGGGGAAAATTACCCTTCGACCGCAGCACGCCTGATATCACAGCCCACGCCATATTAGCCATGAGCCTTTGGTGCGATGTCCTTCCTGCCGACCAACAACCACGTTGCAGGCAGAGCATTCAACGCATGACGACTTGGTTAGAAAAGGCCATGACCCATAACGGGGCATGGAATCCCCTTTGGTTTGGCGACCAAGACGCACAAGACGAGAACAATCCAGTCTATGGTGCAGCGACCATCATCGACTACCTGGCCACAGCGGGCCATGGAAAAGCCGACATACTCCAACAGCCACTCCGCTTTCTTATCTCCTGCCAGAACGCAGACGGAGGATGGGGTGGCAACTCAGGGGTGACTTCCAAGGTGACGCTTACCGCCAAAGCCATTGGCGCTCTGGCCCACTTCCGTCCAGAAACGGACGACGCCATTCGCCGTGCCGTCGATTATCTTTATGCCCAGTACCAGTCGGGACACCTTTACCGCCGTGAGCCTATCGGCCTATATTTCTCCCGCCTTTGGTATTCCGAGGACCTCTACAGTTACACATACTTGGTCACAGCCTTGCGTAAACTTTCAGCGAAGGCATGACCTTGAAACCATAGTTAAAAGAAAAGTATATGAAGAATAAAAACCGGATCATCACCATAGTCACAGTCTTGATTTGGACGGCAGTTCTGGTGGGCTGGCACTTGTACGACCCCAGTGCTAAGTTCACACAATTCGTCCCTGGAGCCGACAAACGACCGCCAGGGAGCGTACGTAAAGCCGATGATGTGGTGATAGGTGAGTTTTTCATGGCAGATGTGAATCAGAACGGTGACAAGGCGCAAGAATCCAGTTCAGCCCCCAATCAGGAAACCGTTTCCGACACGTCACCCCACGACGCATGGCCAGGGTTCCGTGGTCCAGACAGGACGAACATTGTCAGCCACTCCACCCCTATGCAGTTGGCAGAAGGTGATTTCAAGGAAATGTGGTCGGTGGAGACTGGCGAGGGTCATGCCGCTCCTGCCATATGGCAAGGCCGTGTGTATGTGCTCGACTACAACGAGCAACTGTCGAGCGACGCCCTTCGCTGTTTCGACTTGAGAACGGGCGTGGAACTGTGGCGTCGTTGGTATCGTGTGCCCATGAAACGCAACCACGGGTTCAGCCGCACCATCCCCGCCATCACATCCGACGGACTTGTGGTAACAATTGGTCCAGAGGGTCATGTGATGTGCTGTAACGGTACAAACGGGAACTTGCAGTGGACGATGGACCTGAAACGCAGGTTTTCCACCGAAGTGCCATTCTGGTATGCGGGCCAGTGTCCGCTCATCTCAAACAATGAGCTGGTATTGGCTCCTGCAGGCACAGATACCCTGATGGTAGGAATAAACGTGGCCACAGGTCAAATTCTTTGGGCTACCCCCAACGAAAAGAAGTTGAAGATGTCGCACTCATCTGTAATGCCAATGACCCTTGGAGGAAAGCGCATGCTGGTGTATGCTGGCATAGGAGGCGTATGTGGTGTTTCGGCAGAGGGTAGCGACAAAGGCAAGATGCTTTGGTTTGCCGATGCCTGGCAACCTTCAGTCATTGCCCCTTCCCCACTCCAGCTGAACGATAGTCAGATATTTCTTGTGGCAGGTTATGGCGCTGGAGGTGGACTGTTGCAAGTCAACAAAGCGGGCACTGGGTGGCAAGCCAAAATCCTCGACCAATATAAGGCCGACAAAGGCATGAGCAGCGAACAACAGACCCCTATCCTCTATCGTGGCAACATCATCACCATCCTTCCCAAAGACGGAGGCGGTATGCGCGAGAGGGTTTCGATTTACCAGCCCCGCGACCTGCACCGTGCAGTATGGAACTCAGCCAGCGACGAGCGTTTCGGCCTGGGACCTTATATCGTCATCGACGGGAAGCTCTTCGCCTTGAAAGAAGACGGACAATTGTTTGTATATGAGATAGGCGACAAATCCATGACCCTCCTGCGCAAACAGACAGTCATTGAGGACGGCGCTGATGCCTGGGGTCCTATGGCATACGCTGACGGTATGTTGTTGCTGCGTGATGCCAAGAATGTGAAGTGTTTCAGGATTGAACAAAATTAAGACAAGATATGGAACAAGATAAGAAAAAAATAACGCGCCGCAAATTTCTGCAAGTGGGTGGTTCACTGGCGTTAGGAGCGCTTTTCATCGGTGTGATGGGCCGTGAAGTATGGAAAATGCTGACCAATCCTGCAGAGATTTTCTACGATGCCAAAGGCACGAAACGGCTTCACGACGCGATAGAACGCGCGCAGTTCGTCTCTCCCTACCGCCGCACCTTCGGTTTTGTGGCGCCCGACGAGATCTTGGCCCTTGAACTGATGGACGACCAGATTGCGCTGGCTACGCCCAATCATGTGTATTTCTATGGTCTTGACGGCAGTCTGAATGAGAGTTTTCCCATACGCAGCGATGTGCGCGACATGGCTTCTTACGATGGCAAACTCTATCTATTGTTCCCTTCAAGAGTAGAGGTATATAATTCTGGCGGTGACGCCCTACAGGAATGGGAAGCCTGTAGCGATGACGCTGATTATTGCTCTCTGACCGTATTTGATGGCGGCGTTTTTGTCACCGACGCCAGTGCGAAGAACATCTGTCAGTACCATCTTGACGGCACATTGGCCCGTTTTATCAAAAGTCCGAATGGATTCGTCGTTCCGAGTTATTCTTTCGGCATCACCAATATGGATGGCAAAGTGTTTTGTTCCAATCCAGGCCGTCATCAGGTGGAGCAGTACTCTGCTGACGGAGAGTTTATGGGGGCATTTGGCAAGTCAGGCGCTGGAGCAGGTGAGTTCAGCGGTTGTTGCAATCCAGTCCAGATCACGACCACCTCATCGGGTGAATTGCTGACGAGTGAGAAAGGATTGCCCCGCATCAGTTGCTACAGTTCTGACGGTACCTTCCGTAGTATTCTGCTCGACGGTGAGGCGCTTGGAGGAGGTCATGCGGCCTACGATGTACGTGTTGCCGGTGACAAACTGATTGTGACGGGTGGCAAGAAGGTTTCGGTTTTCCAGTACGACGACCGTCGTGCGGCACAGACCCTCTGCGGTTCTTGCACCCTTGATTGCCCGATGAAAGTATAAAAAGGAATGAAAAAAGAAGGAAAGATGGAAGAAAAAGACAACAAACTGAATAGCCCGATGGCGCGGCGCGATTTCTTGCGCAAGTGCGGGGCCTTGCTGGCAGGTGGAGCCTTGGCTGCTGTTGGCGGTGTGCTGGGCACCAAGGTCTCTGCGCGTGAAGGCGAGATGATGTGGCAGATTGACCCCGAGAAATGTCTCCAATGTGGTCGCTGTGAGACAGAATGTGTGCTGCCCGTATCAGCGGTGAAGTGTTTCCACGCCAATCAAGTGTGTGGTTACTGCGACCTCTGTGGCGGTTACTACCGCGCCAACGTGAAGGAACTCAACACGGCAGCAGAGAACATGATGTGTCCTACCGGCGCCATCACAAGGCTTTTTGTAGAGGAACCGTATTTCGAATACACCATCGACGAGAAGCTTTGCAATGGATGCGGCAAATGTGTGAAAGGCTGTTCATCGTTCGGCAATGGTTCTTTGTTCCTTCAAATCCAGCAAGAACTGTGCCTCAACTGCAATGAGTGTAAAATATCCAAAGTCTGTGTCTCCGGAGCCATACAGCGGGTGCCGGTCAGCCAGGGCTATAAATTGAAAGACCACGCATGACAACACTTATCTATCCTCTAGTGGCTCGATTCCCGAAGCCAGACTTCACTTCGGGTTACCAGTACCCTGAGATTATCCACGGGATGCCTTGGGAACAGTTCTGGTCGTGGCTCGACTTGGCCATTCTCCTTGGGATGATGTGTCTGGTAGCCTGGGCTGTGCATCGTCGCCCAAGCCGTCGCATCATCTTCACCGTCAGTATCGTGTCGGTGCTTTACTTCGGTTTCTTCCGCACGGGTTGCGTCTGCAGCATAGGGTCGATACAGAATGTGGTCCTGGCCTTGGCCGACAGCAGTTACCGTCTGCCTTTGGTTGTATTGCTTCTGTTTCTTGTCCCCCTTGTGTTTGCCTTGTTCTTCGGTCGCGTTTTCTGTGCTGGAGTCTGTCCGATGGGCGCCTTGCAGGAACTGGTCAACGTACGCAACTTCCGCATCTCGCGTTCCGTAGCCTCAGCCCTTGGCTTTTCCCCCTGGATCTACCTGGGTTTCGCCATCCTCTATGCCGCCACACGCAGCCAGTTCATTATCTGCCGTTTCGACCCCTTCATCGGTATCTTCCGCTTGAGCGGTGATGTGGGAATGATTGTCTTCGGTATATCGCTGTTGGTGCTTTCGGTCTTTGTGGGTCGTCCTTTCTGCCGTTTCCTCTGTCCTTACGGTGCCTTGCTGGGAGTGGTGAGCAGTGTAGCTATCCGCCGTGTGGAGGTAACCAAGAAACCATGCATCAACTGCACGCTTTGCCACAACTCCTGCCCTGTGGATGCCATTCGCGAGCCGTACGCCAATAAAGGCGGAGAGAGCCGTCTGGTGGGAGTGCGCCGTATTATACTGTACGTTGTGATGCTTCCCTTGTTAACACTCGGCGGCGGTTGGTTGCTCTCCAGTCAGAGCGACACACTGAGCATCGCCCATCGCGATGTCTATCTCTACACATTGCTCCAAAGCGACCTCGATGCGGAAGAGATGCCCGTAGAAGTAGAGGCATTCCATGAGATGGGACGGAAGATGGAGGATTTGGAAGCCTCTGTAGCCGATGTCCGTCAAGCCTATCATGCCTGGGCTTGGGCTGCAGGTGCTCTGATAGGCTTTGTGCTGGGTTGGAAACTTATCCGCCTCTCCGTGAAACGAACCCGTAAGACTTACGAAATAGAGCCGTCGTCGTGTGTGGCGTGCGGCAAGTGCTTTGATTATTGTCCACAAAATATAGGTGTAAAAAAATGAACAGAAACGTATATAGAAATGTGGCCTTGGTGACGACTGTGTTCGCATTGGCCCTGTTGTTCATGATGGGTGTAAGTTGGGTGCAAATGCGTCAGACCACACCGCTCCAGACAGAAGTGATGGAGACGCTAAAACAACACAATGAGAGCAATACAGAGAATACCGAGCTGGCTGAGCAAATCCGTCAACTCGACCTGCTCTCTCGCAAGGCCTACTTCACACAGGAGGGGCATCTGAAGACAGGTGCTTGGATTCTGTGTGCCATGGCCGCAGTCATCGGTCTGTGTCTGCGTATGTACTTCAAGGACACGAAGAACTTGCCCGAGAAAGAACTACATCCCATCGATGAGTGGATGACCAAGAGCAAGACACGTAAGTATATGGGATGGGGAGTAGGCGGTTTGGCCGCGGCAGCCTTGTTGTTCGCAATCTTCTCGTCCGACACGGTGCGTGGCTGGATGAAAGGAAACCAGTCGCTGTTAGCCATGAGTGATTCGGTCGATGCTGTAGAGCCAGTCATTGATGACTCTGCCAACCATGAAGACAGTGTGGGAACGTCTATCACCATATCCGACACCTTGAAAGCCGACACCGCCTTGTTGGCCAATGCAGAAGCGGAAAGCGCAGCAGAAGAAGCCAAAGCGGACTCCTTCCCTACCCCAAAACTGACCTCCAATGCTTTCCGTGGCAACAATTCTTCCGGCCATTCTTCCGCCCGTGGCATCCCCACGACATGGAACCTAAAGAGCGGCAAGAATGTGCTATGGCAGCAACCTATTCCAAAACATGGATATAACTCACCCGTCATCAACGGCCGCAATATTTTCCTTACAGGAGCTGATGCCCAGTCGCGCGAACTTTATTGCTTCGACCTTTGGACAGGAGAACTACGCTGGACGGTGAAAGCCGACGGCATCAGCGGTTCGCCTTCCTCCATGCCGAATGTGACGGCAGACACAGGCTTGGCAGCCTCGACCGTAGCGACCAACGGCAAGCAGGTATGCGCCATCTTCGCCACCGGCGATGTGATTTGCTCCGACATGGACGGCAAGCGTCTGTGGGCCAAGAACCTTGGTGTACCCGACAACCACTATGGTTTCGCCTCATCACTCCTGATTTATGGCAATGAACTGATTATCCAATACGACAACAATTCCAACTCCAAACTTATCGCCCTCAGTGTGACCAACGGCAACCAACTGTGGAGCAAGAGCCGCAAGGACAAGATTGCCTGGAGTTCGCCAATCCTTACCAAGGCGGCAGGACAGCAGGCCGTGGTGGTCATGGGTAATCCCGCTATTACCGCCTATAACGCCAGCAACGGAACTGAACTGTGGCGCGTGGAGTGCATGAGCGGTGAGGTTGGCAGCAGTCCATGTGTATCGAACGGCGTCATCTACGGTGCCAGCGAATACGCTACTTGCGTGGCTATCAATGCCGAAACGGGTGAGAAGATATGGGAGGCCAGCGACTGCCTACCCGAATGTTCCAGTCCTGTAGCCACCAAGGACCTGCTCTATGTAGCCACCAGTTATGGTGCTGTCTGTGCTTACAACACAGAGAATGGAGAGGTAGTGAAGCAACATGAACTGACCACTCCTTTCTACTCATCGCCAGTGATTGCCGA
>JAFXVU010000020.1 GCA_017534705.1 Bacteroidaceae bacterium
GACCGCGCCCAGCAAGCGTTCGATTACGCAGAGGATGGCAAAGCGGTGGTGGTCATCAGCAGTGGTGATGCCGGTATTTACGGCATGGCACCGCTCATCTATGAGATGAAGCGTGAGCGAGGCAGCGATGTGGAGGTCATCACCCATCCTGGCATCAGTGCCTTCCAGAAAGCCGCTTCGCTGCTGGGAGCACCTATCGGCCACGATTTCTGCGTCATCTCGCTTTCCGACCTTATGACCCCATGGTCGAAAATTGAGCGGAGAATCCAAGCAGCCGCTGAAGCCGACTTTGTCACCGCAATCTATAACCCCAAGAGCAACGGACGCTACTGGCAACTGTATCGACTCAAGGAGATTTTCTTGAAAACACGAAGCGGACAGACTCCCGTGGGATATGTACGCCATGCAGGCAGAGAAGGACAACAAGTCACACTGACCACTTTGCAGGACTTCAATCCAGATGATGTGGATATGTTCACCGTCGTCATCATCGGAAACTCGCAGAGTTACGAATGGAACCACACCTTCATCACACCCAGAGGTTATTACCGTGAAGCCATCGATGCAGAAGCGAAAAACAAAGGCCAAGGTATCATGATGGAGAGTTTCCGCACCATCCGCAGTGAACTCACCCATCCCGACATCCCTTTGTCTCTCTTATGGCCCATGCTTCATGCCATCCACACCACAGCCGATTTCGAGATGGAGCATCTGCTCTATGCCGATTCCGACGCCGTGCCGACTCTATTCAATGCCATACAGAGTGGACGCATCCACACTATCGTCACCGACGTGACCATGGCGGCGAGCGGCATCCGAAAGGCAGCATGCCAGCGTTATGGCATCACGGTGAAATGCTATCTCAACGATGAGCGAGTAGCCCCCATGGCAGAGGAGAAAGGAATCACCCGTACCCAAGCAGGTATCCGACTAGCTGTAGAGGAACATCCCGATGCGCTCTATGTCTTCGGCAACGCCCCTACGGCCCTGATGGAACTCTGCGACCTCATGCGCCACGGTCAAGCGCATCCCGTTGGTATCGTCGCCGCTCCTGTAGGTTTCGTCCATGTCTGTGAGTCCAAATACATGGTCAAGAGTTTTCTGTCTGTTCCCAAACTCATCATCGAGGGCAGAAAAGGTGGCAGCAATCTCGCCGCCACACTGGTCAACAGCATCCTGTCGTTCGATGATGCCCAACAACTAAAGCCTGGACGCGATGTGTAAGCATTTTATCGTCATCGGAATCGACGACAACGAAACCCAATGGTTTGCCCCGAAAGTGGAGGACATCATCAGTTCCCACAAAGTCTTTTCTGGCGGCAAGCGCCATCACCAGTTGGTCCAATCCCACTTGCCATCAGACTGTGAGTGGATAGACATCACCGTTCCTCTCGACGATGTGTTTCGTCGTTATCAATCCTACAATGTACCTATTGTGGTATTTGCCTCCGGCGACCCATTGTTCTTTGGTTTTGCCAGCACTATCCAGCGCATCCTCCCGGAAGCACGAATAGAGTTGTTTCCCCATTTCAACAGTCTTCAGACCCTCGCCCACCGTCTGCTCATGCCCTACCACGACCTTCGCATGGTGTCGTTGACGGGACGTTCCTGGCATGAGTTCGACACTGCCCTTATCCAGCAGGCGCCCAAAATAGGAGTACTCACCGACGGTCAACATACACCCTCCGCCATTGCCGCACGCATGCTTCACTACGGTTACGACAACTATGAGATGATTGTTGGCGAGCACTTGGGCAGCGAATACGAGGTGGTCATTGATCACCTCACATTGGAAGAGATTACCCACACCACCTTCTCCCGTCCCAACTGCCTCATCCTCAAGCTCAAGCATCTTCTTCCCACCTATTCTTTCGGCATTCCCGACCATTTGTTCAGCGTCTTGGAAGGTCGTCCGCAGATGATTACCAAAGCCACAGTACGCCTCCTCACCCTTTCCGCCCTCGACCTTCCCCGTCGTACCAGCCTATGGGACATCGGCTTCTGCACAGGCAGCATCTCCATCGAGGCGCGACTGCTGTTTCCACACTTGCATGTCACTGGTTTCGAAGTACGGCAAGAAGGCAAGGAACTGATGGAAGAAAACGCCAAGCGTTTCCATGTGCCTGGCATTCAGTTTTTCATCACCGATTTCATGGACATCGACCTTAACCAACTCCACGACGAAGAAGGACTGCCCATCACTCGTCCTGATACTGTCTTTATAGGTGGTCATGGCGGCAATCTCCCAGAAATGATGACCAAAGCCCACCACTATCTGCAGCCAGGCGGCGTGATGGTCTACAACTGTGTTGACCCACAGACCATCACCGACCCGCGCATCCGCAAGGACAGTGAGGAATTGTTCTTTGCCACTGCCCACAGACTCGGTATGCAAGCAGAAGAACCATTATGTGTAGCCATCAACAACTATCACCCCATCCATATATTGAAAGCCACAAAAAAATGAGAATCGCCATCGTACCCTCCTCTGACCAAGGTAAAGGACTTGCCCAGCGCATCGCCACATTACTGTCGGCTGAAAGCCACATCATCAACCGAAATACGGTCAGTGCCCAATTTCATACCTACGACGCTTTTGTCTTTGTTGGTGCCCTTGGCATCTGCGTCCGCACCATAGGACCACTGGCAGATGACAAACATACCGACCCTGCCGTCGTCTGCGTTGATAGTACAGGCAAACAAGTCATCTCTGTGCTGAGCGGACATATCGGTGGAGCCAACGAACTCACCCTTCAAGTGGCATCATTGCTCGGTGCCAACCCTGTCATCACCACTCAGTCCGACAACCAAGGATTGTGGGCGCTCGACACCTTGGCCAACCGCTTCCATTGGACGTTGCAAACCGGCATAAACCTGAACCCTATCATCTTCGCTTTCGTCAACCAGCAGCCCACTGCACTACTGCTCGACATTCGTGACGCCGGCACCGACTACTTGGAGTCCACCCTCCCTTCTCATGTCACAATCATCAAGTCGATGGATGAGGTAGATGAGCGTTACAAGTTGCTGATTGCTGTGTCACCATTTGTATTGACACCGCCACCACACATCCTTTTCTTGCAGTTCATCCCCAAAGTACTCACGATTGGCATCGGTCTGGCCCATCAAGCGCAACCCGTCGAAGAAATCCTTCAAGCCATCGACAACACTGTATGCAACGCAGGTTGTTATCCTGCTGTCCGTGAATACTGCACCATTGATGTGAAGGCCGACGAACCTGTCATACTCGAACTGCAAAAACACGTTCCCATCCGTTTCTTCACCGCAGAAGAACTGGCGCAAGTGGATGTGCCGACACCTTCCGAAATTGTCAACCAGCATGTAGGAACCCCTTCCGTGAGCGAGGCCGCGGCCATCCTGGGTTCCAACAACGGTCGCTTGCTGATGCCCAAACAAAAGGGCACGAACTTCACCGTCGCTGTGGCAATAGACGCTACCTATGTGCGTGAAGGTCATATAGAAATCGTGGGAGCAGGTCCTGGTGACCCCGACTTGATATCCGTTCGTGGTCGTCGGATGCTGGAACACGCTGACCTCATTCTCTATGCAGGTTCCCTCGTTCCCCGCGAACTCACCCTTTGCGCCAAGCCAGGCGCCACAGTACGTTCATCCGCAGGCATGGACCTTGATGCCCAATGCGCACTGATGAAAGAGTTCTACGACCGTGGTAAGTTCATCGTCCGACTCCACACAGGCGACCCATGCATCTTCGGTGCCATTCAGGAGCAGATGGCTTTCTTCGATGCCCATCAGATGTCGTATCACATCACCCCCGGCATTTCCTCTTTCCTTGCCGCAGCCGCAGAACTACGCTCGCAGTTCACCATCCCCGAACGGTGCCAGACCATCATCCTTACCAGAGGTGAAGGACGCACACCCATGCCAGAGAAAGAGAAACTCCACTTGCTGGCAAGAAGCCAAAGCACAATGTGCATCTTCCTCAGTGCCAGCATCGTGGATGATGTGCAGGCACAACTCCTTCAAGAGTATCCGGCCGACACTCCCGTCGCCGCTTGCTACCACCTGACCTGGCCCGACCAACGCATCTACCGTGGTCAACTCAAGGACTTGGCCAGCATCGTCAAGGACAACCACCTCACCCTCACCACGATGATTGTAGTGGGCGAGGCCATCGACAACCGCAGCCACACATCCTTGCTCTACGACAAGCATTTCACCCACTTGTTCCGAAAAGGGGAGTAAGACACCAGTCCATACCCCATCTTGATTTTCCAGAATTAGAGGATAAAAGTTATTGATTTCATCATGCTCATCATCGGAGGCACCACAGAAGGCAGAAAGGCAGTAGAAGTGCTCGACCAGTCAGGCAAGCCCTTCTACTATTCCACACGCAGCAGTGAACAAGACATCAAGTCGGAACATGCTGTGCGCATCACGGGTGGAATGGATGCCCATGAAATGACAGACTTCTGCGTCCAGCACCATATCCGAGTTATTATCGATGCGGCTCACCCATTTGCCACTGGTGTGCACCAGAACGTGATGACAACGGCGCTGCAACTTGGAATTCCTGCCATTCGATATGAACGGAAGTACCCACCCCACACATCCGACATCGTATGGTGCGCCGATTTCAGTGATGCAGTACAGAAACTTCAGTACGACGGCATCAACCGGCTGCTTGCCCTCACTGGAGTGCAAACCATCAGCAAACTGCGTCCTTACTGGCAAGAGCACGAGTGTTGGTTCCGCATCTTGCAAAGAGAGTCCTCTTTGACCATTGCCCTCCAGCAAGGATTCCCTTCCGACCATTTGGTCTATTACCCAGATGACCCTATGCAAACTATCCGTCCCGACGCCATACTCACTAAGGAAAGTGGTGAGAGCGGAGGTTACCTAGAGAAAATCAACGAGGCAAGAGGCTTAGGCATACGGGTGTATGTTGTGCAAAGACCTGCCTTGTCTGACAGTTTTCTGACCTGCAATGGTCCGCATGGACTGCGATTGCTTGTCCAACGTCTTGTTCCCGATTTCTTCGACCTGCATACTGGTATTACGACAGGAACATGCGCCACAGCGGCGGCCATCGCCGCGCTAACCCGCCAATCCACCGTATGGGTACACATCCCCGATGGTGAGGACATACCCGTGGACATCCATCATATCGGCGACCTCTCCGCGACCGTCATCAAACAAGCTGGCGACGACCCCGACCTCACAGACGGAATGGAAATATGCGCTACTTTACGCACCTATTCATCCGATGCAAGGCATGGTGGAGACCGCATCATCATCAAAGGTGCCACAGGCATCGGCACCGTCACCCTCCCGGGGCTCGGTCTGCCCGTTGGTTCGCCTGCCATCAATCCCGTTCCCCAACAGATGATACGAGAAAACCTTCTGTCTCTGTTAAAAGAAGGCGAAGGCGTGGAAGTTGTCATCTCCACCCCTCAAGGGGAAGAAATCGGCGCACGCACCTTCAATCCCCGAATCGGAGTGCAAGGTGGTATCAGCATTATCGGTACCAGTGGTATCGTCCAGCCTTTCTCCAACGAGGCACGTATAGAGAGCATCCGTCGTGAGATGTCGGTGGGTGTGGCCACAGGTGCACCACGAATCGTCATCAACAGCGGTGCCAAGAGCGAGCAATTCCTCCGTGACTACTACCCTTCCCTTCCCCCACAGGCTTTCATCCATTATGGCAACTTCATCGGTGAAGCTATCCGCTTTGCCAATGAGTTGGGTGTCACTCATCTTAGTCTCGGATTGATGATTGGCAAGGCGGTGAAACTGGCTGAAGGTCATCTCGACACGCATAGTCACAAAATCACGATGAACCAGACTTTCATCCGGCAACTCGCCACCGAAGCGGGCATCCCCGCTGACCAACTACCACCACTCAACATGGCACGCGAACTTTGGGACATCCTTTCCCCTGATGATATGCAACGGTTGGCATCCGTCATCATCCAGCATTGCCACACCTATTGCGACCCATTACTTCCTGACGGTCATCTCGACATCCTATTGATTTCTGAAAACGGACAAATACTCACACAATAATGAAAAAAACGCTCCTCCTCTTTCTCGCTTGCTCCATAGCGATGATATCTTGCAAAAATAAGCCATCAGAAAAATCAGAACATCCCGAATACTCTGAGATTTCCGAATATTCTGATTCTACCTACTCCATCCGCTATGCCCAAGGTTTCAAGGTTGAGCGGCATGATGGTTGGCTGTCGCTTGAGATTTCCGACCCGCAATCTTCCAATCATGCAGACACCTATCGTTTCGCGCTCGTCTCGAGCGATGACGCAAAAACACCTTCAGGCATGCCACGCATCAAAGTACCTGTGAAGAATGTGGTTTGTACTACTACATTGCAACTCAGTGGTTTTCTCAAACTCCAGGCTCTCAACTATATATCAGGCATCATGAGCGCCAAACGGCTCTTCTCGCCCATGCTCAAGCAATACATCGATGAGGGTAAGATTGTGAAAGTGGGTAAGGAAGGTGATTTCGATGTGGAACTTATCCTCGCCTCCCAACCATCAGCCATCCTTGTCTCACTATCTAAGCGAGGTGGTTTTGACAAACTCGAGGACCTTGGTTTTCCTCTCATCCCTTATATGGGTTACCAAGAGACTTCCCCATTAGCCCAAGCGGAATGGATTAAGTTTGTCGGATTGCTGACGGGGCAAGCGCAAGAGGCCGACAGTCTTTTCAATGCAATCGAACAGAGTTATTTATCGGCACGCGACACTATCCAATCGTATTTACAGACCCACACAGCGGAAACGCCATCAAGCAAAGAGGCAACTACGAATCGTCCAAACGTTTTGTATGGCAAGCTGCATGGCGACAACTGGTATGCGATGGGTGGCGAGAGTTTCATCTCCAAGATTTGCAAGGATGCAGGCGCCAGATATTTCATGGTCGATGACAACCGCACAGGCGGGGTGAATCTCGATTTTGAGAACATCTACGCCATGGCCAACAATGTGGATTTCTGGATTATCCAGAACAAGAGTCACACTGCGTTGACTTACCAGTCGTTACTGGAGGAAGACGAACGTTACGCCGACTTCCGCCCGTGGAAAGAACATCATATTGTCTGTTGCGACATGAGCCAGACACCCATCAATGAATTGTCGCCGATGGAGCCCGACACCATTTTGCTCGATTTTATCCACGCCTTTCACCCAGGATTCATGAACGACTACCATCCCAAGTATTACCAAATCATCAGTCGATAAAGAAATGAAGTTCCGTTTTCTTCTCATACTCATCCTTGTGGTGGTGTTCTTCCTGCTCAACATCATCATCGGTAGTGTCAATATTCCCCTTTCCGAAGTGATTGACACCCTTTTCGGTCCAGGCGACAGTGCCACACAGGTGTCGCAGAACATCATCCTCAAGTCGCGCCTACCCCAGGCAGCTACAGCCTTGGCAGCTGGTGCGGGACTGGCCATCAGTGGACTGCAGATGCAGACCATCTTCCATAATCCTTTGGCCAGTCCTTCGGTCTTGGGCATCAGCAATGGTGCCTCTTTGGGTGTGGCACTTGTTGTACTGCTTTCAGGCAGTCTAGGGGGTGTGGCGTTGAGCAGTCTGGGTATTGCAGGCAATGCCATGCTCATTGTCTCCGCCATCATTGGTTCGCTATCCGTCATGGCACTCATCCTGGCCATTTCGCAACATGTGAAAGGCAATGCCACACTGCTAATCATCGGTGTGATGATAGGTTATGTGGCGACAGCCATCATCGGTGTACTGAAATACTTCTCCAATGAAGAGGATATACGTGCTTATGTGATATGGGGGTTGGGCAGTTTCTCTCGGGTCAGTGCAGGCCAAGTGTGGTTGTTCGTCAGTTGTATGGCAGTGCTAACACCCTTGAGTATGCTACTCGTCAAGACGATGAACCTGCTGCTCTTGGGCGACCAGTACGCACAGAACCTTGGGTTGAACATCTCTCGTGCGCGGGTTCTTGTCATCAGTTGTTCGGGCATCATGGTGGCGATAGTCACCGCCTACTGCGGCCCCATCATGTTTTTAGGGTTGGCCGTTCCCCATTTATGCCGTGCCATCTGGCACACCAACGACAACCGTGTCCTCATGCCAGCCACAGCGCTCACAGGTTCAGCGTTGGCCCTGGCCTGCAATCTCATCGCGCGTATGCCAGGCATGGAAGGTGCATTGCCCGTCAATTCCGTCACAGCCTTGATTGGAGCACCTATCGTCGCCTCCGTGCTTTATCGCCACAAGACCGACCTGATGTAGAATCGAAGCGGGGTACGCAGGCAAGTTACCTGTGTACCCCGCTTTTGTTTTGACTGCGATGGCAGGCTACATTCCACCCCACCCCTGCCCCTCCCCTTAAATGGGAGGGGAGTCCCTATACGCGGTTTGTCAATGGTCAATGATCAATGGTCAATGGTCAACGGTCAATGGTCAACGGTCAATCAGCGTTCTGAACTGCTGAATACCTTGGTGGTTGATGTCGAGGGATTCGACCTCTTCAAGAAACTTGAGTGCCTTTTCCGTATCGCCCATACCGTAGTAACCGAGAGCGAGCATGTACTTGCAATGGATGATGTTCTTCGTATCCAAGGAATCGTCCCAAATCAGCAAGTCAGGCAGTGATACCGCAAAGTAATCCATCGTCTGTTTCTCGAAGATGTGTTGTTTGCCGTAGTTGATGAGGCGGTAGAAACGCCCGTGTGCCTCTCCCTCTCGTCCAAGTTTGTAGAGCGCCAATCCTTGATAGAAAATCTTGTCGGGTTTCGCATCATTGTAATACATGGCCGCCGCAGGTTCCTGTGGTCCTTTGGTGGCTTGCTCCCAGCACTCTATCGCCTTTTCCTTCTCACCAAGCGCCTCGTATGAAACACCAAGGAGATAATAGAAATCGTTCTCTTGTGCACCGTACAGTTTGCCCTCACCTAAATGGTGGGGATAATCCAGGCATTCGCTGAGCAATTGGACAGCCTTTTCATATTCTTTGGCGACAATGGCCTTCTTGGCCAGTTCCACACGACAAATCTGGTATTGGGCAGGCACCTTGCCTTCGCCTCCCTCCCAAGGATGGAAGATACGGGCATCGAGTTTTTGCATGGCTTCCTCGTAATGCCCTGTTTGGTTGAGCAATGTGATTTCCTCCAGCACAAGGTCGTCACGCCGCTGCACCAATTTGGGATATTTCTGCAGGAAGGCAAGACGTTCATCATGCGGCTTTTGCAGTCGTTTATAGAGTTGGTCGAGTTCCATCAGCATACGCTCATCGTTCTTGTTGAGTTGGAATGCCTTCTCCATGTATTCCAAGGCTTCCTCCTGACGGTCTTGCTTGTTGAAACGCGCCAAGGCGAGATTGCGCCATACTGTGGGGAATGAAGGGTCGAGTTTTGCGGATTGTTCCCAGTTCTCGATAGCGAGGTCATACTGACGGGCGGCATAATAGAGGCATCCCAGATAATAAGGTGCTTTGCTTCCCTCCGGATTGAAAGCGATGGCAGTAGTCAATGCGTTCACATCTTCCATGCGGTTGGGGAAGCAGTAGTCGCTGCTCACCTGCTCCGCCTGTTGGAAGAGTTGTTTGGCCTCATCAAGCATTCCTTGGTTCACTTTGAAGCAACCCAGATAATAGGAAGTAAGCGGTGATTCCTTTATCAGTTTCTTGGCGACGGCAGGGATGGTCAGCACCTGTTCTGCCTCCTGCCATAGTCCTGCCTGGGCATAGTCGAGTGCCAACTCATGATAGTTATAGACATTGCCATGCATCATCTCCACCATCTGTTTCAACACATCCTTGTCTTTGGTCAGGAGATACTGCTCATAAAGGATACCATAGTTGAAACGGTCAAGTTGAAGCGACTCCTTGATGAGCGCAAGCCGTTCGTTCAGTTCTTTCGAACTACCCATCTGGAGCGTTCCTTTCTGTTTGCTATCCTGAATCAATCGCAATACTGCCGCTTTCAGCGCACGGGCCTTGTGGTTACATTGATTGAACACGAGACATCTATTCAGTTCGTCGAGGGCATCCTCGTACCTGCCTTGTGCCGCGCTGATACAAGCGGCCTCATAATAACCTGCATCAGCCCAGGCCTTGCTCCATGTGGATTTCCAGAAGAATTCGTATGCCTCAGATTGACGGTTCTGGTATTTCAAAGCCAAAGCCAGGTTGAAAATGGCCTCGCTATCGTATGGATTGGGATTGCGCTTTTGCCATATCTTGACAGCACGGCGCAGATACTCCTCTGCTTTTTGGAAACGGCCTCTGCGCAGATACCAAAGACCTGTCTGGTTTAGGCATCGCACATCGTTGGGGTCGCGACGCAAGGCTTCCTCATAATAGTCGAGCGCAGACCAAGTGGCATGGCGATACTGTTCAAGATGCAAGCCCGTCAGGTAGAGTTGGTCATTGGTCTTTGTATCAACAGGCGAGAGGGCCGCCTCTGCAGCATCGGGGATAGGACGAATCTCGTCATCCTCGGCTTCCCACAACAGCAAGGGCACTGACTTGAACAATCTGTGGCTATCGGGTTGAAACGCAGAATTCTCCTTACAGATGGCTAACAACAGTTCACCCAACTTAGCGTCCTTCACATCAACCGTCTGCTCAAAGACCTCTTCAGGGGTCAAGGTCACCGTCTGATTAAAGTACGTTTCGCCATTCTTATGACACAACACCAACTGCACCCTTTGCCTTGAGGTTGCCATGACCTTGAAACAGACACCCGATGCTGTCGTCTCGATGTTCATCACGAAGTCCTTCGACGCTTGCTTCACGATACCGACCTCACGATAGGGCATGAAATACTGCACGAACTGCTTCTCCTCGTAGGGCATCAGCCAAGTGAAGTCGGGCTGGTTCTCGGTATAGACTCCTGCCATCAGTTCGATGTAAGGACGGAATCCCTTTCGGTCAACACCCCACCGCTTCATTTCCTCTGGTGTGGCCTCATCGGTCAGGTTGCGGTCCCAAGCACGGCCGAAGTCTCCGTTACCCCAAGTCCACTGTTTCTTGCCTGGGGAGAAATGGTGAGAAGCCACATGCAGCATACCTCCATGGGTGTCGTTCTCGTATCCACCCTCGAAATTGTAGTGCGAGTTCACGCCCATATAACTCGTCGGCACATAGATGTTCTTGTAGTTAGAGATATCAACACCTGCCGAATAGTCCATCTTGTAGTAGGTGCCTGTAGCGATGGGAAACGATGATACAGCCCGCTTACCATGGTCGAAGACGGCGTTGATGTCGGGTGGGAACACACTCTGGTAAGCATCGTTCACCTCCACTGCGGGATTAGCCCACCAAAGGAAAGTCTGAGGCAGTGGTGTGCGGTTTGACACCCTGCCTTGTATCTCCAGATAGGCACAACCAGGACGGAGCGTGAACCCCGCGGCTCCCTTCTGATGGAACATCCGCTCCATCTCGTTCACCCACACCGTCACACTTCCATCCTCATTCTCCACGATGGTGGAATCCACGGGCAAGTATGTTGAGGGACGGTGGTGCTGTGGCCAGTTGAACTCGATGCCGCCACTAATCCATGGTCCTGTCAATCCCACAAGCGCGGGTTTGACAACATGGTTGTAATACACGAAATGACGTTGTTTGATTTTGTCGTATGCCATCTGCACACGACCGCCCAACTCTGGGAGTATCATTACCTTGATGTACTCATTCTCAATCCAGATGGCCTCGTAATCCTTGTCCACCTTCTCGTCGCTCATCGACTCAATGACAGGATAAGGATAAACCACACCACTTGAACCCTGATAGACTCTTTTCTCGAGGAACATCGGGTTCTTCTCTGGTTTACCAACCTCATAGGTCGGAATGGTCACTTTTTCTCTCCAAGCGTTTACCATACTGTATGTGTTTTTAAGGTTCCACCAATTCTTTTTCCAGTTCTTCCAGACTCTTTCCTTTGGTTTCTGGACAACGGCGCAAGAGGAAGATGAAAGCACATACGCAGATGGCACTATATATCCAGAAAGTGCCGCTGCTGCCGAGTGCCGCGTTCATCGAGGGGAAAGAGAATGTGAGCGTGCAACATCCCACCCAAAGGGCGAAAGTGCAAGTCGCCATGGCAATACCACGAATTCTGTTGGGGAAAATTTCTGCCAGCAGAGTCCATGTGACGGGGCCAAGGGTCATGGCATAGACCGATATGGCCGCCACCACCAATGCGACCATAAGGATTCCCGTCATACCAAGGAAATAACAAGTGCCGAGGGTCAGGTAAATCAATCCCAGACCACCTGCGCCTATAAGCATCAAGGTGCGACGTCCCCACTTCTCGATAGTGTAGAGTGCTACGATGGTGAACACCACATTGGCGATACCTGTAATCACGATGTTGATGAACATACCATCGACATCAAATCCCGCTCCGACAAAAATCTCCTGGGCATAGTTGAAGATGACGTTCGTGCCACACCACTGCTGGAACACGGCAATGACCAGTCCAAGCAACAGCACTCGTCCGTATTTATGTTGAAACAACTCCTTCAGACCCGCTTCTTTCTCCAATGTCTGTGATGCCAATGTAGTCTCTTTCTTCATCTTCAGATAGACAGGACTCTCGGGAATAAAGAAACTCAACAACAGGAACAGTGCGGCAGGGGCGGTCTCAGCCCAGAACATCCATCTCCATCCCCACTCCACATTCCATGTCTGACTCTCTGCCACTGTGGTCTCTTTGGCCAATAGCATATTCACTATCTGTGCGCCTAGAATACCCAGCACGATGGTCATCTGGTTCAAGCTCACCATCCTACCACGGATAGCAGTAGGACTGACTTCTGCAATATACATGGGCGACAAGGCAGAGGCAACACCGATGCCTACACCGCCAATGAAACGGGCGATATTGAATAGGGTGAAATCATTGAACAGTCCAGTGGCGACTGCAGAGACAGTGAAAAGGACGGCCGAAACCATCAGCAAGGGTTTGCGTCCATACTTGTCGGCAGCGGCTCCTGCCACCATGGCACCTACCAAACACCCCACCAAAGCGGTGGTCATGGCGACGCCTTGCAGCAGTGGGGAACCGCTGATTCCGAAGTAAAGTTCATAGAAGGGTTTTGCTCCGCCTATCACCACCCAGTCATAGCCGAAAAGCAAACCGCCCATGGCCGACACAAGGCAGATGAAATAGACAAATCGTTTGTTGTTGAAATCTTGCATAGTTATTACTAAAGTTTCGGAAGTTATAAAAAGGAGTTTAATAGGGAGTTAAGCCAGCCGCGCTGACTGGAAGTTAAGCACTATCGTGCTGGACAATTCAGGAAAAGGACACACGTTTCAGATGCCTGCTCCGTCAGTAAGAATCATGCTGACAGCCCTGCCCTGCTGCACTTGAGAATAAGGCGGAAGACTCTGCGTCTGCCAGATGTTGCCACCGATAACGCTGTCGTGTCCGATGGTGATGCGGCCAAGAATCGAAGAGTTGCTATAGACGGTGACATTGTCTTCCAAGATAGGATGGCGTGGGATGTTGAGGGGATTGCCGTTTTCGTCGAACTTGAAACTCTTGCTGCCCAGGGTGACACCTTGATAGAGACGGACATGATTGCCGATGATGCAGGTCTCGCCTATCACCACGCCTGTACCATGGTCGATGCTGAAATACTCACCAATCTGGGCTCCTGGATGGATGTCGATACCCGTGCGGCTATGCGCCAATTCAGTGATGATACGTGGGATAACGGGGACACCTAATACCAAAAGCAGGTGCGCGATACGGTAGTGCAACAAGGCGATGATAGCGGGATAGCAGAAGATGACTTCCTCGTAAGTGCGTGCTGCGGGGTCGCCGTCATAAACGGCCTTGACGTCAGTGCAAGCAACACGTTTCACTTCTGGCAGGGCATCGATGAACTTCATGGCGATGACCTCGGACTGATGACGCACATCCGGCACCTCGTCCTTGGCGAACGACTGCAGTCCAAAGCCGATTTCCTCGCAGAGTAATCCGTAAAGTTCCTCCACCCTCACACCGATGAAATATTCCTGCATATTGGAGCAATAACTGCCATCACCGAAATAGCCAGGGAAGACAATGGCTTTCACCAGTTCGATGATACGGCGTAGGCTGTTGAGCCGTGGCAACTGGCTGTCCTGCTGGGGTATGTATGGGTACTTGCTGCTATCCTTATCAGACAACAGCGATATGTTCTTTCTCAAAAGGTCTGTGATTTCCTTGCTGTACATAATTCTATTGTTGGATTTTTGTGCAAAAGTATAGCATTTTGACATAAAAAGCGTTAACTTTGCATGAAAAGCGTACTAAAAAACGACAAAGATATGCGAGCAAAAGAGATATTGGCTTTTTTCGAGACACTCAACAAGAACAACAACCGTGAATGGTTTCATGCCCATCGGGCGGAATACGACGAACTGCGTGCCAATTTCGAGGAGGGAATAGGCAAGGCACTCACCATGATTGCATCGTTCGACCCCTCTATTGCGCATCTGCAAGTGAAGGACACCACCTACCGCATCAACCGTGACATCCGATTCAGCACCGACAAGTCACCCTACAAGACTCATCTCGGCGCTTATATCGCCGCGCATGGCAAGAAGGCGCTGCATGGAGGCTACTATATCCACTTGGAGAACAACAACTGCATGCTAGCCTGCGGCAACTACTACCTTCCGACCAATATTCTCAATGCCTGCCGATGGGAGATGGTGAACAACGTGGACACCCTGCGTGAATGTGTGGACAATGAGCAGTTCAAGAAGATTTTCAAGGACAACTTGGGTAACCAACCCAGACTGAAAACCTGTCCTCACGGCTACCCCAAGGACTTTCCGTACGTTGAGTTCTTGAAAATGAAGGATTACTGCATGTGGGTGAATGTGGAAAACGACTTTTTCGAGGGCGACGGATGGCTGAAGACGGCGGAGAAGGTGTTCAAGACCGCCAAACCCTTCATGGATTTCATCAACAACGTCATCGACGACTACGAGTAACTACCCGCACATACTCATCGCGGTTTTCAGATTCTCTTCATTGATGATTAATGGGCTTTTTCTCTTCCATTCATTGAACTGACGTTTCTGTTTTCATCCCTTACGGGAAATGAGGGAAAGGCCCGTAAAGGTCAGCAAGCCATTGAGCATCAGCAGTTCGTAGCCGAATCGGTAGCCAGTGGTATGGGTGGTGATGAAGTCGATGGCATAGCAGATTAAAGGCGAGGCGACAGCGATGAACGGCACAAAGCGGTCGCGTGGCATCCGACGGGTGAACATACCGAAAGCGAAAAGTCCAAGTAAGGGACCGTATGTGTAGCCGGCGATGGTGTAGATGGCATCAATCACACTGGTATCGTTGAGCGCCTTGAAACCCAAGATGAATGCGACGAATACCACAATAACTGTCAGGTGCGTCCATTTTCTTGTCTTTTCTGCATTCTTGAAAAACTTGCTCTTTGGGTTCTCCACCTCAAGAATGTCGATGCAAAGACTTGTTGTCAGCGCTGTCAACGCCGAGTCGGCACTGGAGAACGCAGAGGCGATGATTCCCACCACAAACAACACCAGCACCATGTTTCCCATCTGTCCGCTGGCGATGATGCCAGGTAGGAGGTTGTCGCTTGCCTCAGGAAGCGTCATACCATATTTGCCATAGAGCATGGCCACCAGCACACCCAGCGAAAGGAAAAGGAAGTTGGCGGGTATAAACAAAATGCCATAACTGCACATATCCTTCTGGGCATCGCGCAGGTTCTTGCACGTGAGGTTCTTCTGCATCATATCCTGGTCGAGTCCCGTCATCACAATCACAATGAACACCCCGCTGAAAAACTGCTTGAGGAAATGCTGGCGCGAATTGATGTCGGAGAACTCGAAAATGCGACTGTGCGTATCGTTCCACACCGCAGACACCGCCTCACCAAAACCCAGTCCCATAAGGTCGCAAGTTCTGACAAGAATCATGACAAGAGCAGCAAACAGCGCAAAGGTCTGAAGGCTGTCGGTCCACACGAGAGAACGTATGCCACTGCGCCTTGTATAAAACCATATCAGCAAAAGAATGGCTACCACCGTGATGGTGAAAGGCACTCCGAAGTCATCAGCCACATACTGTTGCAAGATAAGGCATACCAGATAAAGTCGTGCAGCTGCACCCGTGAACTTAGAAAGCAGGAAGAACAACGCTCCCGTCTTGTAACTCCGTTTTCCCAACCGTTCACCAAGATACGAATAGATGGAAGTAAGCCGATAGCGGTAATATAGCGGCAACAGCACAAACGCCACCAGCAAGTAGCCAAAGAAGAAACCCATACACATCTGCATATAGGTCATGTCGATGGTCATCACCATCCCTGGCACACTCACGAAAGTCACTCCCGACAACGAGGCACCAATCATGCCGAAAGCCACCACATACCATGGCGACTGGCGATTACCACGAAAGAAAGCATCATTGCCCGAACGGCCTGTCAGCCAGGAAATCAAGAGCAAGATGCCGAAATATATCGCAATAGTCAGTAGGATGGTCATTGAGTATACTATTTATAAGGCTATAGAGACTATAGAAACTATAGAGACTATAGAAAAAACTTTGCAGTCCAAAGGGTTTTCCCCTTTGGACTGCGCTTTCTATTTATTAGAAAGGTTTGTTGAGATTACACTTCCTCGGCAGGTTCGGCTTCCTCGCCTTCCTTCTTCTTGCCAAGATATTCAGGCAGACTCATGCCAGCTTGCTCGAAGAGTTCGCCGAGAGGAGGAATGGACTTCATCAATCCGCTCAGGAAGTTGGCTGTAGAACCCTTGCCGTCGGTGCCGCTGCCGTTGTCCCAAACAGTAACCTTGTCGATATTGATACCCTTGATGGCATCCACCTGAGTGCGAACAAGGTCGGGCAGTTTCTCAAGGAGCAAGAGCGTGTAAGCCTTAGTAGCGTCGCCACCGGCAGCCTGAATCATCTTGTCGTAACCTGCGGCTTGCTTGGTCAGAATCTCGTAGAGACCCTTACCTTCAGCCTCCATCTTGGCGAAGATGGCATCAGCCTCACCTTTCGCATTGACGCGCTTCTGTTCTGCCATAGCCTCAGCCTCGATAATCTTACGCTGTTTCTCAATCTCCTGAGGCACGATGATGTTGGCCTGTTGAGTGGAACGCTCCCTCTCGGCACGTTTCTGCTCGGCCTCGGACTCTGCCACGTAAGCCTCTTGCAAGGCGTTGGCCTGCTGCACCTTCTCAGCAGCCACAGCACGACGCTGTGCCTCAGCCTCTTTCTCCCTTCGGGTAGCATCAGAGTTGGCAATAGCCACCTTAGCCTCGTTCTCACCCTTCACAGCCTCGGCATTAGCCTCAGCAGTACGGATACGTGTTTCCTTCATGGCCTCAGCCTTACCGATTTCTCCGTTCTTGTCCTCCTTAGCCACGCTTACCTTGGCCTCGTTGATGGCCTTGGCTGCAGCCTCTTTACCGAGAGCCTCGATATATCCAGACTCATCGTTGATGTCGGTCACGTTCACGTTGATGAGACGGAGACCGATTTTCTTCATTTCCACTTCCACGTTGGTGGAGATATTCTCAAGGAACTTGTCACGGTCGGAGTTCAGTTCCTCAATACTCATGGTGGCAATCACCAGACGAAGTTGACCGAAGAGGATATCACGCGCGAGTTCCTGAATCTGGGTCTGAGTCTGACCGAGCAGACGCTCTGCGGCGTTGTTCATGGAGTCGGGTTCAGTTGAGATACCCACCGTGAATCGGCACGGCACATCGACACGGATGTTCTGACGGCTCAGTGCGTTAGTCAGATTGGCATCAATCGAAATCGGGGTAAGGCTCAGATAAGCGTAGTCCTGGATAATAGGCCATACGAAGGCACCACCTCCATGCACACAACGTGCACTTCCTCGGCCTGTTTTACCATAGATGACCAGAATCTTGTCTGACGGACAACGTCTGTAGCGTTTGATGATGGCCGCAAACAGGAATATCACCACAATGGCGGCAATCGCTATCAAATAAATACTTTCCATATAGTTATAATTTTAAGGATGAATAATTCGGGAGAAAAAGTTATGCCTGTTCTACCAAAACGGTATGGTCGTCAATGATGCTCATGACCTTGGCACGGCTTCCCGTAGGCAATTCATGGCCATCGGTCAAGGCATCCAGTTCATGAATGGTACCATTCACACTCAACTGCAGTTTGCCACATGCCTTCCTAGTTGAAGGTATTCTCAGATATACACTGCCTACCAAACCAACCGACTGCTCCAGTTTGAAAGAATTGTCAACCGACAGTTTCATCACCTGACGCATAATGAAAAAGATGAGGAAGAGAAAAGCCACGCCAACAACCACAGCCACAGCACCAAGGACAATGGGATTCTCTATACTCTTATGCAGCAATGCTCCTGTCCATCCGAATCCGAGCAAGAAGCTAATCAATCCCTTAATGGTGAAGATATGAAAACCATCGGCATCGAA
Organism: Bacteroidaceae bacterium; assembly: GCA_017534705.1. Lineage (GTDB taxonomy): Bacteria > Bacteroidota > Bacteroidia > Bacteroidales > Bacteroidaceae > RUG11857. The sequence continues at coordinate 18,449 of JAFXVU010000020.1, forward strand.
ATCAGTGTCGGTACTGGCGTCGGCATCAAAGCCGACAAAAGTCATAATCATCTGAATGACAAAAACCACACTTGCGAAAAGGGCTATGCCCCAGTAAACTTTCATCATCAGCTCTGTTTCCGGGCCAAAGATGTTTGAAAAGAAATCAATCATAATCGTATGTTTTTATTTATTTTTTAGATGCTATAGAGACTATATAGACTACAGGTTCTATAGAACTATTTATGCTCTTATTTCGGTCTTCAAAGCAATGTCAATTTCATATAAAGACGAAATAAACAAACATTTCCTAACACTATTTTAGCTCGTTTTCTCGTTTTATGGTGTAAAATTAGTAAATAAAACAATTAAATGATATAACTTTGTATGAAATAATGACAATTAAATGCTGAAAATCTCGAAAGTATCCCTTTCATACGGGTCTAAACAAGTTTTACACGACGTTTCTTTCCACCTCCAACGAGGTGAGTTGGGATGCGTGCTTGGCGAGTCGGGATGTGGCAAGACCACTCTTCTTCGCGCGGTGATGGGTTTCGAGGAATGCAGCGGTGGCAGTATTGAAGTGGATGGCATCGTCTTGTCAGCAATGACGGTTGACAGCCTTCGCCAACGCATAGCCTATCTTCCCCAGGAATTGTCATTACCCTCCCCCACCATTTGGGACATGGTCAGTATTCCTTTCTCTTTCAAAGCCAACAAAGGTGTGGAACTGACAGAGGAGTTGCTGCAGCGAGAATGGTCGCGGTTGGGGCTCGACATTCATCTGATCAATCGGCCCTCCAACTCTGTTTCTGTCGGCCAGCGCCAACGCATCATGCTGAGCGTTTGCTGTCTGTTGGGCAAACCCCTTATCATCATTGACGAACCCACCTCGGCCTTGGACAATGACACCACTCTTTTGGTGGCCAACTATTTGAAGTCAGTGGCTAGGGAACGCGACGCCGCCATACTTGCCGTCACCCATTCCCACACATTGGCTGAAGTGTGCGACAAGACATTACATCTATAAACGAAGACATTGATTGACAAACAGCCAAGAAGGCTTACTATAAAACGACACCGCACTTGGAACAGACATTAGACATATCCATTATCGGCTTACTCATAGGACTGGCTTTGATGGGCATCCCCTTGTATTTCTTCCGTAAGTACAAGACCGGACTCGTGCAATCCACCATCATTGCCACAGTGAGAATGATTATCCAGTTGGTGCTGATTGGATTGTACCTCAAGTACCTCTTTGCTTACGACCTATGGTACGTGAACCTGCTTTGGGGTGTCATCATGTGCGCTGTGGCCACATTCACTTGTGTGGGCCGTACCCACATCAAGCGCTCCATCTTATTGGTGCCAGTGACTGTAGGTTTCTTCACCACTGCCTTGCTCATCAGCATCTATTTCCTCGCGCTTGTACTCCGCCTCCATGAGTCAATGAACATCAACCTGAGTTTAAACCTGTTGTTCTCCGCCCGTTATTTCATTCCCATCTTCGGTCTGTTACTTGGCAACATGTTGGGTGTGAATGTCTTGGCACTTACCACTTATTACGAGGGCATACAAAGGGAACGACAGATGTACGACTACATGCTGGGCAACGGTGCCACACGTTGGGAAGCGACAGCACCTTTTCTCAGCGCCGCCATCCGCAAGGCGTTCATCCCCTGCATCGCCAACATGATGGTGATGGGCATTGTGGCTTTGCCTGGCACCATGATAGGACAGATACTCGGTGGCAGCGACCCCAACATCGCCATCAAATACCAGATGATGATTGTGGTCATCACCTTTGTGGCATCCATCATCTCACTGATGACGACAGTTGCCTTGGCCAACCGACGCAGTTTCGACCGTTTCGGCCGTCTTATTGAGGTTTTCGGCAGATGACGCTACCACTGGCCTGATGAGTGGCCAGTACCAGCACCTCTGCAATCTGCACATGTTCAGGCGCGCTCGCCGCATAAAAGACCACATCGGCGATGTCGTCGCCACAAAGCGGTTTGATGCCTTTATAGACATTATCGGCATGTTGCTTATCACCATGAAAACGCACCACACTGAAGTTGGTTTCCAC
>JAFXVU010000193.1 GCA_017534705.1 Bacteroidaceae bacterium
AGGCTCCAGTGGAAGAGGCCCCAGTAGAGAAAGCTCCAGTGGAAGAAGATTTCATCGATGAGATGGATGAGATTGAAGAAGCTCCTGCTGCTGAGTAATCAATAGTTCACAATATATTAAAACCCGGACATCCTTTGATGGCCGGGTTTTTTTTCTTGTGTGATTTTTGTTTTTGCAGATGGAGATGGCGCGTCAGTATCGGTTTTAGAAACCGCCAAAACGTCCACCGCCACCCCTTTGGCCGCCTCCGCCACCTCCTCTTTGGCCACCATCGGGGAAAGGACGGTCGCCACGAGAACCTCCTTGGAAGAACTCGCCACGACCATTGCCACCACTCCTATTGCGACCACCAAACATGTTGTAGCGGTAACTCACATGAATCATGGCGTATGAGGTGATGGCATTCACTTCGCGGTCGGTCCAACCATTGGCGTTTACTGTACGTGAGAAATTCGACTGTTTGTTGAGAATGTCATACCATTGAAGCATGATGGTGAGCTTCTTGCCTTTGAGGAAACTCTGCGACAATTGAGCATTCCATATCAACTCGTTGGTGTTGAGCGTCTTGTCGCTATAGCCACGTTTGCTGTAAAGGTGCATGTCGGTTGAGAGGTCTGTTCCCCACGGGAAGGTGATTCTGGTGTTGCCGCCAAAAGAGTAGTTCCACGTGCTCAGATTGTTGGATGCCTGAAGACGGTTCTCTGTATGGGCGTATGTGGCATTGCCATTGAGCGAGAAGTTCAACCATTTGTTTCTGAAACTAAGCGAGACAGACGGACTGAGGTTGTATGTGTGTGTGACATTTCGGTCGGGTGTTTCGGTGCGGTTCAGGTTGACGTAAGCTATATGATGGTTGTAGCTGCCTCGCAAGGAACCGCTGACATCCCATCGGTTCAGGGTGTCAAGACCTATGTTGAAGGTCATGCCACCGTTGGTGCTCCAGTTGCCGTTTATGTTTTCAGGTCGGGTAATCCTACCTCCCGTTGTACTGTTGTAGGTAACCACATTGCCTATCGCATTGGTGGTGCGCTGCCACGAGGCATTGGTGCTGAAACTCCAATGGCGCTGGTTCTTAGGTATGTTGAAGCCTAAGCTGTCGGTGACAAACTTGGGACTGCGTTGCTTTTGGAAATTGGCGCTGAGATTGCTGTTGAAGGATGGCTTCAGGCCAGGATTACCCATGGTGATGGAGAGAGGGTTGGTGTTGTCGTAGATTTCAAGCAGCTGGGTTATCGACGGTTGGGATGTGGAACCCCTGAACGTTACTTGTAGGTTGGTCTGTTGGTTGAATCGGTAACGTAGGTTGAGTGTTGGCGACACGTTGCACACTGTGCGAACAGTGTCAACAGGACGGCCGAGATATTGCTGTATGAAATGAGAATTCTGGGGTTGAATCGTCATGCCGACATTCATGTTCAGCTTCTCACGGACAACCCTAAGCTGCAAGTCGATGTTGTGCTCGTTCTCTGTGCGCTCGGAATAGCGGCTCAGGCTGTCAGAGAGATAGCTCTCGTATGGATTGTCGAGAAAACCGAAAAGACGAGTCCAGTCACGATATTCATTGAGTACATTGTAAAAGGCTTCCTCATCGAGGTCGGGGAAGTCATAGGTCGATGGGTCGCTTTTCTGGTAGCTGTGGCGATAATTATAACGGGTTTGAAGGAATATGCCTTGCAATCCTTGCCGGCGCTGGTTCATCCTCCTGTCGCCGGGGAATTCGGTGACTTCTTGTTGTTCTTTTGGCTTGAAAATCAACAGAGGTTCAGTGTAGGTGACGCCAAAAGAAGCATTAAAACTGTTTGAGGGTGAGTAATTATATCGGTTTGTCTGATATGTGGAGTCGTTGCCTTCCTTGTTCTTTTGTTGGAACAAGTGGACGAATGACAGGTTGGATGAGCGATTCAAGCCTTTGCGATAACTCAAATTCGTGTTTAAAGATATGTTGCGGCCTGTCTTGCTAAGTCTGCGGAATAATTGGGCTTGAGTGCTGATGTCTTTATTGTCACCGTATGACATCGACTTGTTTTTCCGACTGTTCATGATTACGTTTTCTGCGTTCAGCGGAGCCTCGCCTTCCTTTTCCAAGGGAAATTCCGTATATTTGAAAGGATCTGCATTGAATGAAGCGGAATTAGTATGTCCCTTGTTGTCGTTTGTGGAGAGTGAAAGGTTGGGTCGGAATGACAGTGTGGTGAGTGAGTCGATGGTCCATTGCAGGTTCATGTTGCCCGTCCAACTGTTAGAGCGGGAATATTGTTGGCTTATACTATGTGAGAAAGCACCATTGCGAGTGCTGACAAAGGTTTCCGAACTTGTTCGGTTCCAGTTGTCGGTGTTGTTGTGGTTCCATGTCACACGACCATTGACTCTCAGATTCTTGTTGTTCTCATAACTTATATCCAGAGCTGCTGACTTGGAGTGGCGCTGGCCATTGCCATTGCCTCTGCCACGACCTCCACGCCCGGAGAAGTTGCGGTCGTTCACGTTGTTGGCATTGCCCATGAAAGTGTAGCGCATGGCTCCAAATGGCTTCATGGCTGTAAGGCGGATACCATAGCGGTGGTCGGTGCCTATGCCGATGTCGGGATTCATCTGCAAGCCATTGCGGGCACTGCGCTTGGTGACGAACTCAAGGACGAAGTCATCATTGCCGTCGTCTATGCCTGTCAACCTCGACTGGTCGCTCTTCTCATCGTATGCCTTCACTTGGTCGATGACATAGGAAGGCAGGTTTTTCATCACTGCGCTGTTGTTGCCCGTCATGAAGTCGCGCCCGTCCATCTTGAATCTCCTCACTGTCTTTCCATTGACGGTGATGCCTCCGTCATCGTCCACTTTCGCTCCTGGCAATGCTTCCACAAGTGCTTCTATGACAGAACCCTCTGGCACGCGGAAAGCATCGGCATTATAGACAATGCTGTCGTCCTTTATGACCATTTTTGGAA
>JAFXVU010000194.1 GCA_017534705.1 Bacteroidaceae bacterium
GACCAATGTAGCCGTGGAAGGTGTGGGTGTATGCCGCACCATCGACGGCAAGAGCTGGATTGTGATGTACGACTGTTACGCCAATGGATACTACCAGTTCTGCAAGAGTCCCGACCTGAAGACCTTCGAGGTGGTTCAGAATACGGAGACCAAGGGTTTGTTCACACCCCGTCACGGCACCATCATCCCCATCACCCAGGCAGAGAAAGACCGTCTGCTCGCAGAATACGGCAATCATACCAACCCCATTCTGCCTGGTTTCCATGCCGACCCGGAAGTACTCTATTCCAACAAAACCAAACGTTATTATATCTACTCCACCACCGACGGTATGCCAGGTTGGGGAGGCTGGTACTACACCTGCTATTCCTCCAGCGACCTCAAAGAATGGAAGGATGAAGGTACTGTGCTCGACGTTAGAAGTGACCAAGTGAAATGGGCCAAGGGTAATGCCTGGGCCCCCGCCATCATCGAGCGCAAAGAGAAGGACGGCTACAAGTACTACCTCTATTTCAGTGGCGACGCCGGTCAGCGCAAGGAGATCGGTGTTGCAGTGAGCGACTCCCCCACAGGGCCATTCGTGGATTCGGGCAAGCCCATCGTGAGCGACTCTCCAGTAGGCCATGGCCAGCAGATTGACGTGGATGTGTTCCAAGACCCCAAGACAAAGAAGTATTACCTCTACTGGGGCAACGGCTATATGGCAGGTGCTGAGCTCAACGACGACCTGACAAGCATCAAAAAAGAGACCATCAAGGTGATGACTCCCGAAGGAGGCAGTCTGCGCGACTATCAGTACCGTGAGGCCCCATACGTCTTCTTCCGCAAGGGCACCTATTACTTCATGTGGTCGGTAGATGACACTGGTTCACCCAACTACCATGTGGCTTACGGCACAGCCGACAATCCCCTTGGTCCCATCAAGGTGGCCGACGACCCCATTGTGCTCATCCAGGATTCCGCACAAAAGATCTACGGCCCTGCCCACAACTCCGTGCTGCAGATTCCGGGCAAGGACATCTGGTACATCGTCTATCACCGAATCAACTGGAACTACATCGACCGTCAGTTCGGCCCTGGCATACACCGCGAGGTATGCATCGACCGCATGACCTTCGACAAACAAGGCAAGATCGAAAGAGTGAAACCGACCCAGGATCCTGTCATCACGCTGAAATAAGCCTTAGAGCCATTGCAAAAACAACGGCTCATAACAAAAACGGCATCGGAACCGCGACCACGATTTCGATGCCGTTTTTATCCGTTTTTTCATAGGGTTACATCACGGCTGTCTTCTTGCCTCCGATGATGTAAATACCCTTTTGGGTGATGTGGTCGATGCGGACACCAGTAAGCGTGTAACAAGCGCTGGAGGCGCTGTCTTTATCATACTCTGCGCGATTCACTTCGATGCCGTCGGGCTTGTCACTAACGCTCAGTTCGATGATGTCACCCGCAGACGACGTGGGGATGGTGAAACTGTCGTCGCTGTTCCTTGTCACCTCCACCTCCATACCGTTCACCTTAGCGGCAATCGTCTTGTCTTTAGGCAGACGACCTACTGTGAGTGTCAACGGTTGTCCTTGGTTGTTGAGGATACGGGCACTGACGAAAGCACCCTCAGCCCATTCCTGATCGACTGTGAAGTCACCAACAGCCTTCAGCCCCTTAGCGTTTCCGCTCCTCCATGCCGTGGGGATGGCTGGCAAAAGGTGTATGTTGCCGTCATAACTCTGTAGCAACATCTCAGCCACACCCGATGTGTAGCCGAAGTTACCGTCAATCTGGAAAGGCGAATGTGCGTCCCACAGATTGTAGTAGCATCCGCCCTGACCTGACATGGCGATGACGTATGACTGGCTGTGCTTGAGCATGAGTGCGAAGACCTTGCGGGCCTCGTTGCCTTCCAGCGCACGGGCAAAGAGGTTCACCTTCCAGCCACCCGACCATCCCGTCACATCGGTAGCGTTGCGCACGTGCAGCGAATTGACGGCAGCGTTGTAGAGTCGCTTCTCCTGGGCTTTGTTGGAGTAAGCCGACACTTGGTTGTAGGGGAAGAGAGCCATAAGATGACTCAGATGGCGGTGGCTGGCGGCATCGCCTTGAGAGTTGAGGGAGAGGTCGGCCCACTCCTTCAGGCACGTTTTTCCGTCGTAAGTCTCGGTATGGAGTCCCTTGTCGAGCACTTCCCAGAAATCTCGCATTTCCTGTAGGTCATCAGCCGATATGGGAGAGTCGTCGCCAAGTGCTTCTGCACCTTCGATAACGCTCCGCACCACCTCTGCCGTGTTCTGTTGGGCAAAGGCAGTAGAGTGCCCACTGGGACCATGTTCGGGCGAGTATTCATTGGCCACGTAGTAGGTACCGTTCTTGGCCTTGGTGCTGATATCCTTGAGGAACTGGGCGCAACGGAGCATGGCGGGCAACGCACGACGCAGGAAGTCGCGGTCGAGCGTGTAGCGGTAGTGCTGCCAGAGGTGGGAGCAGTCCCAGGCGGCCAAGGTCTTGATTTCAAAAGCCATCCAAGTAGAAGTGCCACCGAAGATATTCGTTTCTGTAGGTACCATCCATCCCCTGACGCCGTTCTTATAACGTTGGGCAATACGATGGTAATTATAGTCATCGCTAGAGAGGGTGATGGTGTTGTTGAGGAACGGCAGGTGCATCGCACTGAGGTTGGTGGACTCAGCCGGCCAGTAGTTCATTTGGACATTCACGTCGGTGTGGATGTCACAATGCCAGAAACCAGTCTTTGAATCGTTGTTCCAGATGCCCTGCAGGTTGGCGGGGGCGTTGATGAGCACGTTGTTGCAACTCACCATGAGATAGCGTCCGTATTGGAAATAGAGTTGTTTGAGATAGAGTCCGTCAGCCTTGTTGCGGTTGGCGGAGTAGGCATAGTTATCTACCAAAGCCTTGGTGGTGAGTGTGCTGGCAGCATCGCCCAACTGGAGACTTACGCGTCCCATGAGTTCGGAGAACTGCTCCACATGGGCGGCAAAGACTTTGTCCCATCCGTCGTTGCAGGCAGCGTCGAGGATTTGGCTGTTGCGTTGTGCCACGTCGGCACGTGTACCCTTGACGTAGGAAGGTGTGCTGTCGTCGAAGTTGGTAGCAGCTGTCATAAAGAGTGTCACCTCCTTGGCTCCGTCCACCTCGATGCCTTGGTCTGTAGTGGTGACTGTACCCCCGTTGGCCAACACACGCATCTCGGTGCTGTAGTTCACAGCCTTGAGCTTGCCGCCGAAAGTAGCGGTAGCCTCGTTGTAGGTCACTGCCGTTGCATTGATATAAGCATCGGGGGCATAACTGAAACGCAGATGCAGGCCTTTGCTGCCATCAGTCTCGTAGTGGGCTGCCAGCACGCGGTGAGGTTCGGACACAATATATCGGCGAGTGAAGTGGTCACCGTCGGCATTGCTGAAGTTGACGCCTGCCACTCCTTGCTCGATGTCAAGGTAACGGGTGTAGTCGTTGATGGGCCGGCTGTTGTCGGTTTTCGATGCCATCTTGCTGAGGTCATCAACGAGTATCTTGCCGAGGCAGGCGTATGTCCCATGCTCACCATAGTCGGTGGGTGAGCCGTTGTAGAGCGTCTTCTCGTTGAGCACCATCTCGTCTTGCAAGACTCCGCCGAGTAGCGAGGCACCAATCTGTCCGTTGCCGATGGGCAGACTATACTCCATCCAAGGGTTGGAAGAACCGGAAAGCGTGGAGGGGAAGTCGTACCAGAGGCTGAGCGGACTGATGTCGGTAGGGCGGTCTCCTCCATTCACCTTATAGTAGTCGAGCACTGGCAGTTCGCCTTCGGGGGTAAAGATGAAAGTCGAGTTGTTGTCGCCTACGGCACCGCTACTGTTCCAATGGGCAAGGTAGCCACCCTGCTGGTTCCAATAGTTGGTGCCAGAAGTGCCGTCTTTGATGAACCATCCGGTAACTCCTGCCTCGTTCTTACCTTTTTGGAAGGTAAACGATGTCGATTTGGCGCCGTCGGCTTTCACCATAGCCGCCCTGCTGGAGTTGGAAGTGGAGATGACATAAGACGTGCCGAGCGCCTTGTTGTAGATTTGAAAACCACCCGAGCCATCAGCGACGATACACCACAGTCCAGCATCGGACGTGTCAGGTTGGGTATTGCTCAGTTTCAACGTGTAGGTGCCTTCAGTATAACCCTTCGCAGTACTCAGGTAAAAGTATGTGCCACCTGTCTTATAGTTCGCGATATGATACCATACGGTGTTGGCGTCGAAATCCGTTTCGGGTTTCGCAGACACCCACAGGTCGTTGACCAGTTCGTTGGCGTAAGTGCTTGCAAAACCTGCGACACTTAGCACCATACAAAGGAAAAAACGATAGAAATGATGCATAATGATAGCCTTTAGTCGTTAGAAGTTAGTTAGTTGTTAGTCATGCAAATTTACACAAAAAACAATGATCTATGGAACCTAATCCCCAAAAAAGAATCGTTTTTTTAGGATTACGCGCTATGAAAAGGTTATGATGTGGATTGTGGACCGATTGATTGTCAATCCTCTATGTGGGAAGTGTCAATGCTCCTGAATCGAAATCAGAAGATTGATTCTTTCCTGCTTTTCCATATTGGTTATTGTTTTGCTGTTAAAGGATGTTCTCCTATCTCATTGTCGTAAAGATATAGTGGGCAGTCCTCCTATAGTATTTTCGTACTCTGGCTGCACCGAAGTTACTCTGTCTCGGTAATGAAAAGAAAAACGAGTTTTCCTTTTCTATTTCTCTCGACTTTTCGTAACTTTGCAAAAAACTGTTGAATTATGAAAAGGACTATCGTATATTTATTAGCACTGATACTTCCCATTTGGGTACTGAGCAGTTGTAAAGACGGTAAGCAGAATACCGGGGGCAACGAGACTAACGACTCGATCAACACAGAGACCTCTCAACTCCTCGAATCAGAGACTCAGGAAAACACTGAACTTACAGAATCCGAGGACGAGGTGACACCTGACGATGGGGATGAGATCCCACCTGGTATGTTCGCTCCCAAAGAGGTGGCAAGACTGTGGAAGAAAGAGAACATCAAAGTGCCAGGACAGAAAAGCGATATTGTCGCCCTTTTCGAGGCGTTCTACTCAGAGTGGCCTACACTGGCAGGTAACCGCATCGTCCATGAAACCAACCCGAAGTTGGCACCCAGTGATTATTATTACGAGGAGGGTTCCATCATCGACCGTAAAAACGGCTATTTAGAGTCAGCTTGGTACGAGGGCGAGGACCTGGGCGTGATTTCCGCATGTGTATGGAACCGCAAGAACGGACACAAACTCTTTGCTGTGAACTTCCACGCCGAGAAGGATTTCCTCTGCTTCTACGACTTCGACCCCGCAAAACGAACCCTTACCCCGGAAGAAAGCCCCATCAAACGGGAGCATCTCAACAACCCCGACAAGGATCCCATATGGTACACACTGCCGCACGAAGGCAAGACCTTGGAAGTAATAGAAGATACCGGTGAAGAGGAAATCGCTACCACCTACTATAACTTCGACGGACAGAACCTGAAGTTCGCGGGGCACGGGAATTGAATAATTAAAACAACGCCCACTTTAACTCCATATATTTTAGTGAGATACAAGACGGTTATTTTCGACTTGGATGGAACACTATTGGACACACTCGGCGACTTGTCGTCGAGCGTGAACCATGCGTTGCGCCAGCATGGATTGTCAGAGAGGAGCAAAGCCGATGTGAGGCGTTTTCTGGGCAACGGCATTCGCCGACTGGTGGAACAAAGTGTACCGGAAGGCACCAGCCCAAGCATGACTGAAGAAGTGTTTCAGACCTTCAGACAATACTATCTTGAACACAGCCTTGACGAGACCGCTCCATATGAAGGCATCATGGAACTGCTACACCAACTGCACGACATGGACGTGGCAACGGCTATCGTCAGCAACAAACTCGACCCAGCGGTGAAGGAACTGCACCAGCATTTCTTCAGCGACACCATCCGCGTGGCCATCGGCGAGTCATCTTCTATTCGTCGCAAGCCCGCGCCCGACATGGTGGACGAGTGCATCCGTCTGTTAGGTTGTGACCGCCAGTCTTGCTTGTATGTAGGCGACAGCGAGGTCGATTTGCAGACTGCCCGCAATGCCTCCCTACCCTGTTGTTCTGTCAGTTGGGGCTTCCGCGACAAGAAACAGCTCATTGAGGCCGGCGCCACCACCATCATCGACCGCCCAGAGGAGTTGATGGGAGTGATTCAAGGGCAGTAGTGATTCCGTCGATGCTATCGAGTAATGAAAGCGGAAAAACAAACATTTCATGCCAATAGTTTGCAGATATCAAGAAAAAAGCTGAACTTTGCGACGGAATTACACCTAAGCCTATTTCACGAATTTATTTATCTAACATATTCACCCACTCTATGAAGAAAAGTTTTTTTTATCTCTCCTTTTTACTATTATTCACTGCGTTATCCTGTTCAGGTAGGTCATCGTACACTCCCCCCGAGAATACTCCTGAAGAGAAAGAAGATACCACTGTCAATCATCTGACTCTGCTGGTGGCAGGCGACATCATGCAACACGGCCCTCAGATCAATGCAGCCAGACGGCCTTATGGGACATACGACTATAAAGACTGCTTCGCCTACGTTAAAGATGAAATCGAAAGTGCTGACATAGCCATAGTCAACTTTGAGACTACGTTGGGAGGTCCTCCCTACAAAGGCTATCCCCGTTTTAGCGCCCCCGATGATTATCTCAAGGCCATCATCGATGCAGGCTTCGATGTGCTGACCACAGGCAACAACCACTGTCTCGACACAGGAAAAAAAGGATTGGAACGCACCATCATGATGATGGACTCCCTTCGTATCCCCCATCTTGGAACATACGTGGATACCACAGCCCGCAAGGACTCTTATCCTTTGCTTGTAGAGAAAAACGGATTCAAAATAGCATTGCTCAACTTCACATACGCCACCAACGGACTTGTCCGGGAGAAACCCAACCATGTGAACTATATTGACACCATGGAGATAGCTGCGGACATTGAGAAGGCGAAGTCGATGCACCCCGACATCATCATCGCCATTCCACATTGGGGTATCGAATACGCCATGACGCCCAATGCCCCCGACGTTCAACTGGCCGATTGGTTGCTGCAAAAGGGTGTGGACCACGTTATAGGAGGTCACCCCCATGTGCTGCAGCCTTTCGAGTGGCGTAACCCCGAGACAGAGAATGGCGGTAATATTGTGGCATATTCTTTGGGCAATTTCATCTCCAACCAGAACAAGCCCAATACAGGAATAGGCAGCATGGTGAAGCTGCAATTCTCGAAATGCCAAGAAAAGGTTGTCCTCGACTCCTGCGCTTATACACTCACATGGTGTTCACGCCCAGCCGTTTCCGGTAAACGAAACTACCGCATAGTACCTGTAGCCAATTCCGACACACTGCTCAACGCCGCAGACCGCATCCGTCGCGACAACGACGCAAAGTCTGCCCGACGGATATTCGAACGACACAACAAAAACATCAAAGAATACACGTTCTAAGGCACAATGTGGTGCAAATTGTTTGTGGATCGCTTTTTTTATGTTATTTTGCCCACTTCATCAATTCCGCTTTGATGACATCTGCACCAGGGAAGCCCATGGAAGAATAAATCAACTCTCCTTTCTTGTTGAAAATGAGATAAGTGGGCATCATGTCGAAATGTTGTTTCTTGATGATACCCCAGAACTGATCAGAAGTCAGATAATAATGATGGCTTGACATGTGAGAGGTCAACTCCTTCCATTTCTCCATCTTGGATTGAGTACAGGCGAGGTCTATGAATTGCACGTCAGCAGGCATTTCCTTTGCCAACCTCTCAATCTCCGGCTGAGCTTTGAGGCACGGAATACAACTTGTTCCCCAGAAGTCCATAAACACCACCTTGCCCTTGTAGCGGTCAAGGATGTCGGTCAGCACCTCTTCGGAAGACGCATAAGCGTATGTGAGGCAGAATGTAGTTTCACCGTCTGTGTTTTCCCGCGCCTTTTGGGCAAGTTCCTGTTGGTGGTTCCTCACTGCCTCCCCACATTCCTTATATGTATATGTGTCGGGACTGAAATATTCCTTTGGAATCTGTCCTGTCTCCACTTCTGTCATGCCACTTACAGCACATTGAGCGGCAACAATCTCAGCATTCAGTTTGTTGTATGTGCCGTCAGGGGCTTTGTAGTATTCCAGTGCCAACAAATGATGCCACATCAAATCACCACACGGCGCATACTTGGCATATGCTCCCTCGAAATATTCATTGATGGGAGTTTCAACCACCAAAAGGGAGTCATTGGCTTCTATCGTCTTTTCGAAATCAAAGTCTTCTGACATTTCAATGTCACCATGACCAATCAATGCACTGGTGTATCTTGCGCCAAAGGCACACAACCACTCCAGGTAAGTGTCCTCCACCTCCATCCTCTGAAGTGCCTTGGTCGCAGAGGCGCAATCGGATTGGTTGATTTTGTCTATTTTCTTATCACGATAACAGACAAGCTCCTTTCTTCGTTCATTGGATGTCTTTGAAGCACGAAGACGCTGATAAAGCGATTCTTCAGCCTCATCATCATCAAAACGCTCAACAAACGATCTTGACATCTCAAGGTTGGTCCTTGCATACCTCCCCTTGAATGCAAGAGTCTCGCAAGACTGTTCCCTCATCTCCGCAAGGCATGAAATCTCCTCGCCAGGACAGAGCAACAAAGGTATGGCTGATGAACCGATGCTGACAAGAACAGTTCTCACAAGAGATAGAGGTATCTCCAATGTGGCCTTTCCGTCTACACTGATGGGTGCTGACCATTCGCATGGATAATAGATAGATATCCCAAATGGTTTGAATAAATCAGTCACTTCAACCCTATCACCCAACTCTGGCTTGTAATTGAGGAACAGGAAGTTCACCCTTACCACTCCTTTACGGAACGCGGCATCAGGCAACACCTCATCCGACTCGTAGGTGACGTTCTTCCACTCTTCGGGAATGTCTGTGCTTTCCTGTGCCCGGTTAATCGTGACAAAGAAAACCAGCATGATGGTAAGGATGGTTCTATTCATGATTAATTGTTTCTATTAGATAGAAAGAAATGGTTCTCTATTTCAAAATCTTCAAGACGGCTTCGCGGACACTTGGTGCCAGGCTGGGGCATAGCCGTACCGCGTCATCTGGCGAAGGAACTCCACATACCCCTTGGGAAGGTCAGGATGTGCCGCGCACAAGGAGTCTATATGCTTGGAATTATTCTTGTAGAGTTTGCGGATAAACTTGGCGGCATCCAGCATATCCATCCTGAACATGCCCCCGTGGAAATTGTCAATCCTCAAGGGATGTTTGATTTGGGCGTTGTGTGCCTCGGCATTCTCACCAGTGAAGACACAGAGGTCGTTGATGTCGTCAAGCAGGATGTCCGCCTTTGTTCCCGGTCGGCAGAAGAGATTGAGCGCTCCCCAGACAACACCTTGTATCTTGTGGTCATCCCAGATCTGGATATGTTGTGTGCGATAGGCAGGAATCTTCACTTTCCACCGTCCCTCGCTGTCGGTGACAGGATGAAGTGCTACCGTGTTGCCAGTGAAGAAATCAGGATAGATCAATGTGGCTTTCTCTCCCTTTGCCTTGCTGGCCAACTGAAAAGTTATGGTTACGTTGCCTTGCGCCCATCCTGTCATTGCTATGAATGCGAAGAGAATGGTGATGATGGTTTTATTCATATCAAAGTTTCTTGATCTTAATGCCAAAGACATAGATATGTGGACTGTTCTTGAAGGTATCGCTGTTGAGATAGTCATTATCAAATTCAACAACGTCGCAGTTGCGACAAATCTTGTCATCGGGATCATACCAAGATGAAGCATATGCGGCGATGGGAATCACTTCATTTTCTTTCCATTCTGGTTGTATGACAAAAGGACGGGATTTATACGATATGATATCATATCCCTCCGCTTCATTATTCACAGACGATAGAGGCAGGTTCATGGTGAAGCCACAGACTTCATCAAACTGGAAGTTGCAGGTAAACAAAGAGTCTGTTTGGGGCATGAAACCCACTGTGATTGTTTTAGCACTATTGGTATAGCCTATTCCCCAGTCATCCATTAGGTCTGTTTCCAATTTTCCTTTCGAATAAACCTGGATGACAGGCGACAACAGATACTTGTCTTTCTCCAGATTCGACAAATCAAGAGCATAGACATAATAACCTTGTTTGTTGAGCAAATTGATATAATCCTTTGCCGTCGGTTCAGCCTTGCTGATTTCCTGTGCCCAACTCGCTATCGCAATAAAAGCGAATAGAAATGTGATAATGGTCTTTTTCATGTTCATCGTTTTTTTATTATAGACGATAATTTTGAAGAATTATTTCATCCAGGAGCGTTAAATGTTCTTAATGAAAATGATGTTGTTCATGCTTTTTTATTGTGATTATCGTTTATTATTTCGATAACATTCATATATTTGCAACAAGAAAATAAATCAACAACTGACATGAAAAAGATTACTTTATTGATATGCTCCATCCTGATGTGCACAACGATGATAGCACAGGATTGGGAGCCGAAAAACATAACATTGACTGACGCGGAGCGAACACTGGTAGAACAGAACAGCGACTTTGCCTTCAACCTCTTCCGAAAGACACGAGGCACAGAGAACCACGTCATCTCACCGCTCAGCATCACATACGCACTCGGTATGCTCAACAACGGCGCAGAGGGCATCACACGCGAGGAGATATGCCAGGTACTCTCAGGGGGACGAAAGGCAGACTATGCAGACGTAGCCTCCATGAACGCCTTCTGCCTCAAGATGCTCACGGAAAGCGCATTGCTCGACGAGAACACACGAGTGGCCATTGCCAACTCCATCTATTTCAACGGCGATAGGAAGGATGTTCAACTGAAATCGACATTCAAGGACGCGGCAGCGACCTACTACGATGCCACACCTTCCGTGCTCAGTTTCAGCGACGAGGCGACGTTGGGCATCATCAACCAATGGGCCGCGGACCGCACCGACGGCATGATACAAGACCTGCTCAAACCAGAGGAGTTGAAAGACCCCAACCTCGTGAGTATCCTGCTGAACGCCATCTGCTTCAAAGGGGCATGGGCATATCAGTTCGATGAGAAATGGACGCAACTCCAGTACTTCGGCGACATGAAACACACTGCCATGATGATGTCGCAGACGAGTGAATTCCGTTATGCAGAGAACGACCTCTACCAGTCCGTCATCCTGCCCTACGGCAACGGCGCCTACCAGATGACGCTCTTCCTCCCGCGCTATGGAAGGACGCTCGACGAGGTGTTGGCCGCCATGGACGGCAAAAACTGGAACACCACTGAGTACGAAAAATGTGACGTGGAATTAGAAATGCCACGCATCGAGACTGACACCGACCAAAACCTGATTGACATCATGTACTCGCTCGGCATGGAGAACGCTTTCCTGGAATACGGAGGCCATGGTTTCCTGGATTTCTGCTGTTTCGGCGACAATGAAGAGGACTCCGACCAATGCTGGATCAGCCTGATGAAGCAGAAAGCCCATCTGAAACTCGACGAAAAAGGCACTGAGGCTGCTGCCGTCACCATCATCGAAGTGGCAGACAAAGCCGCTCCCCGTTTTGTCTGGTTCACTGCCGACCGTCCGTTCTTTTACATCATCAGCGAACGAAGCACTGGCGTCATCTTCTTCATCGGGCAATACATGGGCGATCCTATTAAGAACGCTCGCCACGACATCAGCCTCAGCGACATGGAACGGCAACTCGTGCAGAGCAACAACGACTTCGCTTTCCGCCTCTTCAGTAAAGCACGAGGCGAGGAGAACATCATCATGTCACCACTGAGCATCACATACGCTTTGGGCATGATGAACAACGGAGCGGCCGGCCAAACACAGCAGGAGATTTGCGATGTGCTGGGCTTTGGCGATGCCGGTTCAGACGCCATCAACCAGTTCTGTCGCAAGTTGCTCGACGAGGCCCCTACACTCGACCAGGAGACCTCAGCCGAGATTGCCAACACCATTTACGTGAACAGCGGAAAGGGATACGAACTGCAAGAGGATTTCATCCAGAAAGCCAATGAATATTACGACGCCACGCCCACAGCCCTCAATTTCTACGACAACTCAACAATAGACATCATCAACCGATGGGCAGACGAACATACTCACGGCATGATTCCGCAGATTGTGAATGAGGAAACGTTCATCCCCGATGCCGTCTGCTATCTGCTCAACGCCCTCTATTTCAAGGGCGCATGGACCAACAAATTCGACAAGGCTGACACCCGCGACGAGGCCTTCAATGGTGGCGCCGAGGTTCCGATGATGTATCAAAAGGAAGAATTTGAATACACAGAGAACAAACTCTACCAAGCCGTGCGGCTGCCATACGGCAATGGTGCGTACCAGATGTCTCTATTCCTTCCCCGTGAGGGCAAGACCATAGCCGACGTGCTTGATGCCATGGACGGAAAGAACTGGCAGTTCAAGAGTTACGACGATTATATTGTTGATCTGAAGATGCCACGTTTCAAAACTAGCACCAACCTTTACCTGGTTAAGATAATGACTGATTTGGGCTTGACAACGGCATTCACCGAAACCGCAGATTTCCCCTATTTCGGCAACCGTTCTGTTTCAATTACCGACATGTTCCAGAAAGCCGTCATCGACCTTAACGAGGAGGGTACAGAGGCAACTGCCATCACGGTGATTGTGCCAATTGATGGCATGCCTATAGAAGTCAACTTCCATGCCGACCGCCCCTTCTTCTACATCATCAGCGAACGAAGCACGGACGCCATCTTCTTTATCGGGCAATTCGTAGGCGACACCACAACTGGCATTTCACGAATTGAAAACGGAGAAAGGGCCATAGACAGCAGGAGAATCTACGACCTTCAGGGGCGATGGTTCGAGACTGACAAAACCGTACTGAAAAAGGGTATCTACATTGTAGGAGGAAAGAAGATACTTGTTAAATAAGGCACCTGTTATTCGTTTTATCAGAGACAAATCCACACGGGAAGTCCAAGATAGTGAGACAAAATATTGGCGGTTTGCTTTTTTTTGTGTTATTTTGCACGCTGAATACATTTTTTGATAACAACATTAAATTTATGGCAACACAAACACAAGTATTCAAGACGTTATTGTTAACGGCCGCTCTGGCATTGGGCCATCAGCATGCATCAGCTCAGCAAACGAGCGATAAGTCAGAAAAAGACTGGCTTAAGGCGCTGTCTTCGAGAATTGAAGTTAATGGCTACGCTCAGGCAGGTTACACCTGGACGCATCAAGATGGTAAGCACACCAACACCTTTGACCTGAAACGCACACTGATTTGGGCAAAGGCAAGAATCACCGACCGTTGGTCGTTCCTCTTCATGCACGACTTCTCGTCTGTGGTACAGGAGTTCTACACCGACTACCGCGTGACCAACAACCGTGCCTTGACCGTCCGTCTCGGCCAATTCAAGAATGCGCTCACTCTGGAGAACCCATTGTCGCCCACCAAAGTGGAGTTGATCAACGTTTTATCACAAGGCGCCACTTATCTGTCAGGTTGCGGTTCCGACCCTCTTTATGGTGTGAACTACGGTCGTGACCTCGGACTGGAGATTTACGGTTACCTGTTCAACGACCATCTATATTACGAATTGGAAGTCATGCAGGGTCAGGGTATCAACTGCAAGGACCGCAACAACGAGAAAGACATCATCGCACGCCTCGACTATCGTCCGACAGAGAACTGGCGCATCGTTGCCACAGGTCAATTAGGTCGTGGACACGCCATTGCCACCTCCAAATACAATCCTGGTATTGCCGTGGGTCAGAACTACACCCGTAACCGTTGGTCTGGCGGTGCAGAATGGAAGAGCCATGTGAAAGGCGTTGACTACTGGAAGAACCGTTGCTCAAGCGTCCGCGGTGAGATTTTAGGCGGCAAGGACGGAGATGTGAACAGTTTTGGCGCATACGTCACAGCCAGTGTACCTGTTTGTCAAGCTTTGGATGTGGTTGGTTCTGTCGATTACTTCGACTACAACACCGATGCTAAGATGCAGCAGACCAACGCCACTCTAGGTGTTCAGCACTGGTTCTACCGCACATGCCGGGCCCAGTTGCAATACACGCTTTGCAGTCCAAAGCAAGGTGACACTTACGGCACATTGCAGGCACAAATCCAAGTGGCTTTCTAGTTTCATGAAAGACGAGGATTCATAGTGTAGATAAAGCCTATGACGACAAATACGAAAAAGGGGATGCGCGATGCGCATCCCCTTTAAGTTTTCTGAAAAAATAAAGGCTTTATGCCTCGGCGGGAGCCTCAGCAGTTTCGGCAGCGGCTTCTGCATTTGCAGCAGCCTCGGCCTCAGCTTTAGCCTTAGCGGCTTCAGCCTTCTTCTCGGCCACCTTCTGTGCGATAGCCTCATTAACCTTCTTCTCAGCAGCCTGACGAGCCTCATAAGCCTTCTTGGCCTCGGCCTTGTTGTCCTGCATCAACTTAGTCAGCTTGCTCTTGCGCTCAGCTTTCCAAGCTTCGAACTTAGCTTCAGCAGTAGCCTCGTCGAAGGCGCCCTTCTTCACACCGCCTTCAAGATGCTTCTTGAGGTAGACACCCTCATGAGAGAGGATGTTGCGAACGGTGTCAGTAGGCTGTGCGCCCACACCAACCCAATAGTAGGCGCGATCAAAGTTCAAATCTACTGTTGAAGGATTGGTGTTGGGGTTGTAAGTACCAATCTTCTCAATAAAGCGACCATCACGTGGTGCCTTGTCGTGTGCGACTACGATAGCATAGAAGGCATATCCCTTGCGACCGTGACGCTGCAATCTAATTTTAGTTGCCATTTAGTTGTAATGTAAAATTTAATGAGTAATGATTTGAATATGTCGCTAACTCGTAACGACGATGCAAAGTTACAACTTTTCGCTGAAATAACAAAAAAAATCCCCTCAACTTGCTTTTTTAGAAACAATCCTTTCGTAGTGTGGAGAAATCTTGTTAAATTTGTACGGTTTTTGTAATGTGCACTTTGCAAAATGGAAGATTTGATAAGCCATCAAGGCATAGTGGAGCGCATTGAGGACGGCATTGTGAGCGTGAAAATCGTGCAACATAGTGCATGCAGCGGATGCAAGGTGAAGTCGATGTGCTCCTCTGCCGAGAGCAAGGAAAAGACTGTGGATGTGTTGACTTCCAAAGCCTCGGATTACAAGGTGGGAGAAGAAGTTATGGTTTATGCCGGGTTGTCGATGGGCCGCACGGCTGTGATTATTGCTTTTGTTATACCTTCAATCATTATGGTACTGTGGTTAATCGTGGCCTTGCAGTTCTTGAAAATGGGCGAACTTCCTGCCATTGGCAGCGTCTTATTGCTTCTTGGTATTTATTATGTCATACTTGGTATGAACAAGAAGAGAATCAATCGTCGTTTCATGTTCTACATCGCAAAGACCGGGCAAAACTAGAAAAACTAGGCAGACTAGGTAAACTAGAAAAAAGTAAAAAAGACTATAAAAAGACTAACACTATTAAAACATTTAATAATCCAGATTTATGAACGTAATTCTTACAGCTGTGATTGTATTGGGTGCGGTAGGTCTGATAGCAGCCATTGTGCTGTTCTTCGTATCCAAGAAGTTTGCAGTGAAGGAGGATCCTCGTATCGCGCTTGTCAACGAAGTGCTGCCTGGAGCCAACTGTGGTGGTTGCGGTTTCCCTGGCTGTGGCGGTATGGCCTCTGCATGTGTGAAGGCCGCCGACAGCGGTTCACTTGAGGGGCTCAACTGTCCAGTGGGTGGTTCAGCGGTGATGAGCCAGGTGGCATCCATCCTCGGTATGGAAGCCGCTGCCTCCGACCCCAAGGTGGCAGTGGTTCGTTGCAACGGGTCGTGCGAGAACCGCCCCCGAATTGCAGAGTATGACGGTCTGAAGACCTGCCGTGTGGTTCATGCATGCGGTGCAGGTGAGACAGGCTGTGGTAATGGTTGTCTTGGATGTGGCGACTGTGTGGCCGCTTGTAAGTTCGACGCCATCCACATCAACCCCGAAACGGGAATTCCCGAGGTTGACGAGGAGAAGTGTGTGGCTTGCGGTGCCTGTGTGAAAGCCTGTCCTCGCAACATCATCGAGCTTCGCCTGAAAGGCAAGAACAACCGCCGCGTGTGGGTTGGTTGCGTGAACCAAGACAAGGGTCCTGCAGCCATGAAAGCCTGCAAGGTGTCGTGTATTGCCTGTGGCAAATGTGTGAAGGAGTGCAAGTTCGACGCCATCGCCATCCAGGGCAATGTGTCGTACATTGACGACGAGAAATGTAAGGCTTGCCGTGCTTGTATGAAGGTGTGTCCCCGTGAGTGTATCTACGATGCCAACTTCCCCAAGAGCATCAAGGAAGTGATGAAAGCCGAAGCCGAGCGCAAGGCCGCCGCAGAAGCAAAAGCAAAAGCTGAAGCAGAGGCAAAGGCCAAGGCTGAAGCCGAGAACACAGCCACACCAAACGTAACAGAAGAAACCAAACCTAAAGCAAAGGAGGAATAACAGTATGAGAACATTCAGAATCGGTGGTGTACACCCTGAAGAGAACAAATTGTCGCATGAAGTGGCTACAGTTCCCGCCGAACTTCCAAAGCAGGCTGTGTTCCCTCTGTCGCAGCACATTGGTGCTCCAGCCAAGCCTGTGGTAGAACGAGGCCAGGAGGTGAAGGTAGGAACTCTGCTTGCAGAGGCTGGTGGTTTTGTTTCAGCCCCAATCTATTCTTCTGTATCGGGCAAAGTGGCAAAGATTGACACTGTGGTTGATGCCACAGGCTATCGCAAGCCCGCTATATATATTAATGTAGTAGGTGATGAATGGGAAGAGAGCATCGACCGCAGCGACAAGTTGGAAACACTCGCTGACCATCCAGAACTTACTCCAGAGGAGATTATCAACCGTGTGAAAGTGGCAGGTGTCACAGGTATGGGTGGCGCCGGATTCCCCACCTTCATCAAGCTCACCCCTCCCCCAACAGCAACAGCCACTTGCGTGATTATCAACGCTGTTGAGTGCGAGCCTTATATCACGAGCGACTACCGTCTGATGATGGAGAAAGCCGACGAGATTATCGTGGGTATTGACCTGTTGATGAAGGCCGTAAAGGTGAACAAAGGCTATATCGGTATTGAGTGCAACAAGCCGAAGGCTATCGAGCTTTTCAAACAGAAACTCGCTAGTCGTCCTGAAATCGAGGTTGTACCACTTCAGAAGCGTTATCCGCAAGGAGGTGAGAAGCAGTTGGTTGACGCCGTCATCCGCCGTCAAGTTCCCGCACCTCCCGCCATCCCTGTGAACGTGGGCGCTGTAGTTCAGAACGTTGGAACTGCATTCGCTGTTTATGAGGCAGTGATGAAGAACAAACCTTTGTTCGAGCGTTACGTCACAGTAACAGGCAAGAAGATTGCTCATCCCGGCAACTTCCTCGTCCGCATGGGCACACCGATGATTCAGTTGATTGACGCGTGCGGCGGTATGCCTGAAGGTGACAACAAACTCCTCGCTGGCGGTCCGATGATGGGCAAAGCCCTGACCTCGGTCGAAGTTCCAGTGTGCAAGGGTACCAACTCCGTGACGGTGCTCAGTGGCGACGACGCCAAGCGCAAAGAAGCCCAGCCATGCATTCGCTGCGCCAAGTGCGTAAGCGCATGTCCTATGGGTCTGGAGCCCTATCTGCTGGCCAAGCTGTCGGACAAGGGCGAATGGGATCGTCTTGAGAAAGAGATGATCACCTCATGTATCGAATGTGGTTCCTGTCAGTTCACCTGTCCGGCCCATCGTCCGCTGCTCGACAACATACGTATTGGAAAGACCACCGTTATGGGTATCATCAGATCCCGTAGTGCTAAAAAATAAGAGACATCATGGCAAACAAACTAATAGTATCATTATCACCGCATGCGCATGGCACCGACAGTGTTGAGAAGAACATGTACGGAGTGATTATCGCTCTTCTTCCCGCTCTCATCGTGTCGTTCATCTATTTCGGCTTAGGCTCCGCCATCGTGTGCTGCACAAGCGTTTTGGCTTGTGTGTTCTTCGAATGGGCCATCACGAAGTTCATCATGAAGCGTGAGCGCAGCACTGTGTTAGATGGCTCTGCTATCCTGACAGGTTTGTTGCTGGGCTTCAACCTGCCCTCCAACCTTCCGATATGGATTATCATCATCGGTGCATTAGTGGCTATAGGCATCGGCAAGATGACTTTCGGTGGTTTGGGCTGCAACCCCTTCAACCCCGCATTGGTAGGACGTGCCTTCCTCTTGGTGTCATTCCCCGTACAGATGACCACATGGCCAGTTCCTGGCCAGATAGGTATCAACGGTTACATTGACGCCCAAACAGGAGCCACCCCGCTGGCCATCATGAAGGAAGCCATCAAGAGTGGCGATGCCAGTGTCCTCAGCAAACTGCCCGACTCATTGAGCCTTGCTCTCGGTAACTCCGGTAGCTTCGGTGCAGGCAGTTTGGGTGAAGTTTGCGCCCTTGCGCTTATCATTGGCGGTATCTACATGATTGTCCGCAAGATTATCACTTGGCACATTCCTGTGAGCATTCTTCTCACCGTGTTTGTGTTCAGTGGTCTGATGCATCTCGCCAACCCCATCTATGCTAGTCCTGTGGATGTGTTGCTCAGTGGTGGTTTGATGCTCGGTGCCATCTTCATGGCAACGGACTACGTGACCTCGCCTATGACCAAGAAGGGACAACTCATCTATGGTGTGTCGATAGGTGTTCTCACTGTAGCTATCCGCTATTTCGGCGCTTATCCTGAGGGTATGTCGTTCGCTATTCTCATCATGAACGCGTTCACACCGCTCATCAATAATTATTGCAAACCTAAACGATACGGGGAGGTAGTGAAATGAAGAAACTGGAATCATCATTACTGAATATGGTTGTGGTCCTCACACTCGTGTCAGTGATCACAGGCGGGCTTCTCGCCGCTGTCAACTCAGTGACAGAGGGTCCAATACAGGAACAGAAGGACAAGGCACTTGCTGATGGCATCAAGGCCGTGATGGGTGCTGACGATATCAAGGTTACAGCCGATGACAAGGTGAATTCCTCTGTCGATGGCAAGGACCGCGAATACATCATCCACCGTGTAGCCAATGCCAGTGGTGAACCTATCGGTGTGGCTGTGGAGAGCGCCTCTCAAGGTTTCTCTGGCGACGTGAAGATTCTTGTCGGTCTCGATAAGGAAGGCACCATCAAAGGGTACACCATTCTGGAGCATGCAGAGACCCCGGGTCTTGGCGCCCGCGCCGTTGACTGGTTCCAAGATGGACAGAAAGGCAACATCATCGGCCAACAGCCTTCAAAGGGTAAACTTACAGTGAGCAAGGATGGAGGACAGATTGACGCCATCACGGCAGCCACCATCACCTCTCGCGCATTCCTCAAGGCGGTGAACAACGCCTACGAGGTATATGCCAGCCAGGGAGCCGACGCTCAATCAGGTGCAACAAAAAAGAACTAAGGGCTTTATGAAGAATTATCTCAATATCATCAAGAACGGCATTACCACAGAGAACCCCACCTTTGTACTTCTCCTTGGTATGTGTCCTACGCTGGCCACCACCTCAAGTGCCATCAACGGCATGTCAATGGGCTTGGCCACCACATTTGTGCTTCTATGCAGCAACTTCGTGATTTCGTGCATCAAGAGCATCACCCCCGACAAAGTGCGCATTCCTGTCTTTGTGGCTGTCATCGCATCGTTTGTGACCATCCTCCAGATGCTCATCAAGGCCTATCTTCCCACCATCGACGCCTCTCTCGGCATCTTCATCCCGCTGATTGTGGTGAACTGTATCATCCTTGGCCGCGCTGAGGCCTTTGCATGCAAGAACGACCCGTTGTCGAGTATCTTCGACGGTCTGGGTATGGGCATCGGTTTCACCCTGGCCCTCACCCTTCTCGGCGCTGTCCGTGAGTTGCTCGGTACTGGAAAGATCTTCGATTTCACCCTCTATTCCGACAATTATGGCATGTTGCTCTTCGTGCTTGCCCCAGGTGCTTTCATCAGCCTTGGCTATCTCATCGCAATTGTCAACAAACTCAAAAAATAACAGGACATTATGGCATACATACTTATATTCATCACAGCAATCTTTGTGAACAACATCGTGCTGTCGCAGTTCTTGGGTATATGCCCGTTCCTGGGTGTATCCAAGAAGATCGACACAGCGCTGGGCATGAGCGCCGCCGTGGCTTTTGTGCTGACACTGGCCACCGTGGTGACTTATCTGGTGCAGGTCTATGTGCTCGATCCCAACGGATTGGGTTACCTTCAGACTCTGGCTTTCATTCTTATCATCGCCTCACTGGTTCAGATGGTAGAGATTATCCTGAAGAAGGTATCGCCCCCACTCTATCAGGCCTTGGGTATCTTCCTGCCGCTCATCACCACCAACTGTGCCGTTCTCGGTGTGGCCATCCTGGTGATTCAGAACGACATGTCACTCCTTGAGTCAGTGGTTTACGCATTCAGTACGGCTTTAGGTTTCGGACTGGCTTTGACCGTATTCGCTGGTATCCGCGAGCAATTGGAGCTGGTCGACGTACCAAAAGGCATGCAGGGCATGGCCATCGTACTCGTTACCGCAGGTCTGCTTTCTCTGGCCTTCATGGGTTTCTCGGGTGTGGATGGCGGTCTGAAAATCTTGTTCGGATTGGAATAAGAAAACCATACAGCATGCCAGGCATGCTATAGATTTAGGAAGGGGTTATTCCCCTTCCTTTTTTGTTTTCGAGTGATAACATATAGTTTTTTAAGTCTTTAAGGTATTTAGGGTATTTAAGGTATCATAGTAGCGATATTCTTTAGAGTCGGAAAATCTAAAAGGAAGTTAAAATGAAAAAATCTTGTTTTGTTGACTAAACCATTTTTCGTGTTGTGAATCAAAAGAACAGTTGCAACTAAAAAAACAGAGACATTAAACAACAAGTTCAACAATTAAAAAACAAGACAACAGTTATGAAAACTTTCATCCTTTCTATCATATCGGCATTCATCATCAACGCATCAGCAATCGCCGCTAACCCCACATCCGAAACCAAGGGTTTCAATGAGAAGGAATTCGTTCAGCACCGCACAGAGCAGATGACCAACCGCTACGGACTGAGCAAGAAGCAAGCCAAGCAAGTGAATGAAATCAACGAGAAACTGGCTCAGATAATTGCCGACAACTCCCCAGCTGCAAGTACCTCCACCAACAAGCGCACTTTAAGAAACCGTCAGGCAGGAATGCTCCAGAAAGCCAACGTCGCCTACGATCTTGCCTTGCAGAAGATCTTGAATTTCCAGCAGTATCAAGACTATCTCGCTGACAAAGCCGCTAAGCAGCCAAAGCACAATGCTTCTTTACTTTCACAGCATAAAGCACCTCATGCTCCTCATTTCATGGCAATGCGCCACAAATAAAGTCAGAACAGCCAAAGCAGTCAGACCAGTCGGGCCAGCAGGAACATTCCAGCTGGCCCGACTGGCTTTCTTATCATAAAAGTGGAAAGCGAAGGACTAGTTTTAAAGGATTCATTAAAAAAAGCGGATAAAAATTGTATATATCAAGTAAAAGGTGTAATTTTGCAAAAAATTATAACAGATTTCATGATTATGCTTTTCATCCATCATCATCACCATTGCCACTTCTGATTCTTTCGGGAGCCGCACTACTGATGCTGAGCTTGAAGACCAAGACATACAGTAATGAAGGAGAGCTTGCCGATGAACTTGGCAGGCTCTTTTTTCTTCCCGATGTCTAACTATTTAGTCAGAACCTTCAATAGTCTGAGTTTTCTGAGTAATCCGAATAATCGAAAAAAACAAAAAATAAGACCATTATGTTAAGAATAGCCGTACAGTCGAAAGGGCGACTGTTTGAAGACACCATGTCGTTGCTTGCAGAAGCCGACATCAAGGTGAGCAGTGTGAAACGAACCTTACTTGTGGAGAGCAGCAATTTTCCCGTGGAGATACTCTATCTTCGCGACGATGACATACCCCAGACCGTAGCTTCTGGCGTTGCCGACCTCGGAATCGTAGGTGAGAACGAGTTCATTGAGCGTGGTGAAGACGCTGATATCATCCGACGTCTAGGTTTCAGTAAATGTCGTCTCTCGCTAGCCATCCCCAAGTCAGAGGAATATACTGGCGTGGAATGGTTTGAGGGAAAGACCATTGCAACCTCCTACCCTGTCATTCTTCGCCGTTTCATGGAAAAGGCTGGAGTGAAAATGAATGTGCATGTCATCACAGGAAGTGTGGAGATAGCTCCAGGCATTGGGTTAGCCGACGGTATTTTCGACATTGTCAGCAGCGGTTCCACCTTGGTGAGCAACAATCTCCGTGAAGTGGAAGTAGTGATGAAAAGCGAAGCTTTACTTATCGCCAACAAGAGTCTGTCCACAGAAAAGAAAGCCATTCTCGACGAACTGCTTTTCCGCATTGAAGCCGTTAAGATGGCCGAGGATAAGAAATACGTGCTGATGAACGCACCCACGGAGCGAGTGAAAGACATCATTAACATCTTGCCAGGTGCCAAAAGTCCTACAGTGATGTCGCTGGCCACAGAAGGCTGGAGCAGCGTGCACACCGTAGTTGACCAAAAGCGTTTCTGGGAAGTAATAGGTCAGCTCAAGGCCTTGGGCGCAGAAGGAATTCTCGTGCTGCCAATTGAAAAAATGGTTCTCTAACTCCACATAACAACATATTAATATGAATATACTGAAATATCCTTCGAGAGAGGAATGGCAACAGGTTTGCACACGTCCACACATCGACAACTCCTCATTGCGGCAGACAGTGTTGAATGTGCTTGAAGCTATCCGTCAGGAAGGTGACAAAGCAGTGAGGCGTTATGAGAAGGAATTCGACAAGGTGGACCTTTCCGACCTTCAAGTCAGCGATGCAGAACTGACTGAGTCAGACAGTCTGGTGAGCGAAGAACTGAAGGCATCCCTTCGCCTAGCACATCAAAATATCTCCAAGTTCCATGCTTCTCAAGTTTTCGAGCCCAAGCGTATAGAGACCTGCGATGGAGTGACTTGTTGGCAGAAATCAGTTCCTATAGAAAAGGTCGGTTTGTATATCCCCGGCGGCACTGCGCCCTTATTCTCAACGGTATTGATGCTGGCCACACCCGCTCGTATTGCAGGTTGCGACGAAATTGTGCTGTGCACCCCTCCCAATCGTGAAGGCAAAGTGAATCCAGCCATCCTGCAAGCAGCTAAGATAGCAGGTGTCAGCAAAATCTTCAAGATTGGTGGTGTTCAGGCAATAGGAGCCATGGCCTACGGTACGGAGAGTGTACCTAAGGTATATAAGATTTTCGGTCCAGGCAACCAGTTTGTGGTATGTGCCAAACAGATAGTAAGTGTATCTGACGTATCAATCGACATGCCAGCAGGTCCTTCTGAAGTTGAGGTTGTGGCCGACGAAAGTGCCAATGCCGCTTTCGTAGCCGCCGATTTGCTGTCCCAAGCCGAGCATGGTGTTGATAGTCAGGTGCTGTTGGTCACCACAAGCGAGTCATTGATAGAGAAGGTACTTGATGAGATTAGCCTTCAGTTATCTGTTCTTCCGCGCAAAGACATCGCCAGCCGGAGTTTGGAGAACAGCCATATTGTTTTGCTGCACAATATGGACGAAGTGATGGCCTTGACCAATGAATATGCGCCAGAACACCTTATCCTGGCCATACGTGACGCTGAAGAAGTGGCCGAACAAGTGCGGAATGCGGGTTCTGTCTTTATAGGCCACTATTCATGCGAATCAGCTGGTGACTATGCCTCAGGTACCAACCATACCTTGCCCACTAATGGCTATGCCAAGTCCTACAGCGGTGTGTGTCTTGACAGTTTCATGAAACGCATCACTTTCCAACGTCTCACCGCTGAAGGTATCATGACAATCGGCCCTGCTGTAATGGAGATGGCACACAACGAGCAACTTGATGCCCATTGTAACGCTATGGCGGTTCGGTTCAAGGATGTGAAAGATAAAAAATAACGCTTATCCCTAAAAAATATCTATTCGTATTCTTACATTCACCACAAAAATTATATTTTTGCATATAGATAATAATATTCAACCCATTAAACGAATAATTGATTATGAAACATCTTAAATTTCATGCATTGGCATTGGGTGCCTTGATGCTTATCTCAAGCAGTTGTAGCACAATGAGCAATACCGCCAAGGGCGGAGCAATAGGCGCAGGTGGTGGTGCTGCCCTCGGTGCCATTATCGGTGCCATCGCAGGCAACGGAAAAGGAGCTGCCATTGGCGCAGCCATCGGTACAGCCGTTGGTGGTACAGCAGGCGTTCTGATTGGTCAGAAGATGGATAAGGCAGAGAAGGCAGCCGCTGCCATTGAGAATGCCAAGGCCGAGAAAGTAGTCGACGTGAACGGTCTCGACGCCGTAAAGGTGACCTTTGACTCTGGTATTCTCTTTGCCAAGAACAAGGCCGACCTAAGCGAGGATGCCAAGATTTCGTTGGCTAAGTTCGCCAAAGTTCTCGGTGACTATTCTGACACCGACGTGATGATTGTAGGTCACACAGACATCACTGGTAACGACCAGATTAACATTCCACTTTCCCAGCGTCGTGCTCAAGCAGTGAACGACTACCTGCACAAATGCGGTGTCAACGAAAAGCAAATCAAGAGCATTGAAGGCAAGGGCTCTTCAGAACCGGTAGCGACCAACGAGACCGCTGAAGGCCGCAAACTCAACCGTCGTGTTGAGGTCTTCATGTATGCTAGCGAGGAGATGATTAAGGCCGCCAACGAAGGCACCCTGCAATAGTGTTTTGTTGGGCAACCGTCATT
The DNA here is from genome assembly GCA_017534705.1 of Bacteroidaceae bacterium. Classification (GTDB taxonomy): domain Bacteria; phylum Bacteroidota; class Bacteroidia; order Bacteroidales; family Bacteroidaceae; genus RUG11857. The sequence goes on from JAFXVU010000194.1 coordinate 24,929, forward strand.
CACCATAGACTTTAACTAAATACCTGGTGAAACGATTTTGCGCAATCATTAAACGTTCTATTATGTGGATACTCATTCTGTTTTTCGGAATGAGTATCCTCAGTGTTATTGCCTATAAGTATTTTCCTGTCTATCTGACCCCGTTAATGGTAATCCGTTGCTGCGAGCAAATCAAGAACGGTGAGAAGCTAAAGCTGAAACATGAATGGAAGGATTTGGAAGACATTTCAAATCATATGCCTATTGCTGCGCTCTCTGCCGAAGATTATCGTTTCATCTATCACAACGGGTTCTCCAAAGCGGGAATCAAGAGAGCTTTGGAACATAACGACGGGAAACATGTATCCATTGGCGGAAGCACTATCAGCCAGCAAACAGCCAAAAACGTATTTCTCTGGCCCAATAAGAATTGGTTTAGAAAAGGTCTTGAAGCCTATTACACCATCCTCATCGAAACTTTCTGGAACAAGCATCGCATTATGGAAGTTTACCTTAACTCCATCGAGATGGGCAATGGCATTTATGGTGTTGAAGCTGCGGCAAGAGAACACTTCGGTTGCTCAGCCAAAGACCTAACTCGCCAACAATCCGCGCTGATTGCAGCTTCTCTACCTAACCCAAGAGAATGCAACATTACCTCACCTAACAAACACTTACTTAATTATCAAAAGATTATTTTAAATAAGATGACTAAAAACGCCAACCAGTTCCCTTCTGAAGAAGAAATTAAAGTCATCAGAAAAAAGGATATGGACGACAGGGACAATGATGAATATCGTTCTGATATCTTATCACGGATTCTAAGATGGAACTGAAATGTCTTATCAAAAGCATAAAGAAAGGCTTGTTCATGTCGAACAAGCCTTTCTTTATGTATTCTCGCATTGTTATTACCAAGCGAAGATAGGATAGTCTTTCATAATGTCGTTGACATGGGCGCGAACTCTGGCGATAACGCTATCGTTCTCAGGATCGTTGAGTACGGTTTCAATCATGTCAGCAATCTCATACATGAGTTCTTCCTTAGCACCACGTGTGGTAATGGCAGGTGTTCCCAAGCGGATACCAGATGTCAAGAATGCGCTACGGGAATC
>JAFXVU010000195.1 GCA_017534705.1 Bacteroidaceae bacterium
CCCCCAAGCAAAAAAGAAAATTACACAATTTTACGCACTTTGCATTACAAATATTTGCAAGGTGCGTAATTGTTTTTATAATTTTGCAACGTATTCAACCCAAAAACATGAAATACCCATGGACAAAAACACAGAGCAAGAGACGGCAAAGACCGCCAAAAACATCGACGAACAAATCAGAGATGCGTTGAGAGAAGCACAAGCAGCCTTTGGCAGTCGTCAGACAGACACCAAGGCACAGGGAAGTCAGGACGGAGAATCGGTAGGGAACCAAGAAGAACCTGCATGGTTCAGAAAGTACCGCGCTGAGCAAGAGAAACTCTACCAGCAACTGCGCAAGGATAACGACACCATGAAAGCTGAAAAACGACGTGAGGAAGAGAGCGCCATCATCACTTCCGCTGCAGAACGCGTCGGCATCCCTAAGTATTTGGTCGAGCATCTCAAGATTGACGCAGAAGGCAACGTGGAACAACAACTGACGCACATCAAACAGAAAATGGTGAACCACAGCCTCCTGCCTATCGACTCCCAATGCAAGACAGACAACAACGCACTTCTGGAGAGCGAGGCCGACGAATGGGCGAAGACCATTGAACATTGAACATTGGCTTCGCCTAAAATGCTCACGCTCAGCATAGTGCAAACGAGTTTGCCCTCGGCACTCGCTTAATCGCATTTTTGAACATTGGCTTCGCCTAAAATGCTCACGCTCAGCATAGTGCAAACGAGTTTGCCCTCTGCACTCGCTTAATCGCATTTTTGACCTAGAAGATCTAGAAAATCTAGAAGAAAAAACAACCCCTAAAAACAATCAATTATCATGAGTATTAGTTTCAAAGAGAAGACTTATTCGGGCAGAAGAAACGCCATCTGGCGCGAGCCCAAGGTACTGCCAGGCGGTTTCGCCTTGGCACAGACCTTCGCCGCAGGCACATTGCTCAAGCGCGGCACATTAGTGAACGTCGATACGAACCTGATGAAAGCGGGTATCGTGAAAATCGGCAAGGTTCTGGACGGCGGGACCACGACCGCTCCACGGGTGAGCAAGGACAACTACCTGATGGCGGGCGACACCGTCATGAAGGTGGGAAGCAACGTCACAGGCACTGTCGCATCAGTGGACAGAAGCAACGAGGGATACGACGTGGTGACCCTCACCTCCGCCATGAGCGGTCTGGCACCAGGTGACTACCTCCAGGAAGCCGACACCAGCGGCAACAGCCCTGTGGCAGCCTATGCCCCGAATGCCGTCCTGGCAGCCGACCGAACCATCATGGAGAACGACCTCCCGACCGTCGATGTGGCATGGCAAGCCCTTGTCATCCGCAATGCCACTCAACTTTTCCCCGACAGTTTCCTTACTTCAAGCATCGCTTTGACAAACAACCACAATATTTTGTTTATCAATTAGTAAACAACTGAAGTTTAGGAAGTTATAAAATGAAGTTAAATAGGGAGTTAAGCCAGCAGTGCTGGCTGGAAGTTAAGCACTTTCGTGCTGGACAATACTACAGCAATTTAATGCTATCGTCCTGTGCAAAGCACATAACTCCCAAGAGCGTAGCGAGTTTAATTCCAGTTTTACTTCCATTTTTACTTCCGAAAGATTAGTAAATAATAAATAAATCATCTAAAGAACATGGATTACACATCTATTTTCGGTGAGTTGACACAGAGTGTGCAGGCTCGCATCGACGCCGCCTCACGTCACGGCAAACAGATCTTCGACCGCGCCATCTATCCCCAATACCTGGACTGGGACCGCCCGACCGTGGGACTGAACTTCGAGGAACTGATAGGCGAGTACAACATCACCGTTGCCGCCGCCACCGTCGGCGACAATTCCAAGGAACCGGAACTGAACACAGAGGGCATCAGCACCATCAAACAGAAAGTATTCAACCATGCCATCAGCCGACCGCTACCCATCAACGAGTACCGCACAATCCTGGGACTGCTGGACTCCAAGAAACTCAGCAACCGCCAGATGCGCCGGGAGTTGGTAAATATCCTCTGGGGAAGTGTGGAGGAGGTCGTGAACAGTGTTCAGAGCAAGATTGACATGATTTTCCTCTCCGGTCTGTCGAACTGCGGTGTGTTCGAATTCGACGAGCACACCAACCCCAAGGGTGGTGTTCGCGGCAGAGTCGACTTCAACCAACCCTCCAACAACATCCTGACCGTGAATACCCCATGGACAGAGCAAAACATCAATGATGTTGACCCCTTCGAGGACTTGAGTGAGATGCTGGACAAGGCAGACGAGACCATTGCCGTGAGCAAACTGCTCATCTCGCCAGCCAAACTCTCTTACATCATGCGCGCTCCCAAGATGCGACAGGCCGTCTTCGGCAACGGCCATAGCAGCAGTCCGTTGACACTCAGTGCCCTCAACAATTTCATGGAAAGCAACGACCTGCCCGTCTTCGAGAAAATCCGCCGCAAGTGCAGAGTGAGCGATACGTCGGGCTCAGGCATCATCTCTCCTTGGGTCAATGGCAACATCGTGGCTGTACCTGCAGGCAAGATAGGGGTCATCAAGAACGCTTACTGCAACAACGAGCTTCGTCCGGAACCCGGCGTGTCGTATTCCAACTACGGACGCATCCGCATCTCGGAATGGGGCGTGGGCGAAACCCAAGGTATGAACGGCGCGGAGTACACCAAGGCCGAGAGCCTTTCTTTGCCCGTCATCACCGCCATCAAAGGTATCTTCACCCTCAGAACCGAGACTGGACAATGACAAACCTCAAGACCCTGCGCTCAAGGTGCAAACTGATTTGCAGCACCTGTTATCCCGACCGCGATGTGCTGGAAGCAGAGCTCTACGCCCATATGCTGGTCCCCGACCTGGAATACGACATGAACTTCGACCGAACGATGATGATTTGCGCGCTGAACATCGTCAGCGGCTGGGTGGAGACCTCACGCAGCGAGGGCGGTTCACGCAGTCACGGAGGCATCAGCGTTAGCACCGACATTGAGGCCACGAAACGCAACATGCGCTATTGGATACGGCGTTACGACTTCGACGCCACTGACTTTGGCCTGGAGGAATCATCCATCGACAACGGTTCCGACTGTTGGTGACCATTTCTACTCCCATTTCTACTATGAGATACAATGGATACATGAAATACAGAATCTTGCCTGAGGCAGAAGGTGGCGCCGAGCGCAACGAATGGACACCCCATGAGGTGCGTGGCGCCACCTTCGATGACGACGGCAACCCTGTTGCAGAGGAACCGGAATGGTCGGAACCCATTGAGTGCTTCATCTCCATAGGCGAGATCTCCATTATCCACAACGAAGACAAAGGCAGCTACACCCGACAGCGTTACGAATTCATCACGGAGCAGATGGACATCGACACCGACCGTGTGCAACTTTCGCTTTCAGGGCGACTGCTCGGCGAGTTCGAGGTGGTCTATATCCAACAGACCTTGCTCGACAGGACGAAGTACGTTGTTGAACAATGAACAGAAAAAATATGGAAAAATACATCTACAGGCTCATCAAGACGAGCGCTCTGGCAGCAGAGATAGACGGCACCGTCTATCGGCGTGGCATGCGTCCACGCAATGCCAAGACTGAAGACATAGAAGTAAGGCTGGTCAGCGGCACCATTGACCAATACCAGCAAGGCGTGGTTGAGGTTGTGGTTTACGTACCACAAATAAGCGTCGGTTCACGCACCAACAAAGTGGACGACCTCGCACGCATACAATGGGTCTGCGACATGCTCCGCGAGACCGTCGAAGGACACGGGAACCCTCGCGTCCGTCTCAGCATCAACCACGAACCCGAATTGACAAGCCTCCCCGAAACCAAACTGACACAAGTTAAAGTAAAACTTGAATATAGTTTCGTAAATCACTGAATTATTTCTTATTATTTATTAATTTTCGATTAAACGATTATCCGATTAAACGATTAAACGATTAAACGATTAAAGCCCCCCCAAAAAAACACCAAGGACTATGGCAAGAATCATAATGGCATGGAGCAAATGCAAGATTGAGATTGGCCAGACAGGCACCAACGACGCCATGGCGGAGACCCTGACCGACATCGGTGTCATCCTGAACCAATCATCGTCGTTGGAGGCAGAGGCAGGCGACACCCTGCAAGCCATCGCCACCGGCGGCGAGGTGGTGGCGGAAGAGGCACAGGAAGGCACACTTCGTCTGGAAACCACACTGATAGAGCCAGCCGACACTCTGCTCTCCCTCTTGGGAATCGGCACGACCGCAGATAACGAAACCACCGTCAACACCCACATTGTGGATGGCGACTGGTCGGTGAAGGTGACACCTAAAAACAATGGCGCCAAGGGTATCGCAGCACCCAAGTGCAGCATCACCTACACACCATCCTGGAACGAGGAGCACGGCAATCAACTGACCCTGACCTTCAATATCCACAAGACCACCGACGCCAACCCCAACTACTGGTACAAGCGCTTCACCACCACTTCTGCACTCTAAAGCCTCCAGAACACTCCAAACAACCCGGAAAGTCCGGAGAAAAAAACAACAACAACCAAACAAGACAACTATGACCATTGAAAAACAAACCGCCGACGCCATCCTCCAGTCGGCAAAGGAAACCATCGAGATTGGAGGACTGCAATGGGAGATAGGCAAACCCACCGTAGGCACCATCATCATGGCGAGCGAACTCATCTCGCAGTTGCCCAAGTTCAAGGACGAAATGACGGGCAGAGACATCATCCCAGAGGTGATGCGCGTGGCCAAGGACGCCAAGATTATCGGCAAGATAGTGGCTCTGCTCATCCTTGGCGCCAAACGCGTCCAAGAGCACCGCAAGAGCGGTAAGCATCCTTGGTGGCGCTGGCTCTTCGACATCTTGTTCCGCCGCAAGCAAATCCGTGAGGAGATAGACGCTCTTGCCGACCTGATCTTGCAGGAACTGGACCCCGACCGCATCTTCTCCATCATCAGCAACCGTCTGGGCAACTTGCAGTTGGGCAGTTTTTTCGGCATTACCACTTCGCTGTCGCAGAGCAACATCCTCAAGGCGACGAAAGACGAAGTGGATGCCTGAACGACTCCATCTGGGCACTGGTGCTCAGCGTATGCAAGAATCTGGGAGTCACCCCTGATTACGTGTTTCACTCCCTGAGTTTTGAGAACCTCCTACTCTATTGTCACGCCACTCCCGTCTATCCCATCGCTGAAGGCAATGACGACTCTCGTTGGAGCAGCCGACATGACGCCAACACCCCTGGCAATATCACACTACCCGACGGATTGGTAACCGACCCATTCTAAACTGAATCAAACAGCCTGAGTCCTTTCTCGGGCTGTTTTTGTGATTTTTTTGGTTGATGATGTGGCGTAATTCGAATTATTCATCTAAATTTGCATAATGAAAGCGTTGACGGCATCGTCAACGTGGACAAAGAGCGATGCAAGTTGTCGCATCCTTTATTCTGTTATTCAGTAAACCCAACAATTATAATCAAATAGCACATGTCAAAAATTGTTACAATGGGCGAGATCATGCTTCGCCTGTCGCCAGAGGGCAACTACCGTTTCGTACAAGCCGAGAGTTTCAAAATCATCCCTGGAGGCGGTGAGGCCAATGTGGCCATCAGCCTTGCCAACTACGGTCACGAGAGCGTGTTTGTGTCGAAACTACCCAAGCATGAGATAGGTCAGATTGCTGTCAATGCGTTGCGCAAGTATGGAGTGAACACAGACTGTATTGCCCGCGGAGGTGACCGCATAGGTCTGTACTATGCAGAGACAGGCGCCTCCATGCGTCCATCGAAAGTGATTTACGACCGCGCGCACTCCTCCATCGCTGAAGCCAAGCCCGAGGATTTCGACTTCGACAAGATTTTCGAGGGTGCCGACTGGTTCCATTGGTCAGGCATCACACCCGCCATCAGCGACGCCTCTGCCGAGTGCCTTCGCCAGGCATGTATCGCCGCCAAGAAGCACGGAGTAACAGTGAGCTGCGACCTGAACTTCCGCAAGAAACTGTGGACCAGTGAGAAAGCCATCAGCATCATGCGTCCTCTCATGCAGTACGTGGACGTCTGCATCGGTAATGAGGAAGATGCAGAACTCTGCTTGGGTTTCAAACCCGACGCCGATGTCAATGCCGGAAAAACCGACGCCGCTGGTTATGAGGGTATCTTCAAGGCCATGGCCAAGGAGTTCGGTTTCAAGTATGTGGTTTCGACCCTGCGCGAGAGCTTCAGCGCCACCTACAATGGATGGAAGGCCCTGATTTACGACGGCAAGGAGTTCTACCAGTCGAAGCGCTACGACATCAACCCGATTATCGACCGCGTGGGCGGTGGTGACTCGTTCTCCGGCGGTTTGATTCATGGTCTGCTGACCCGTTCGAGCCAGGGCGAGGCATTGGAATTCGCCGTGGCTGCCAGTGCACTGAAACACACTATCCCCGGTGACTTCAACCACGTGAGCGAAGCTGAAGTGAATGCCTTGGCAGGTGGTGACGCCAGCGGCCGCGTGCAGAGATAGTTAAGAGTTAAGAGTTAAGAGATTATATTTATGGCAAGATTTGACAAGATAGCAGTATTGAGCAAGATAGGAGCCACAGGTATGGTTCCCGTGTTCTACCACAAAGACCCCGAGGTGGCCAAGAAAGTAATCAAGGCATGCTACGACGGTGGTGTGCGCGCCTTCGAATTCACCAACCGTGGTGACTTCGCCCATGAGGTGTTTGCTGAGTGTGTGAAGTTCGCCGCCAAAGAATGTCCTGAACTGGCTTTGGGCGTAGGTTCCATCGTTGACGCACCTACCGCAGCCCTCTACATCCAGCTTGGCGCCTGCTTCATCGTAGGCCCGTTGTTCAACCCCGACATCGCCCCCGTGTGCAACCGCCGCCTTGTGCCTTACAGCCCGGGCTGCGCTTCAGTGAGCGAGATTGGCAAAGCACAGGAACTGGGTTGCGATTTGACAAAGGTGTTCCCCGGCGACGTTTATGGTCCAGCCTTCGTGAAAGACCTCAAGGCCCCCTGCCCATGGTCGAAAATCATGGTGACAGGCGGTGTGGCCCCTACCGAGGAGAACCTGAGCGCGTGGTTCAAGGCCGGCGTTTACTGCGTGGGCATGGGCAGCAAGCTCTTCCCCAAGGACAAGGTGGCTGCCGAGGACTGGCAGTACGTGACCGACAAGTGCGCTGAAGCACTGGCCATCATCGCAAAAATCAGAGAGACCCTTTAAAGGACCTAAAGACTTTAAGGACCTAGTCCTTAAAGACATTCAATAAAAAAAGGCGGGAAACCCGCCTTTTTTCATACCCCTTCCAGCCTCACCGTCATCAGGACGCGGTAGATTCCCCGGATGATGGTCTTGGGTATGGGTTGTGGCTCGTAAGCAGGATTGTAGCTGCAGAGCATGTATTGGGTGGCGTCGTCGGCCTTTTGCACGACTTTGAGAAGACGGCGTCCGTCCTTGATATCGATGACATAGGGGTTGTTGAGTTCAAGGAACTCCCTCCACAACTCCACTTTCCTGATCAGAATAAGACTCCCGTTGGGGAACTTGGGCGACATGGAGTCACCAAAGACATTGATGACCACATCACCCTGTTGCGCAGTGGAACGAGAGAAAGGGATGTAATTAATGACATACTCGGGCTCAATCACATCGTTGGAAAGGAATCCCCCTCTTGAGTCGAGATTAAGTACGGGAATGTTGATGACGTTGGAATCGGAATGAACATCGGTGGCAGTTCGGGCTATCCCCTTGTCGCGGGACATCATCTCGCCCTCTCCTGTCAACAACCAATGCGCCGATACTCCTTCACATTTTGAGTAAACCCTGTCGAGGTCGAACGTATTACGGCTCATCCATGAACTGACCGCTTGAGGCGTCACCTCAAGCATCTCTGCAAATCGGCTTTTATTACCATCTGTATAGTAGTTGATTAACTGCTGTAGTATTTCTTTCTTTTCCATGGCTCCCCCCGTTTGTTTGTTGAAAAATCTGTGGATTGATGAATTTTTGGTTAAATTATTTGTTTTGTATTATTCATTTTGCGTAATTTTGCAACACAATCACAACTATGAATACGCAAAATTACAAAATCAAAATGAAATAACGAAACAATTTCTATATTTATTTACAACAAATACATAAAAAAACTATTTATCATGACTAACACGAACAGAAACGAGATGATTGTGGTTCCCGAAATGGTGAACCGTTTGAAGCAGACCGACTTCGATTGTGTGATTTATCGGGGTATTGTCTCCGAGGGTAATTGCCTTGCCATTCACGACTACAGTTTCCGTGAATTGACGGCGATGGAGACGGGTGGTGGTTCCTTGCCGATGCCAAGCGCCTGGAACGTGATGGAATGGCTCCGCGAACGACATGGCTACCATTTGTCGTACACCTTCGACCGCAAGGACAACCAATGGTGCTGGTGCATCTATCGCCTTTGGTCGTTGGGCCACCGAAAGGCAGAGGAACGCATACTCAAGAAACCCATCCTGGTCAAAACCTGCGAAGGAGGCTTCAACACCTGGCATGAAGCTTGCAAAGCAGGCATAGAAGCAACCCTAGACTTGGTATAGGCGCAAGGCATAAGGCAATTAGGCGCTAGGCATTAGGCATTTAGGCGGCTAGGCATTAGGCAATCAGGCGGCTAGGCATTAGGCAATCAGGCGGCTAGGCATTAGGCATTTAGGCTATAGTTTCATGCCTGGCATGTATTACACAATCATCAAAATCACCCTATCATGAAAGACAACAACTTAATGCTCGACGTGGCGTATCAAGTGAGCCACGACAACCACTACAACCTCGTCATCCACTTAATCAATGGAGACAACGTGCAGATAGAGCACCATCATATCGAAGAGAATCTGGTTGCCATTCAGAAACTGCTGAAGAAGAACCAACCCTACTATTTCTATGAAGTGAAGGGCATACGCCCGTATCGCAGCACTTTCTTTACTGCGAAAAAACTGCGTATGCTGCACGACGCGCTTGCAGCGGCAAGATAGTAAGAATTGGACAGGTAGGAAGCCCCGCCTCTAACGACGTCTTTTCTTCTTGGAAGTAGAGATTTTCTCACCGATACAGCCATAGCGTAAAGCGTGGATGGAATCACCGATGACAAAAGAGTCGGGTGTGAGCTTGAGGATGTCCATGGTGTCGGAAATGGTGTCGGTGCGTGCCTTTCCGTTGTTGTGGTTGATGACGAACCGCCCGTTGACCAGTTCCCATCCGTGATAAAGCCGACCGGTGTTGTTGTTGATGGCGCGAATCTTGCCATCGGCCTCGATGGCGAATCCATGAGGCACCTTGAGCGAGTCGCGTGTTCCCCACTCCTGCATGAGTGAGGTAATATCGACCACCCGGTTGGCCATCGCTTCTCCACAGGGAACCACCGCCACCCGGTCGCCCACAGTATAGCGGCCGATGATTTGCGGATTGACAAGCCGGAAGACCATGGTGTCATCATACGTGTAGAGTATCAGCGTCTGCATGGTCGACTTGTCGCCAATCGTACCATAGATGGCCTGGTCGGCCTCACCAATGAGGGTATCGGTGCAGATGGTGTCGAAGATGATCAATTTGGGCTGTCGGAAACGGTCGCAAGAATAGGTCATGGCCAGCACCAGAAGCAAAACCATCAAAAAAGGTAAACGTCTCATCTTCAATGTTATTCTATTGTTGCCAGTTCTTTATAAAGTCGTTGCACGGGCAGTCCCATCACGTTGTAGAACGAACCCTCCAACCTGACCACACCGATATAGCCTATCCATTCCTGTATGCCATAGGCACCGGCCTTGTCGTTGGGATGATAATGCGTCACATAATACTGGATGACCTCATCGGAGATGTTGTCGAACTGCACGAGGCTTGTGGTAGCGAAGACGCGGTGGGTTTGTTTGGTGATGATGCTCACACCCGTGATGACTTGATGTGTCTTGCCACTGAGCCTCCTCAACATCCTCGCCGCGTCCTCATCGTCGCTGGGTTTGCCCAACACCTCTCCGTCGCAATAGACGATGGTGTCGGCCGTGATGATGAGTTCGTCGTCGGCCATGCCCTGCAGATAAGCCTTGGCTTTCTGTCCACTGATGTACTTGGGGATATCCTCTCCTTTCAGTGAGGAGGGATAACTCTCATCGATGCCTTTGAGTGTCCTGACCTCGAAGTCCAGACCCAGTCCTTGCAGCAGTTCGCGACGGCGCGGCGAGTTGCTGGCAAGGACTATTTTGTATTTTTTCAGATGATCAAGCATAAATGATTATCAAGATAACGGAATCACGATTATACGAATAATCGATTCGATTAAACGATTATCCGATTAAACGATTATCCGATTAAACGAAAAAAAACTGTATCACCAACCGAAAGCTTCGGCATTGTGCATCCACAGGTTCTGCGCCTTGAGAATCTGCTCCAGCACGTCGCGCGCGCACCCCTCACCGCCATTGCGGTCGGAGACATACTTGCTCACCGACTTAATCTCGGAAGCCGCATCAGCAGGACAGCAAGGCAATCCGCAACGACACATCACCTCATAGTCGGGGATGTCGTCACCCATGAAGACCACCTCTTCGTCCTTGAGTCCATACTTCTCGCACAACTGGTTGTAAGCGAGAATTTTCACTGATGCTCCAAGGATGATGTCGGTGAGTCCGAGCCCTTCGTATCTCACTCTGGTGGATTCTGTCCTGGCGCCTGAGATGATGGCGAGTTTGAGTCCGCACTTCACGGCATGCTGCATGGCATATCCGTCCTTGATGTTGACCGTCCGCTGTGGCACGCCATCAGTAGAGAGGTTGATGGTCTGTCGACTGAGCACACCGTCAACATCGAAAAACACGGCTTTGATTTTTGATAAATCGTAGTTAATCATATCGGATTATTCGGATTTTTCTGATGATTCAGCCATAGACTGGATGTCCTGGCTCATGAGTTGGTAGATTTGCTGCCAAGCGGGATTGTCCGCGAGCAAACGCTCCTGACGGCGCATCACTTCCTGGTCGTCTCTGGCCGCCGGTCCTGTCTGCCCGATTAGCGGGGACATCTTGTGCGACTTGGCAGCCGTCTCGTCGATGAGAGGCCACATGACGCTGAAAGGCACTCCATGCTCGTTGAGCATACGCTCGGCAATGGCATAGCAATGGTTGGAGAAATTGCAACAGAAGACGGCTGCGAGATGCAAGTACTGGCGGTCGTGGCTTGAGAGGGTGAACACATTGTCGGTGATGGTTGACGCCAAAGCACGTATGATTTGCAGGTCGTCATCGTCAGATGCCTCCACAAAGACCGGCACATGCTGGAAATCGACGAGCCGCTCGAGAGAGAAAGTCTGCATGGGATAGAACACGCCTCTGCGCGGGCAGTCCAAAGTGTCGATGCTCATACTGCCAGCAGTGTGCACAAAGAGACGCTCCTCCCTACCCCTGGTGATTTGACGGGCGAGGCTTGAGAGAGCGGTGTCGGTGAGTGCGATGATATAGATATCGGCATCCTTGACAAGAGCATCAATAGAGGTGGTATAGTCGGCTGTCAGTCTTTCGGCCAGTGCTTTGGCGGACTTTTCAGTCCGGCTATAGACCTGACACACCCGATGGCCAGCTTTGACGAGAGCCAGAGACAAACTAGTAGCCACCCTTCCCGCACCCACAAGCACAATGTCTTTGCGCTCCATGCCGGAAAGGTTATTCGGGTTTCTCATAAACGTGGACGTTCTCCCATTTGAGTTTGCTCTCGTCCTGCTCTTTGCGTTCGATGGCGGGATGACCGAAAGCGATGATGCATACGGCTCGCAGGCTGTCGCTGTAGCCCAACAACATACGCAAAATGTCGTCAGACAGGTTGCCATCTGTCATCTTGCGGTTGCGCACCTGCGCCCAACAAGAACCGATGCCGAGTTCTGTGGCCTGGTACTGCATGCTCACAGCGGCGATGCTGGCGTCCTCCACCCACACATCGTCGTTCTCGGCATTGCCCAGCACCACAACAGCGAGGGGGGCGTTCTCGATAAACTCAGCTCCTGCAGCCTTACAGCGCGACATCTTGTAGAGCATGTCCTTGTCATCAACCACAATGAACTCCCATGAACGGCAGCTTTTTGAGGTTGGCGACATGAGTGCGGCTCTTAGTATGATTTGCAACTGCTCAGACGAAAGGGGCTCGTCTGTGAATTTACGTATGCTTCTTCTTTTCTGTACTATATCCTTGAAATCCATATATTTAGAAATTAATAACCTTTCTCGACTTTACGCTTTCCACCCTCTATTGTGGCCAGTGGTGTGAGAAGGGGCGGAAGGGGTCGCTTGGATAATCGCGGTATTCCACATTCAGCTCCACACTGATTGAGGGATTGAAATTGTATTTCAGCGCGGCACCTATCCTGTCGCCCATGTCTCCGATGAAATAGAGTGGCATCGGCATCTTGCTATGCGCCAGTGATTTCTGTGCATAGAGATAAGCCTCCCAATGTGGGTTGAACATATAACCGATGACAGCATTGATACCTGCGCCGTGACTGCTCAGGTGTCCCCAGTTGATGTGGTCGTAATAACCTCCGAAGGCTACGGACAGCTTTGAAGAAAGGGGAACAGCGTACATGGCGGCCACATTCTGAGTGAAACCGGCCTTGTGATAGACATGATGCCCGAACTGCGAGAACACGCTCGTGCCCAGACTGACATTCAGTCCCTGATGCAGGTCCCAGCTTGACAACCCCCATCCCATCATGGGATAATAACCGATATAGGGACGGTGTCCGAGCATGTCAAGTGTCGGCATGTGCAGGGAGTCGTTCATGGCACCAAGATATACGGCATCGTCGTCATCATCAAGGCCGACGAAATCCAGGCGGTCGGACGAGACGGGACGCAACTCCACGCTCTCATCAGGCTGATGGTTACTGACATCCACGCTGACGGGTTGGTCCTGAGCCCGAAGGACAGAACATGCCATAAAGGCCAATATGAAGGTCCATTTTCTCATTCGGGTACAAAGTTAGCGGTTTATTTCGGTTAGGCAAAGCGTATTAACGAGTTTTATGCTTTTTAAGCGAAAAAGAATATTCAGAAGATGGCTGAAAGACAAGCAAAAAAGTTAAAAGTGTACTTTTAACAATAAAAAACAGAAAAAAGAAAGTAATACGGGAAAAAAGTGCTAATTTTGCAGGCAGTTTCGACTTCTTTTTAAGGTAAAAAGCTTAGGTAACCCAATTAAAGACATCATGAAGATGAAAAAATCAATCCTCTTCACCGTTCTAACTTGCTTCGTGTGCTCACTCGCCGTGCATGGCCAGGAGACAAGAGCATGGATAGACGTCACCGATGAGTTCATCAAGAACCCACGTTTCGACAACAACTCCTCTGAAGGCTGGTCATGGGACAAGAATGCCACTTCGCCAACCGTTCGAGTAGAGTGCATGGAATTCTACAACGGAAAATTCAATCTTTTCCAATCATTCGATGACATGTCCAACGGCAAGTACAGAATGAGTGTCCAGGCATTATATCGAGCTGGCAGCAACGAGCAGACCTACAGCGCCCACACGAATGGTTCGGAGAACATCACAGCTTACATGTACGCCAACAGCACGAAGAAGAAACTGGCGAGCGTGTACAGCTACGAACTTCCCGAGTATGTGGATGGTTGCTGGACATACAGCACTGGCGGTGGCTGGTGGTGGGACTGGGGTGAGGAGAAATACTTCCCCAGCAGTATGGAGACTGGTCGTCTGGCCTTCGACAACGGTGCCTACCAAAACACCATGGAGTTTGAGATTACCGACAAGTCGCTGGTCATGGGTTTGATTAACGAGACACGCTCCAACAACAGCTGGTGTCTGTTCGACAACTTCAAACTCGAATACTACGGGCTGGTGACACGTGTGAGCACCATCAAACTCGAGGCCCCTCGTCTTGGTCTTTATATTGGCGACTACTATGTGGTGAAATATGAAGTCGAGCCTGAAGACGCCACCATCAAAACCTTGAAATGGAGCAGCAGCAACACCCGTGTGGCCACCATCGACCAGAACGGAGGCATCACCCCTCTGGCCACGGGCAGCGCCACCATCACCGCCACAAGCACCGACGGCGGCAACGTGAAGGCCACCTTGCAGATTTATGTCAGCAACCCGAGTCTGAACGAAGGACAGTTGGTGGTGAACGAAGTGCAATCGTCGAACCTCGACATGTATCTCGACCCCTCGACCAACTACGGTGGCTGGATTGAGTTATACAACGTCAGCGACCGTTCCGCCGGCCTGAGCGGCTGTTACCTGAGCGACGACCCCGAAAACCTGATGAAGTGGCGTATGCCCAATAATATGGGTGCCGTTTCATCCAAGAGCTACAAGGTGATATGGTTCGACCACTCCGACATCGCCCAGACCAACGCCACCTTCTCTCTCGACTGCGACGGAGGCACCCTCTACCTAAGCGATTCCAATGGTAAACTTGTACTCAAGCAGGATTACCCCGCCTCCAAGCAGCGCATATCCTATGCCCGCACCACCGACGGCGGAGACGAATGGAGTTACACAGGATATCCAACCCCGGGCAAGACCAACAACGGCAATGCATACGCCACACAGCAACTGCCACCTCCCACAGTGGACAAGGACGGACAGATCTTCACTGGCTCCCTGCAAGTGGTCGTGAATATTCCTGAAGGCGCCACCCTGTACTACACCGAGGATGGTTCCACCCCCACTAAAGAAAACGGCACAGTCAGCAAGACCGGTACCTTCATGACTTACGGCAACGCCAACTACAAGTTCCGCCTCTTCCGTGACGGCTACCTGCCGAGCGACGTGGTGACCCGTTCCTACATCGGCGACGGCTACACCTTCACTCTCCCAGTGGTGTCCATCACCGCTGACTGGGATGACCTCTATGGCGACTTCGCCGGCATCTTGGTGCGCGGCACCAACGGAAAGGTCGGCTACGGACAGAGCTCACCCTGCAACTGGAACATGGACTGGGACCGCGCCGGCAACATCCAATACCTGACACCCGACAACCAGATGGTGCTCAACCAGGAGGTGGACCTCTCGATGGCCGGTGGATGGAGCCGAGCATGGACACCCCACACCATCAAGGCCAAAGCCAAGAAGAAATACGGCATCAACAGCCTCGACTACGAACTCTTCGGCACCAAGAAGCACTTGAAGAACAAGGCCGTGAAGTTCCGCAACGGCGGTAACGACACCAGTTGCCGCATCAAGGACGCAGCCATCAGCCGCATCACACTCCTCTCGGGCATCGACATCGACACCCAAGACTACCAGCCCGTGATGGAATACATCAACGGCCAG